>CAYJSG010000014.1:0-13379 GCA_964372815.1 Candidatus Woesearchaeota archaeon
TGCTATGATGCTTTTACTCGTGCTAAGGAGAAGCTTATTTTGACTAATGCTAATGAACATAGTGGTAGGAGATATTATCCTTCACAGTTCTTATTGGATGTTAAGTATAAAGATAACCCTGATTTTTCATATTTTCTTGAGCTGGAGGAGAAATATAAAGAGCCTGATGTTATAAATAATGTACAATTTATTGGAGCGGGAAAAGAAAACTCTGTTAAGGAGCCGACATTTTCTCCTTCTGCTTTGTTAATGTTTGTTGATTGTCAAAAGAAATATGAATATAGATATGTTTACAATATGCCGGAACAGAAAACAATTTATTGGGAGGCAATTATGCTTGGTAGTTTTATACATAGAGTTTTGGAAGCTGGTGTCAAGGGTTGTTTTAGAACGTTAAAAGATTTTGAAAATCTGGCAAAAGAAATTCATATGGAGAATGACTGGGAAATTGTTAATCTGGCTGATGCTTTACAGTTGATTAGAGTTTTTTTTGCCAGGAATTATGGAAAATATAATGGAAATTCGAAAACAGAGCAGTTATTGAAAACACAAATAGGAGGATTGAATTTTGTCGGGTTTGCTGATAGAATAGACTTTAATTCTCATGGTATTGAAATAATTGATTATAAAACTGGAAAGAGTGTTGTGCCTTTTTTAGCAAGGAATTGGCAACTTGGTTATTATGCTTTGGCTGCTTCTTCTTTAGGTTTAGGCAGAGTAAGAAGGATCACACTTGATATGCTTAGACATGAAAAACCTTTGGAGTTTGAGTTAGACGACGTTGGTAATGCTTATGCGGTTAATTCTTCTAGGATGGAGGGATTTAATGTTTTTGCCGTTGAGGAAGAATTGATTAAAACAGCTCATGAGATTTTGAATTGTTATGAAAAAGGCTTTAAGGCTTGTGCTGTTGAGAGAAATTGTGAGTTCTGTAATGAGTGGGTTTATAGGCATTGACTATTTATATCATTTAAAAAGTGCAGTCCAAGAGCAAGATTATCTTATTTTGAAAAGAAGAAAGAGAAAGCTAAGAACTAATATACCAATAAAGGGAAAATAGTAAACTTTTTAAAGTGAATTTTTCTTTTCAGTTTAGTTAAACATATATTATTATGATGGAGAAAAATGTTTTATTTGCTTGAAGTTGAGGATCATGTGAGAGTTGAACCAAAGCATTTTGGCTTGCTTACTCGTGAAGCTGTTTCTAAGCAACTAGATGAAAGTTATGTAGGGATGGTAAATAAAGAATTAGGATATGTTATTAAGATAGTTGGCGTTGAAAAAATAGAGGATGGAGTTATAATTCCGGGAGATGGAGCATCTTATTATAAATCTATTTTTAAACTAATTGTTTGGAGGCCAGAATTGCATGAACTTGTTTATGGAACAATAAGCGAGATTACAAATTTTGGAGCATTTATACAGATAGGGTCTGCTCAAGGAATGATACATATTTCTCAAACAATGGACGATTATGTTTCTTTGAATAAGACAGGGACTTTAAGTGGGAAATCTAGTAGGAGAAGCTTGGCAAAGGGAGACAATTGTATTGCAAAGATCGTCGCTATTAGTTATAAAGGGGAACAACCTAAAATAGGGCTGACAATGAGACAGCCAGGATTAGGGAAGATAGAATGGATTAGTGATGATAAAAAGAAAAGAGAATCTATAGCTAAGAAAATTGCAAAATCAGAGAAGGATACGAAGGAGGACAAGAAGAAGTAAAATGGAAAAAGTAGTAAAGATGTTCGATATTAATGAAAACGGGATTAGCAGTGAGAAAAAATTATCAAAAGAAGAGTCTGAGAATTTAAGAGGTAAGATGGCTATATTAAAACCAGAAGATTCAGAGATAGCTAAAAATTTGGGTATAAAAGAAAAAGGTGTTTACGGAGCTAGATTCAGATGATGATTATGAAAGATTTTAGAAATGATCTGCTGAAGAGAAGAGAAATTGGGGCAGTTATTGAGATGGACAGTAATCCTGGATTCGAGAAAGTTAAAAACTTAATAATAGATAAATTTAAAGTTGATGAAAGTGTTTTTGTTGTATATGGCATAAAAGGAAGTTTTGGAAGTAGATCTTTTTTGATTGAGTTTAGTATTTATGATTCTGCATCTGATAAGGAGAAAGTAGAGCCAAAGAAGAAAGAGAAGAAGACAATGGAGGTTAAAGCTTAATGGCCGCATTAAAGGGAGGAGTTACAAAGGAGAAAAAAGGTAAGAAACCTCATAAGAATAAACCTACTGGAAAGAAATGGAAACATTATGTTATTGAAGGCGATAATGTGAAGAGAGGAAAGATGTGTCCTAGATGTGGTGCCGGAGTTTTTTTGGCACAACATAAAGACAGGCTGTTTTGTGGAAAGTGTAAGTATACAGAGTTTGTGGGGAAGAGTTAGTTATTTTTTTAAGTAAGCTTAGGTGCTATGATCTTATTATATTGCAATATACGAAGTTTGTGTAATCTTTAAATTCTTATTAGTTTCATCTGATAGGGATTTATTGTTAGTGCAACGTTTCTTAAAGGAAGAATTCAGAATAGCGAGCCCGCCCTAAGTAATCCTATAACCATTTGGGACAGTTTTTTCTGGTTCCAACAAAACAACTTTTTTATTTTCGAGAACAACACCAAGTACCAAACATTCAGATAAGAAATTCGCAATTTTTTTTGGAGGAAAATTTGTAACGGCGATAACTTGCTTTCCGACTAAATTATCTTTCTTATATAGTTGAGTAATTTGAGCGCTTGATTGTTTAATATCAAATTTTCCGAAATCAATCTTTAATTTGTACGAGGGGTTTCTTGCTTCTGGGAAATCATCTACTTCAAGAACTGTCCCGACTATCATTTCTATTTTTTCAAAATCATTCCAAGTTATTTGTGTCATGTTGTTATATTAATTAGTAAAGTAATTATAAATCTTTTGGGCTGGTAATTTGAATCAATATCTATTTTATGGAGATAATTATTTAGTTGTTAATTAAATAAATCCCGGTATTTTTTTAATATTTTTTATTAGCATAATAATTATATAACAGTTTTTATTCTAAAGTGTATGGGAAAGATTGTTTCAATAAATCCTACAACTGAAGAAATTTATGGTGAGTTGGAAGAGAATTCTGATATTGAGATTATTGAGAAAGTTAAAATGGCAAGAGAAGAGAGGAATTGGAGCAGAAGTAGAATTGAGAATAGGGTAGAGATTGTTAAAGGATTAGTTGAATTATTGGAGGAGAGTAAGGAGAAGATTGCTAGAGTAATGGCTTTTGAGATTGGAAAGCCTCTTAAAGCTGGAAGACATGAGATTGAGATTGCTAAAAAGAGGATTCTGGATTTTTGTAAGATTATTCCTGATTTTATTAAAGATAATGTTTTATTTGATAATAATGTTGAAAAAAATATTGTTGTGTTTGAGCCTGTTGGAGTTGTTGTTGTAATATCTCCGTGGAATGCTCCTGTTTTTGTTTCTCTGGCGATGATAATTCCTCCTTTATTATGTGGCAATAATGTTATTTGGAAGCCTTCTGAATATAGTAGTTTTACAGCTCTGGAAATTCATGGGTTGTTTGAAGAATTGAGGAGAATTGGATTTAACAAGAATGCTTTTCAAATTGTTATTGGAGGAAAAGAAGTTGGAAGAAAGCTAGTTGAAAGCAATGTAAATATGGTTGCTTTAACTGGCAGCGTTAGAGCTGGAAGAGAAGTTGGTAAGATGTGTGGAGAGAGGCTTAAGAAATTTATTCTAGAATTAGGAGGAAAAGATCCTGCAATTGTTTTAGAGGATGCAGATATTAATAGAACTGCTCATGAGATAGTTAAAAGTTCAACTATGTATACTGGACAAGTATGTTTTGGAGTTGAGAGAGTTTATTGTCATTTTTCAATTTATGATAAGTTTGTTGAAAAATGCGTTGAAGAAACTTTAAAATTAAAAGTTGGAAACCCTTTAGACGACAGTGTTGATATAGGGCCTTTTTCTGTAAAATTCCAGTTTGATAAAGTGATTGAGCATATTGATGATGCTTTGTCTAAAGGAGCTAAATTAGTTTGTGGCGGGCAGAGGTTAGGAGAAAGAGGATACTTTTTAACACCGGGAGTTATGGTTAATGTTAATTATACAATGAAAATTATGAAAGATGAAACATTTGGACCCATTACGCCGATAGTTAGATTTGATAATGTTAACGAGGCGATTAAATTGGTGAATGATTCTGATTACGGATTAACTGCAAGTATTTGGACAAATGATTTAGTTGTTGGGGAAGAAATTGCTAGACAGATTGAAGCGGGGACTGTTGAAATAAATAGACATGGGATGTCAAAGGCAGGGTGTCCTTGGGGAGGTTATAAGAATTCTGGAAGTGGGAGAATTTATTCTAGAGAAGGAGTAAGAGAGTTTTGTAATGTCAAACATGTTTGGATTGTGAAATAGTTTTTTATTTGAAAGAAAGCAGTGCCTGATTTTAGACAGGATTACGTTCTTTCAGCTCTCTCTATAAACCCTTGAAGAGGAGGTCCAATCTTATTAACTAGATAGATTGAACGTCCTCTCCTGGGCAAAAAGAGGTGATTATAATAAGCAGTATAACTAGTATTTAAACTTTTCGGTTTGTTGTAACTTTTTAATAGGAACACTAATATTTCGTATCTTTTTTGTAGTGTTTGTTATTTTTTGTTTATAGTAGTAAATCCTTATTGGTTATATTATTGTTAATACGAACTTTATCAGAAGGGAAGAGTATAAAAAGATTGTTATTGTCTAATTAGCATGGATGGAAAGATAGGCAATTTAGATTATGTAGAAGATAATGTTCTTGAGAAGAATAATGGCAATATTACTAAAGTAGGCCAAGAACAGATTCATGGGCTTTTATTTAGTGATAAGTTAAGCTGGCAGGCAATTATTTATGATTTGATAAATACAGAACAGCTTGACCCGTGGGATGTTGATATTTGTTTGTTGTCCAATAAATATTTGCAAAAAGTTAGTGAGCTGGAAGAAGCGAATTTTTTTGTTTCTTCTAAGGTGTTGTTGGCTGCTTCTTTGTTGTTGAGGATAAAATCAGAAATTTTGTTAAATAAATATCTGCCTAGTTTAGATGGAATTTTGTTTGGAGAAAAGGAAGAGAAGAAATATGCGCAGGAGAGGATTGAGCTGGACGATGATATTCCTGAACTTATTCCCAGGACTCCATTGCCAAGGGCGAGAAGAGTTACATTGCAAGAATTAATGGTTGCACTTGGGAAAGCGATTAAAACAGAGACTAGAAGGATTAAAAGAGTAGTTGTTGATAGGCAAAGAGAGCAGGATTTAAGCGGTTTTATACCAAAGAAGAATATAAACTTGAGAGAACATATTAGTAATCTGTATAATAAGCTAAAGTGGATATTTAGTAATAACGGATACGAGAGAGCTGCTTTTTCTGATATTGCCGGAAAAAGCGTAGAAGAGAGGATTTCTCATTTTGTGCCTTTATTGCATTTAGATAGCCAACATAAGGTTATTGCAGAACAGGAAGAGCCATTTAATGAGATTTGGATTTGGCTGAAAGAAGTTTATGTTAAGAAACACTTTAATATTTTAGAACAGATGAGAAAAGAGGCAGAAGAAGCAATGAAAAAAGATTTGATTGAAATGGCTAAAGAAGGCGAGTTAGAGAAATTAAATAAGAAGAAAATATTTGAGAAAAAGCGGGTTAAGGATAAAGATGTTGAAGGTGATAATATAGGTCAAAATGAAATTTCAAGATTGGATAATAAGTTCTGAAAAAGATATAGAAGAAGCAATGAAAGAACATAAAACAAGCAAGGTAATTGGAAGCAATATGGGCGTTCCTTTACTATTTCCATATTGTATATAATATAGGATGTGGAAATCAAATCGTTCATTAGTTTTAGCGACTTGGGGTCTGGCGATAGCAACTATAATTCTTAGCATTTTAACTTTGTTCCTAAAATGACTTTTTTAACAACGGATACTTATTTAACAAAACTTGCTAGTCGATTTTTTTTTAACTTTGAAATTAACTGTTTTTCTGACAATGAAGTTTCTTGTCCCGAAGACATTTCTTTTAATTTGAATTTAGATTTTTCAATCTCTTCTTCACCAAGGAAAATGATGAAAGGTATTTGTTGTGCATTGGCAAAATCCAGTGCTTTGCTTGGCTGACCTTCTGTTATTATACAAGAAATATTGTTTTTTCTTAATTTTTTTGCAAGTTTTATCGATTCTTCTGTTTGGTTGAATGAAATTATTAGAACTTTTGGGTAATTTTCTATTTCTAATTTTGAAATTTCTTCTATGCATAAGCCGAAAAGAGCTTCCAGGCTGAATGAAATTCCAACTGCTGGAATTTCTCTATTAAGATATTTTCCGACTGATTTATCATATCTTCCTCCAGCGGCAATTGTAGTGTTTTTATTTGTTAAAATGATTTCTAAGATATTTCCAGTGTAATATGCAAGACCTCTAACCATTGTAGGAGAAAAGGTTGATTTTATATTATATGATTTACATAGTTTGATTAGTTTCTCTAATTCTTCTGCGCCATCAAAGACATTATCTTTAAAAAATTCCAGTGGCTTTTCTAGAAGTTTAAATAAAGTTATGACTTGATTTGTAGAAGTGTATTTTTTTAGATTTGCTTTTACTACGTCTATGCCTAATTTGTCTATTTTATCTAATTCACGCATGACTTGTTTTACTTCTTCTATTTCAACGCTTTCTATAATTGCATTTAATAATTTTCTGTTATTGATTTTTATTTTATAATTTGTTATTTTTAATTCGTTAAGGATATCTGAAATTAGTGCGAGGCATTCTGCGTCTGCATTTATTGAAGAATCGCCTATTATATCTGCATCACATTGAATAAATTGTCTTGTTCTGCCTGCTCTTATCGGCTCGTCTCTAAAAACAGGGCCTATTTGATATCTTCTGAATGGAAGTTTTATATTTGGATTTTCTTTGAGGAGCCTTGCTAATTGGAAAGTGAATTCATATCTTAGACCTAGATTTCTGCCTCCTCTGTCTTGCAATTTGAAACGGTCTGCTACTGCTTCATCTTGGTCTTGTTGAGCTATTGTATCAGTGCGCATTAATTCATCAAATTCTATAATTGGAGTTTCGACTGGGAGAAAGCCGTAAAGTTTGTAGTATTTTTCCACTATTTCTATTATTCTTTTTCTTTTCATGGATTCTAGTGGAAGATAATCCTGGAATCCTTTGACTGTTGATATTTCTGGTATCATTTTTTTAAGAGAGCGGAAGAAGGGAATCGAACCCTCGTCTCAAGAGCCACAGTCTCGCGTTCTGCCATTAAACTACATCCGCCATATTTATTTAGTTGATTAAACAGAATTAAGTATAAAAATGTTAGTGGGCTAGAGTTAGAACTAAATAAATTAGAATTGGTTTCTTTATTTGATTCTTTTTTGAGGTTGATGAAAAAACCTCCCTAGCATTTTGAGCTTCATATTTTTATGAGAAGTGCAGGGTTTTTATATTTATGGTTTTTTGGTATATAATTTAGATTGTTATTTTTACATCCATAAATTTTTTATGCTCATTGATTATTTAGGTTTTTTATTTTTCTCCGTTCCATTCTGCGAGGAATTGCTGCAGGTAATTGAGCATATGGTTGTGTCTTTGTTCAGCTAGTTTTTTTCCTGTTTCTGTTTGCATGAGATCTTTAAGATGGAGGAGTTTTTCATAAAAGTGATTTATTTGTCCTGAACGACTTTTTACATATTCTTCAACTGAATTGAATGATCTGGGTTTTGTTTCTGGATTATGAATTGGTGCTCCGACATGTCCGCCATAGGCAAAACATCTTGCGATACCAATTGCTCCCATTGCATCTAATCTGTCAGCATCTCTGACAATTTTGCCTTCTATGGTTGGCATTGGTTTTTCAAATTTAAGGCCTTTAAATGACAGAGCTTCAATTATCTTGCTGACATGTGAGATAACTACTTCTTCAACATTAATACTTTGTAAATATTCCTTTGCTAATCTAGGACCGATTGATGTATCGCCTTGATGAAATTTGAAATCTGCGATGTCGTGAAGAAGAGCTGCTAGTTGGACGATGTAAAGATCTGCTTTTTCTTGTTTTCCGATTATTAGTGCATTTTTCCAGACTCTATGGATGTGCCACCAATCATGGCCCGAACTCTCTCCTTCATATTTTTTTCTAATAAATTCTTTTGTTTTTTTTATTATTTGTTTTTGGTTCATTTTTTAATTTGTTTAATTATATTACCAAGTGGAATTTTTAAGGCTTGCTATATAGAAGTTTATTAGAAATAAGCAGTTAATTTATTTAACTTTTAAGTAATTTGTAATAATGATATAGAATGGTCCTGCTAAAAGATAGAAGAGTTGCATTGGCAGAGGAGCATGAATTATTCCTAAGCCGAGAATACTTGAAAGGTTACTTTTTAATCTAATATTCAGGATATAGAAACCTATATATTCTAGAAAGAAGAGACTAAGGGTGTAGATTACTATTATAGCAGCAAGTTTATTTTTTGATTTTAATTTTTCATAAATTTCTCTTAATAATACTAGGCCTGCTGTCCAGGAAATTAGAGGAAAGAGATTTATTTTACCTACAAAAATATTTGGCGTAGTGTATTCATAGATATAATAAGATGTGATTATTAATGCAATAAAGAATGCGACAATCAATTCTTGTCCTATTTTTTCTTTGTAAATAATGTAACTTGTTAATAAAAGTAAAGATAGAAATGTGATAATTACAAGTTTTATGTCTAGAATGAATGACATGATAACTGAAAGTATGATTAGCAATATTGTTACGTACAATATTCTCAACGATTTTAACTTCATTGATTTTTTCTTTATCATCTTGCCTCTTTTTATGGATTATAATTTAATATAATATTCAGAGGGCATAGTTTTTTAACTTATTGATTTTTATTAATTAGATGAGGATGAGATTTTATGCTTTGAAATTGTGCTTAATAATGATAGTTGTGTTTTTTATTCAGATATTTGTAAATGGATTTACAGATATTTTTATTTTAGATAATAGTAAAATGGAAGAGTTTTGGAGGTTTGTTAGTGCTATATTTTTACACGGAAGTTTTGTACATTTAGTTTATAATTTATTTGCTCTTGCACTTTTTGGTTTGATATTAGAAAGTTTAATTGGAAGTAAGAGGTTTGCGATTGTATTTTTTGTGACTGGAATTTTGGCTAATCTTATTTCGGTTAATTTTTATGAGTTTTCTTTAGGAGCGAGTGGGGCGATATTCGGAGTGATTGGAGCTTTAATTTTCGTTAGGCCGATGCTAATTGTTTGGGCGTTTGGGTTGCCTATGCCGATTTTTGTTGCTGGAATTTTGTGGGCTGCTGGAGATATTTTAGGAGCATATGGGTTTTTGATAGGACAGCCAATTAATAATACAGGCAATATTGCTCATTTATCTGGTATGTTTTTTGGAGCATTATTTGGAGTTTTATTTAAAGGTAAAAATAGCAGGAGGTAAGAGAATAATAGGAAGAAGAAGGTTGTTTTTGATGAGAGATATTTGAGGAGATGGGAGGATAGATATATAAGAATTTGACAGAAAGCCTTTTTAATGAGTGTGAATAAGGAAAAGGATGGGGGTTTTGTTGAAAAAGAGGGAGGGATTTGCGCTTAGCGGAATTGCGAAACTAAGCTTGATAGGTCTTGTAGTTTCTTTTTCTGCTGCTTTTATTAATACTATCTGGGCAGTTTACATAGATAGTTTTGTGAATAGCACTGTTATTGTAGGTTTTATTTCTGCTTTTCTTACATTTGTTTCTTTTATATCCTATTTTATTTTTATTCCGTTAATTGAAAAAAATGACAAGGCTAAAATTTTCTTATATAGTCTTATTTTATTTATTCCAATTTATATCTTATTTGCAGTTAATAAGAATTTTTATCTTTTTCTGGTTTTGTCTTTGATTATGACTGTATTATATACATTTAGGATTACCAGTTTTGGGATTATTGTAAAGGGGAAGTCTAAGAAAAGCGAATTAATTGGAAATCACGGTATTCTTTACACTTTTATTAATATTTCGTGGGTTGTCGGGCCTTTAATTGCAGGATATATTGCAAGTATTTTTGGTGTCTCTTATGTTTTTATTTTTTCTGCTTTAATTTTATTTTTCTGTTTTTTTATTTTTAGATTTGTTAGAATTAAAGATGGGCACGTAAAAAAGAACCTTGATACAGGTATTTTAAGGAATTTTTTTGATTTTTTTAGAGATAGGGACAGAGTATTTGCTTATTTATTGGGAGGTGGAGTCGTCATGTGGTTTATTTTAATTTATTTGTTTATGCCGCTGTTTATTATTAGAAGCGGTTTAGGAGACTTGGCAGTTGGATATTTTTTATTTCTTATTTCAGTTCCTTTAATTTTAAGCGAATATAAATTATCTAAATTAACCGAGAAATATGGTTTTAAAAAAATGTTTATTTTGGGATTCTTAGTAATAAGTATTATTTCTATAATATGTTTTTTCATTACAGATATTTATCTTATTCTTTTTTTGCTTATTCTTGCTAGTTTTGGGGTAGCTATGTTAGAGCCAACTACAGAAGCTTATTTTTTTAATATTCTTAGAAATAGCGGGGCTTCGAGATTTTATGGGCCCTATAATACTAGAATAGATTCTTTTGGTTTAATTGCTAGAATTTTAGCTTCTCTAATTTTAATATTTCTTCCTTTTAAATTTCTTTTTATTTTATTTGGAATTTTTATGTTAGTAATGGTGTTTTTTGCTATTAAGATAAAGGATGTTCATTGAACTGTGAACCTTTTTGTTGTGAGGTTATATTTGTTGGTTGTAATGTTGGATGTTGTGGTTTTAATATTAAATAAATTATAATTGCCAGGATTGAAAATATAAGAAGGAAGATTATTATTGCTAATGTTAGCCACCCCGAAGAATCTGTTTTTTCTTCTTTATATCCACATGATTTTATCTCTGATGGTTTGTTTGTTAGGATATTACATTTTTTGAGGTCTATACACGTTCTTGTCAGTTTACTATTTTCAGGGCATTCAATTGGAGACCAGCCAGTGCATTGCCATTCTGGAGTACATTCTAATGCACAGTTTTCTATTTCCTGTGGTTTGCCTACACTTGTCCCACAATAATTCAAATCCGTACAGGTTTTTGTTCTTAAGTTATTAGCACAATCGCTCCATGCTGTACAGACCCATGAGGGTATGCAGGTTTCACTATGATTATTTATTATTGTGGTTTGTATTTGTTTGACTGCGGAGCTTGTCAACCCTCTTATAGTAATCTTATTGTCTTCTATTTTACAGCTAAAACCATTAGATTCTTCTGGACAGTCTAATAGTACTTCTGAACGTGAATTGCAACGCTGTGAAAATATTGTTATATTCAAGACTGCAGAATTTCTTATACAGATTTTTGTTGTATCTCTGTTTATCCAGTCCAGGGTAATCTTTTTATTATCTGTTATTCCTTCTGTTATTAAATAACCGAATGCAGTGTTTGAAGATTGTTTTTCTATCTTTATATTTGTTAGATTTAATGGAGATTCTTCAAAATTATGAGAAAATTCTACTCTTATTATATCTCCTTCTCTGATTTGTATAGTTTTTGTTTGATTGTATGTTTTAGAGGAATTTAATAATTCACCGTCTATGTAAATATTATAATCTAAATTGATTTCTTTAGGAGAGCTTTCATTTCCGATCAAGTTGTTTCTATCATAATCACAGGCAACTGTTTTATTCTGGTGATATAATGGCTGAGGGTAATTACACGAATTTGTATCATTATACCAAATTGTTTTTAGCTCTGTTATATTACAGGGTGTTGAAACTTCTGTCCAGTTTGTAGTACAGAGAACAGGGCCTTTTTGAATTTCTGTATATATGAATGTGTTTAGACTATAATTTGTGTTTACAGCTCCACCATAAGCTTTTATTGCGGTATTGTTTGTTACATTATCTGTAAAAATATAATTTGTGAATCTTGTGGTTGCATTTGTTTGCCATTGTGTTGGTGAAATTTTAAACATCGAATTGAAAATTGTTGTTGCTTCATCTGTTGTAAGAATATCTCTTTTTTCAATTAAAGATGGAATTAATATATTATTAGGATCAAAATTTTTTATTATTGCATTTAATTCTTCAATTGTTTGAATACTTTTTAATGTTTCCAGGTAGCTTTCTGTAGCTTTTCCAGTTGAAGCTTCAACTATGTAAAGGTTTATGAAAAAGAAGAGGTCTATTCCTGTAACAATATAGAAATTATTTTCTTGCGGGGATAATTGTGGTGTTTCTTGCGGTATTTCCTGATTAGTTAGTGTTTGTTGTTGGGTTAGACAGTTTTCTGTGCTAATTTTACATAAATTTGTGCACACAACTTTTCCTGATGTAAATTGTGAATTATATGCACTACACTCTAAATTTTTTGATTCTATTTCCGGAATAAATTTATCCGTGTCACATTCTTCTCCTGAATCAAGATTATTATCAGGAGAATTACCGAGACAAAGCGATGGCAGAGTATTTGTTTGTGTATTCGGGTTGTTCTGTTCTGTATTTGTGTCTGGCTCAATTATTTTTATTGCCGCGAATAGCCTACATTTGTCTTGAGCTTCCTGATTTGAAGCGATAATTTTTATATTTTCCGAGCTTTCTTGGAAAATAGATTCCCAAATTTTTTTAATTTCTTGTTCTGAACAGTCTTTAGGAACAGGTGATGTGAATACTTCTGGAGAGTATCTTGGAATATTTTTTACTAAATATATAAAAGATATTATTATTATAATTAATATTATCCCTAACATTAAATAAACTGCTTCCTCTTTTCTCATTAATTTACATAGAATTTTTACATTATAAAGATTTTGTTTTTATGTTTGTAAAATGCCCCGACTGGGGGTGGAAATTCCCTCGATTTTATTCGAATCCTATGTTGGGCATGGATTTGGCTTCGATGCCCCGCGAGGCGGTTGCTAATTCTTGTTTTTCCTCTTTTTTATTTGATAACGAATGTAAGTCGTTGGAGTTTAATTAATTTTCTATTTTTTAATTATTTCTTCGCATTTATCAATGAAGTCATAAGCATCTTTTTTTATTTTTTCTGCAATAGATTTCGTTGTTTGTTTTGTTATACTATATTGGGCTATTTCTCTTTTATGCCTTGCATCAGATAGCTTTTCAATTTCCTCTTTATGAAACATTGCTGATTTGAGCAACATTAAGACATCTTCATCCAAAATTTTCTTTTTAACAAAAAATTCTTCTAAAACACATAAAGTTGCTGTATGATTCTTACTTCTATAACCTATTTTAGCTAATAGTGAGATTGCAGCAGTGTACATAG
>CAYJSG010000015.1:0-13289 GCA_964372815.1 Candidatus Woesearchaeota archaeon
GGAGTAGTCGCTTTAGCGATTAAATTTTTAGGCCCATTAGTTGGATTAGATGAAAATACTTCTAATGCAGCAGCTATCGCTGCTTTTTCTGGAATAGTTAGTGGTAAATTAGCCCATGGTATATTTGGAAAAGGCGGACCTGCTGCAGGCAAACTTTTTGGAACTACAGTTACAACTGAAGGAGCATTTGCAATTGGAGCTTTAATTGCTATCGCAGTCTTCATAGCAACATACACAAAAGAAAAAAAGCAATTAGTAAGTTTCCAATGCCTGCCGTTTGAGCCGCCGATAGGAGGAGCGAAATGTGAGCAGTGCAACAAAGATCCTTTTAGGCCTTGTTCAGAATATAGATGTAGAAGCCTTGGACAAGCTTGCCAGTTGTTAAATAAAGGAACTAATGAAGAGAGATGCGCATGGGTAAATCCGAGGGATGTTAATAGTCCGACGATAGAGCCATGGGATGAGGCATTAAAGCCTATAAAGGAACAATTAAAGTATGTGCCTGATAATACTATAAGGCCCCCTAATAGAGGAGTTAAAATTATCAGGGGGGCAGAGGGATGTATAAAAGCATTCACTCCATTGGAGTTTGGAATTAAGGTTAATGAACCTGCGCAATGTAAATTAGATTATAATCATACAACTAATTTTGAGCAAATGCAGTTTTATTTTGGAGGGAGTAATTATCATCGCTATAATCATACACAAATAATGAAACTACCTTCACCTGAAACAGGCGAAGGAAATATTGCTCCTGAATTAAAGAATGATGGATTCTTCAGCTTGTTTGTTAGATGTAAAGATGCTAATGGAAATGAAAATGTTGATGAATTTGTTTTTAATTTCTGCGTTGATAAAAGCCCTGACACAACTCCTCCTGTAATTGAAGGAACAAGTATAAAATCTGGAGGATTTGTGAGATTTAATGCTGATAATGTTCCAATAGAAGTTTATACTAATGAACCTGCTGAATGTAAATGGAGCAGGGAAAGAGACAAGAGTTATAGTGATATGGAAAATAAGATGAATTGCTTTACTGAAACTTTCCAGATAAATTCTAATCTGAATTATATATGCAGAGGAAATTTAACAGGGATAGAAAATGAAAAAGACAATAAATTCTACTTTAGATGTAAAGACCGGCCTGGAAAATCTGATAAAGACAGAAATGAAAACGTACAAAGTTATGAGCTAATTTTGAAGGGTTCACAAGAATTAAATATTGTTAATATAGGACCCAATGGAACAATATTCGGAAGCACTGATACTGTGACTGTTCCATTAACTGTAAAAACTGATGATGGTGCCGAACAAGGAAAGGCAATTTGCTCATTCTCAAGAACAGGACAAAAAGATAGTTATATCTCAATGTTTGAAACAAATAGTTTTGAACATAAACAAAATCTTGATTTGATAGCTGGAGAGTATAAATTCTACTTTAGATGTGTTGATTTCGGAGGAAATCCTGCAGAAGCAACTACCTTGTTTAGTATATCTATAGATAAACAAGAGCCTAAAATAACAAGGGCTTATAAAGAGGAAGGCTTGAAAATAGTAACAAATGAGGATGCACAATGTGTTTATTCGTTAGCTAGCTGTAATTATGAATTTAAAGATGGTTTGCCTATGACTTATAGTAATCCTTCAATAAGAATGAACCATTTTACAGAATGGAAGTCTAGTGCGGTTTATTATATTAAATGCCAAGACTTGTATGAAAATAAACCTTCGCCAAATGAATGTAGCATTATTGTAAGTGCTGTCGAACTTGGAAAGAAAGAAGATAGAGTTTAAAGATTTAGAATTTCTTTATTAGTTTTATCTAATTCATTTAATATTTCCTCTGTTTGATTGAAATTATTTTGTGAGGAGATCATTGGTTTCTCAAAGAATTGGGTGAATCTTTTTCCTTTTTCTTTTGCTGTTGCTAGTGAGATAGACCAATGATTTCCTGTATCTTTGAGATATTTTGGCTCCAGGAAAAGCCAGCCTTCTCTGTTAAATCTTAATGCTAAAATCGGTTTTAGGCCGATAATGTTTGAAAATAAAATAAAATCTTCAATTTGTTGTTTTGTAATGTAGATTATTGGTTTTTTACTTGATTTTACTTCTATTGCATGGGCTTTTTTTGATAATTTTGCGGCTATTAAATCGCAGGGAGAATCTTCACCTATGCCTGAGCCTGCGACTCTTACTGCTCGCCAGCTGTTTTGCGTGAAGAGTTTTATTAATTCTCTTTCTACTCTTGAACCTTTGGCTTTGTTTGACATTAAATAGAAAATAAATATCGGTGTTTAAATATGTTTTCTAGAAGAAAAATTGATATTTCAACTTTGTTAATTACTTCCCATTAGTCTGAATACTATTACTTTGTTTCAAAGAACTGTCAAATATATTTGATAAAGATTCTGTGAAGAAAGGTGAATTGAGCCAAACAGCTAATTCTTCTTCAGAATTTGGAGGAGTAACCATAAACAAGACTTCCTTTTTATCAGATATAAAAACTCTAGCTGTTGAGTCAATCTGTCTTGCCTTTAAATTATATTTAACATTGAGTCTCTTTATTCTTTCTGGCTCGCCTGATAGTACTAATTTTACCCTGACATTTTTTTTCAGGGCTTTTTCAATAACATGGGTTAATACCCTGCTTTTATCTTCAAAGTCTAAAGCATTAGTGCATATAAAAACCTCTTTCTTCGCGCTCTCTATAAGCTCTCTCAATCTTGATAAGATATTGGCCCTTCCTCTTATAGAACCTGTAATTTCATGAGCTTTAATAGGAGTAATTCCGGTGTTGTAAATTTGCTCTAATTCGTTATACTCTTGAGTATTTTTTAAGTTAGTAATTGTATCGATCCTTTCTTTAGCCTCGGTCATGGTGTTAGATTTTATCTTCTCTATAACTTCAGTAGGCTTAACAGCAATATACTTAACCGGCTTTCCAATTTTAACTATAGCAAATCCTCTCTTTTCCAAAGATTCTAAAACATCATAAGTTCTGCTTCTAGGAACCCCGGAAAGCTCTGCTACTTCTCCAGCAGAAGCAATTCCCTTTGAAAGCAAAGCCAGCCAGACCTTTGTTTCGTAAATATTTAAATTGAAATATTCTTTAATTCTCTTTACTAAATCTTGTTTTATTATCATGATATAGTGACATTAATAAGACTATTTAAACCTTTCGTTTTTGTAGTAATCCTTTAGTAGTTAACTAATGAGTCTAGAACTTGGGAAAAATACGGCTGTTTCATTCTCAATAGAAAATTGTTAAAAAATAATTTTGTTGATGATTAATTTCATTAGTTAAAAATAAGGCTTATAATTATCTCATAAAATAACTTTATCATAAAATATTTTATTAGATTACAACTCTTTAAAGTAAGGATAACATTAATCTCACGTTTCCTGAGAGTAAACGTGTTGCTTGCTTTATGTAAAGATACCCTTTCGACCTAAGAACATTCATCACGAATGCTTTTAACAGGGACATATTTTGAGGGGCCGAGCCGGTTCTAATTCTTGAACTGTCTTCATCAAAGACCATATCTTTTACATAGTGCAAAGAATTTTCAATTCTCCAATGCCTGGAATTGTCATTAACAATGCAGTCTCTTCTTTCATTCTAGCGAAATTACCGATCTCTTTTTGAACTGCTTTTTCTTGCTCTTTTATTTTTTCATACAATTCAATGAAATCATTCAGCTTAGAATGTTTTAGCTCCTTCATCCATACAACTCCTTTTTCATTCCATATTTTTTTCTCATATGTAATTCCTTCTCTTAACATATATCCTTTTATCTTATTCTGGATTCTTACTCTCGTTCTTGTGAGATTGCATTTGTGCCTTGTCAAATCTCTTAAGGCCATTATTTCGTCTGAAGGAATATAAACTTCAGGCAAGTAATTGATAATTAAAATAAGATGTTTTAGTTAAGCATTTTCATAAAGCCAGGCCAATTAAAAGCCCTATAAAACAACCTATAGAAATAAAAGGCATGGCTGGATAAAATCTTCCTTTTTTAGAAATATAGAATAGCCAGGCCAATGCTCCTGTAGCTCCAATGCTGATTAGCAATGCACTGAAAAACCCGAGAGTGTTTAACACAACGCCTGCCAATATAATGGGAAAAACAATATCTCCTCCACCCAATATGGCAACATTAATCTTAATTTTTTTATTCTTTAATTTATTGTTTTTAACAGATTTTGCTTGTTTTAATAACATTCTCTCTTTCTTTCCTAAATAAGGAACAAAAAAGCCTGTAAAAAATTTTAATTTCTTTATCTGATATTCAGCCATTTTCTGCATGAATCCCGCATGCCATACAGCGTACATATCATAAATTGAAATTAAAATTAATAATAAAACAACAGTCCATACATTAAGTAAAGGAACAAAAATTGCAGCAATCCCGGGATAAATTAATAATTCAGTTATATTATGAATTATAATATTTCTCTTAAATAATTTCAACAAGGCCAATGGTAATGCGATAACTAAGGCAATTAATGAAGAATATTTAACATTTAAGATAAAAGCATTGAGTGAAATGCCTAAAGCTAAAGTTACGACAACTAAAAACCAAGTCCTCAAAAACAATTCTGCTTTGTATTTCATTAAAATCAATATAAAAATAACTGCGATAAAAATTGAAATTATAATTGATATCAGCATATTTGCAGGCTTTATATCTGCTGGCGGGTCCATTCCAAAAGGCAGATTATAACTAGTTACATTAACTAAATTTCCTTCTTCATCTATTGTTTGTTCGATATTTGGCGAATATATGCTAACCACTAGAATGCCAATTAATTGTGTTAAAAAAAACATGCCTAGAAGGATTAGTACTATTTTTAAAGAATGTTTCATGTATAGTCTAATAAAAAAGAGTTTATAATTGTTTACTTCGATAATTTTTTTAATAAGAAAAGGAGGGGGATTTATTTTATCATAAGAAATTAGTGGTATAATCTTCTTATCTCTTCTTCAAATTGTTCTCTTGCAACTTCCGGAACATATCTGTTTCCAAGAGCAAGAACTTGCTCAAGAGTTGGAGAAATAATTTTTTCTGATTTATCTTCTGAAATTTTTGCGCTCGGCGCCTCCGGCGCTATACCGACGAAACGACCACTGCCATAGTCCAGGCCAACCCCGCTACAGGCAAGCGACCAGTCCTCGAGCCCGTCGACATACCACGCCTTCAAAGTTGTTTTATCTTCTAATGAAACGTCTACATATATAGCTATATTTTCTGAATCACTAGTTCTGGATTCAACTTCATTAGCATATCTTTCCAACAAATTCCTATCTTCTGCAAATCCCGCAGGAACTTCATCAGGATGTCTTGCCAATATTCTCCACATTTGTTCATTTAATATTTTGTCTTTTGTTAGATGTGTGCCTGTGGTGATTTTATTTCTTGGAACTTTTATTAAGCCAATTTCACTTCCTTTAGCTCTCCATTCTTCAAACATTTCATCAGAAACAGCAACTCCACGATTGCTCGCTAAATTAACTGGAACAATCAATTCCAAAGCATTTTTTGCATAATTGTTTGCAATTGCTCCTTGATTATTCACAGTCAGAAAAGTATAAACATAATCATTTCCAAATGTATCCTTTCTTGGATAAACAGGCAAGTCAGAAGTATCAACATAGTTATCCCACAAGTCTGGAGATTCTTTTCCATGTGACAACCTCATCTGCATAAATCTTGCAGCGGACATTGGAACCTTTCCTGCTTTTAAAATCTCTGACATCTTGTCTACATTTCTGCCATAATATTCCTTCATTCCACTGGGTAATTTTAAGGCCATAGGAATTTTAGAAATTTGAGGTTTATATATCTTTCTTATGTTACTATTTTATAGTTATCTTTACTTCAATCTAATTGTTTCTAAATTCCTTGGAACAATTGTTTCTATTCTTTGTGTTTTATGTAAACTAGAAGCCAAATCAATACATCTAGATAATTCTCCGTGATTGATAATTATTTTTTTAGGACGGGGATTCATTCTACCAACGTATTGCATTAGTTCGTTTCTTCCAGAATGTGAGGATAATCCATTTAGGGTTTCAACTTGTAATTTTACCTGGATAATTTCATTGTTATAATCTTTGCCCAGGCTGACTTCTTTTCTGCCTTCCTGAACTTGCCTTCCTAAAGAGCCTACGCCTTGAAAACAGCCGAAAACAAGAAGATTTTTTGGATTGTCTGCCAGATATCTGAAATACTCGACAGATGCACCACCAACTAACATTCCAGAAGTTGAAATAATAATACATGGACTTCCTTCTAAAACTTCTTTTCTTTCAATAGGACTTCCAACTCTCCTGAAAATATCAGATAAAAAAGGGTTGCTGTCCTGAAAAATCTGGCTTCGAACATTAGAACTTAAGAAATCAGGATAGGCTGTATGAATTGCATTAATGTCCCATATCATCCCATCAACATAAACAGGCACTTTAGGCAGTTCTCCTGTTCTGACAGCTTCTTCAACTCTTAACATAGTTTCTTGAGCGTGGCCTAATCCCAATTCAGGTACGAGTATTTTTCCTCCTCTTTCTATAGTTTTTTTAGCCAATTCGATAAACTGCAATTCGGTCTCTCTTCTTGGAGGCAGTAAATTATCTTTTCCCCCATATGTTGCTTCTAATTGCAGTGTTTCTATTCTGGGAAAACGATTTTCAGCAGATTCCAATAATCTAGTTTTAGCATATTTCGTATCTCCACTATAAACAAAATTATGCAAACCGTTTCCAATATTAATGTGCACTTGGGCTGCCCCTAAAACATGTCCTGCATTATAAAACGTAATTCTTATATCAGAGGTTATATCTGTAACTTCACCGTAATTTAAGCAAATTGAATGTCTTACCATTTCCTTTATATCTTCTGCTTTGTATAAAGGCGATTCTGCTTTTTTGTACGCTACTCCAATATAATCCAGGGCTAATAAAGCGGCAATATCTCTACTAGGAGCAGTTAAATAAACAGGCCCCCGATATCCCATCTTATATAGAAAAGGGCATAGGCCACTGTGATCGGTATGAGCGTGTGTCAAAATTATAGCATCAATTGTATTAATATCTCCAATTTCTGGTATGTCTAGATAGGGAAATCTTTCAGAGCCTTCTGCTATAGCGGGATTAATCCCGCAATCCAGTAAAACTTTAGAATTTGGAGTATGTAATAAAAAACATGATCTTCCAACCTGCCTTCCACTTCCCAATACTGTTAGTCTGGCCCAAATATCCATTTTTTCAGGATTCCACTCTTTGTATATTTTTTTTCCTATCTCGTGTAAGAATTTTCTTCTATAAGTATTATTTGCATATAAAACAGACCTGACTTTTTCGGTTATTTTACTTGGAATAGATGGACTTCTTTGCACTGTTGCTAGCCAGAATGTAGATTTTTTTATATCGCTTAAAATGGCTCCATGCTTTCCTATAACTAATCCGGGTTTCTTAGCTTCTATTATAACGCTGCTTCTTTGAACATCAAAGATAATATTTGTTATTTCTGCATCTTCAGAAACTAATGCCCTAATTGTTTTCTCAGTTTCAGCTTCAGAAAGAAGAATGCTTTTATCTGCCCTTAAATCAATCCTCTTCTTTATTTTTCCGACAACTTCTTTTATCTTTTGTTCTCCATTTTTTAGAAATTCTTTATCATCCGTATATAAAACTATATTGGCTCCTTCGAAAATAGCGTCACTTATTGCTTTAGGTAATTCGTCTTTTATTGTTTTCAAAATATCTACCATTTTAGAATCTCTTTATCTATACTCTGCTACAATTTCCTCAGAAACTGCATGAGCAATACCATCTTTTGTAATTGTAAAAACATCTAAACCGTTTCCTGATGCAGTATCTCTTTGAATAGAAGATTTAAGAGCATTTTTAGCGAGTTCAATGCCTTCTTCTACTGTTATACTTGCCCTATATTCTCTTTCTAACAAGCCTAAAATATAAGGCATCCCTGAAGAGAAATTAGCATCATAGTCTTTTACTTTGTAAACTCCTCCTGCAGGCTCTATTGTATATAATTCAGTTGTTCCATCTTCATTAAAACCTGCAACCAATATTCCTACGATGCTTGGCACCATTGAAGGTATTCTTATATTTCTATAAAGCATTATACCTATAAGATTTGCAGCTTCTTCAATAGTTGGCCTTGATTTTGTTCTTAATTCTTTTAATTTTAATTCTGCTGCAATAACTTTTTCAGAAAGGAGGGCATCGGCCGCATTTCCCGTCGACGAAATTACTAAATAGCTGTTAATTTGTTTAACTTTTTGAGTATCCTTGCTCATAACAATTCTCCCTCCTGCAGTGACTCTTCTATCAGCGCCCATTGTAATCCCATCTTTACAGACAATTCCAACTAAACTTGTGCCTGTCTGCAAAATATTATTAGTCAATTGCTCATTCATTTTATTAGAATATCTATATTATCTATTACCAAAGACTATTTAAATTTTACTCATCATTCTTTATTATGCAAAAAGTAACTGCAAGAATAAAAATAAAGTCAAAAACCTATGAAATAAAAGTAGATTTAGAAGAGGCATTAAAAGTTAAAGAAGGTAAGGGGGATATTACAACAGCATTGGAGACTCCAAATATTTTTCATGATATTAACAAAGGAACTCTCGTTTCTAAATCTGATTTACAAACAGCTTTTAATACAAATGAGGTCTATGAAATAGCAAAAATAATAATAACAAAAGGAGAAATCCAAAAAACACAGGAATTTCGAGACGCTGAAAAAGAAAAGAAAATTAAGCAAATTATTAGTTTAATTTTGAAGAATGCAGTTGACCAACATGGAATGCCTTTTACAGAGGAAAGACTAAAAACAGCAATCTCGCAAATACATTTTAATTTAGATTCGAGAGCTCCTGAACTGCAAATGTTAGACTTAGTTAATAAATTAAAAGAAGTAATCCCAATTAAGATTGAAACAAAAAAAATAAAGCTTATAATACCTGCAAGATTTACAGGCCAGGTCTATGGCTTTTTAAAGGATTTTAAAGAAAGTGAAGAATGGCTCGCTAATGGCGATTTACAAGCCATTTTAAACATTCCTCCAGGCATTCTAATTGATTTTTATGAAAAACTTAACAGTATTACACATGGAGCGGTAATGAGTGAGGAAATTCAAAAATAGCAATTACTGTAATCTTTTTTCAACAGTATAAATATATTGTTTTGCACTTGATGTGGTAAAAAGATGATCTTCATACAAAACTTCATGAATATATTTGTTTCTTTCAGAAGGTCTATTTAAATTAATAACATAAGCTCCTGCACCAATTAAGCTTTCTATTCCGTGAAGTGTCACAAGCATTTTATCATCAGTATAACCTTTTTCTTTTTTTCCTCTTTTTACTTCTTTAGCTAATTGAGCTAAAATTCTTGCTCTTGATTTATAGGGCTGGTCTTCACTAACAAATATATTATCTGCTATTTCTATATCTCCTTCATTAAATTCTCTCAATAGTCTTTCTAATATAGACATTTTCCTTTTTGCCATAAATTTGACTCGTCTTTTTTCTATTTAAACCTTTCTCTTACCCCTTAAAAATTAAGACAAATAAAAATAGAAAACCTTAAAAACCCCTAAATCTCAAATTAAATGAAAAAGAATGACAGACAGTAGAAATATTACTATTATTCTGTTGTCTGATTAAGATTACAATGAGAAATGAGATTAATGAGGCTCACGAAGCCATTGAATTAAATTCGGATATACCAATTAAAAGAACAGTAGTTGTTCCTGGTGAAATTATACTATCTGGAGAGGATTATCTCCCTGGAGAGGGAACCAGAAGAGAAGGCGACAATATTGTTTCTATAAGATTTGGTTTAGCAGAAGAATTAGGGAAAGTTGTAAGAGTAATTGCAATTTCAGGAGCGTACATTCCAAGAAAAAATAATGTTGTTATAGGAAGAGTTGCAGATATAACTTTTAATGGATGGCTTATAGACATAGATTCAGCATTATCCGCATTTCTTCCGATAGAAGAAACTCCTCATTTTATAAATAGAAATGAAATGGACAGATTTCTTGCAATAGGAGATGTTGTTGCAGCAAAAATATGGTCTGTAAAAAGCAAGGGAATTGATATGGCATTAAAAGGAAAGGGTCTTGGTAAATTAGAAGAGGGGTTCTTATTCAGGATAATACCTAGCAGAGTTCCAAGAGTAATTGGTAGAGAAGGATCAATGATTAATTTAATTAAAGATAAAACTGGCTGTAATATTACTGTGGGCCAGAATGGCCGGGTGTGGGTTAAAGGACAGACAATAGAATCTGAAATACTCGCTAGAAAAGCAATAGAATTTGTAGCAGATAAAGTATTTGTCAATGGTTTAACGGAAAAGATTGAACAATGGTTTGAGGAGAAAAAATAAAATGGCAAAAGAATTCAAACGTTCGGATGAAAGAAAAACAAACGAATTAAGAAAAATGGTTGCACAAGTAGGAGTTGTACCAAATGCAGATGGCTCTGCATTGTTTGCGTTTGGAGATACAGTAGCTATTGCGGCGGTGTATGGCCCAAGAAAATTACACCCGCAGCATATGCAAGATCCAATGGCTGGAATTCTAAGATGTAATTATGACTTATTAAGCTTTTCAGTCTCGGACAGAAAAAAGCCTGGTCCATCAAGACGTTCACAGGAGATTTCAAAAGTAACAGAGTGGGCGCTAAAGCCAGTTGTAGATTTAGAATCTTTTCCGAATACTGTAATAGACATACAAATTTATATCTTGCAGGCAGATGCAGGAACACGAACAGCAGGAATTAATGCTGCATCGATGGCCCTGGCGCACGCAGGAATTCCTATGAAAGATTTAGTATGCTCAGTTGCAGTTGGAAAACTAAATAAAGAATTGGTTGTAGATTTAACAAAGGAAGAAGAAGACTATAAAGAAGGAGAGGGGGCAACTGATTTTGCAATTGCGAAACTAGCAAATTTTGATGAATTTTCCTTGCTTCAGTTAGACGGAAAAATTCAGCCGGAAATCTTTAAAGATGTTCTAAAAATTGCTTCAAATGTTTTGAAAGAAGTTTATGAAGTGCAAAAAAAAGCTTTAAAGGAGTCGGTATCGCCAAATTAAAATGGAAATTACAAATATCACTAAAGAGAAATTTAGAAAAATGTTTGAGCAGGGAAAGAGATTTGATCAACGAAACTTATTGGATTTTAGAGAGATTGAAATTAGATATAACGTTTCAAATAAGGCAGAAGGCAGTGCTCGTGTAAAAATAGGAAAGACAGATATTGTTATAGGAATAAAATTGTCTCTAGGAGAGCCTTTCCCAGATTCTCCTGATGAGGGAAATTTAATTTGTTCAGCAGATCTTCTTCCTCTAGCTTCTCCCAGGTTTGAATTAGGCCCGCCGGGATTTGAAGCAATAGAACTGGGGAGACTGGTTGATAGATCAATAAGAGAATCAGGAGCAATAGACTTCAAAAAATTAGCCATAACTTCCGGAGAAAAAGTATGGAATGTTTTTATAGATATATATCCTATAAACGACGATGGTAATTTAATAGACGCTGCGAATATTGGCGCGATGGCGGCTCTTAGAAAAGTAAAAATCCCTGCTTTAGATGAAGCAGGCAAGATAGACTATGAAAAGAAGTCTATAAATATTTTACCTTTAATAAAAGAGATCTTACCTTTGTCATTTAGTTTTTATAAATTAGGAGATTCAACAATTTTAGATCCAACAAGAGAGGAGGAAGAGGCCTGCGACTCAAGAATAACCTTCGGAGTTTCACAATCAAATAAAGAATACATAATTAATTCATGCCAAAAAGCGGGAGAAGATACTTTTACAGAAGCTGAATTGATAAAAATTATGGAAATTCTCCCAAAAAAATTTGATGAGCTAAGCGAAAAACTTAAAAACTTCCTATAAGCATTCTTAATATGAAACAGATAAAAGAACAATTTACAAAATATGAAATGGCAAGAATAATTGGTGCTAGAGCATTACAAATTGCTATGGATGCCCCTTTACTGCTCAAAATATCTGAAGAGAGATTAAAGCAAATTAGATATGATGCACTAAAAATAGCTGAATTAGAATTCAATGAGGGAGTTTTACCCATAACTATTCATAGGCCTCTTCCAAGAAAAGGAAGGGAAAAATTAGAAACAATTAAAGAAGAGGTAGTTTCTGATGAAGAATTAATAGAAAAAGCAAAGGAAGTTGAGAAAGAGATTATAGAAAACCCTGAAGAATATGCTCCTGTGGAAGAGGAAGAAGAACCTGGAACTGAACAACCGAATAGTTCTAACGAAGAAGCTTAATAAGTTTGGTTCCAAAGATGTAGGAGAATCAATTAATTTTAATCGTAAGCTCTTCCCCTTTTATCTATGTCTGAAATAAAAACCAAGTTTCTCTCATAAAGGACACTATATTGAATTCTATAATCTTCTATTCTTATTCTAAATACCTGACTTTTCCCTACAACTCTCTTCACATCTTTAGGAAACGGCTCTTCTTTTAGTTTTTCTATTCGTTCAATAATTCTTTTGCCAATATCTCTTTCTGCTTTTCTAAGAAATTTTTTAGCGTCAGAACCAAATTCAACAGAAAACATCCTACAACCCCAATTCTTTTTTTAAATCTTCTAATGAGGTTGTTTTATTCTCCTTCAATCCCCCCACAGCTCGTTCGTATCTTTCTTCTTCAGTTGTCATAATAGTATCTGGGCCAAACATATGTGTTTTTATAAATTGCACCTCTTCCCTTATAGCCAAAAGCTCTTTATACATCTTTTCCATGTTTATTGTTTCTGGCATATTCATTATAGAAACTCTAGATATTTAAAAATTTGGAAAATTCTTGTTAGTTGTCTTTTAGAAAAGTTCGATTGAAAGGAGAAAGTTGGCGGTGGTGAAAATTTTAAATTTTTTTATTGATAAGAAATGCGTAAAATCCAATAATTACTCCAAGATAATTAAAAACTGTTCCTAGCAGATGAGTTAAAAGTATCCTCTGAGAAATAATAAGAGAAACAGCATGATTTGTTCCAAGTATTAAGGAAGTCATTGTCAAGATTAAAGTGAGAAATTTTAGATGCTCTATTGTTTTTATTATTAAAGTATATAAAATGGCAAATATCATAGCAATATTCCATAGGGCAATTTCCCGCTGCCATTCTGAATAATTCCACGAAGAAGAATTCGAGGTAAAGTTTGGAAAGAAAAATTGTAAAATAAATGCGATGATAGATCCTATTAGCCATAGATAGAGAAATATTT
>CAYJSG010000016.1:0-13046 GCA_964372815.1 Candidatus Woesearchaeota archaeon
ATGAGCTCATTTTACTCGAAAAGGCTCACCTACTGCCAGATACTGCCAGATACCACCAAATTTAAAAACCCTTGATTTTTTATAGATATACTACTTCTCTTATTTTAGGAGTAAGGAAGTAGTGGAGACTAAAAATGATATTTGTAGTGAAGGTAACATCAAATAAAGAAGATAAGACAGTTGAAATGGTTAGTAATAGAGCTATTAAGAAACAGCTTAACATTTTTTCTGTTGTTAAGCCGCATGGATTGAAGGGATATATAATCTTAGAAGCGATAGATAGAGAAACAGCAGAGGAGGCTGCTTTTAATTTGCCTTATGTTAAAGGAATAATTGGAAAAACAGTTGAATATGGTGAAATTAAGAATATGTTAGAACCAAAAATTGAGGATTATAACATTGAAATTGGGGATATTGTTGAAATTGTAGGACAGACATTTAAAGGAGAAAAGGCAAAGGTAACCAGGATTGATAAAATAAAAGGAGATGTTGTTGTTTCTTTATTAGGAGCTTCTGTGCCAATTCCTGTAACAGTTAAGATGGATAATGTAAAAGTTATAAGAAGGGAAAAAGAAGAGGAGGAAAAAAATGAAAGTTAAATTAATTGTTGATGGTGGAAAAATGCAGCCTGGACCTAGTGTATCACAACAGCTTGGACCAACGGGTATTAATTTGGGGAAGGTTATTAGTGATATAAATGAAGCTACTAATGGATTTTCTGGAATGAAGGTTCCTGTTGAAATTGATGTTGATGGAAAGACAAAGAAGTATATAATTAATGTATTCTCCCCCCCTGTTGCTGAACTTATTAAAAAGGAAATTAGTGTTGAAAAAGGATCTGGACAACCGAATAATATTAAAATTGGGAATATCGCTCTAGAGAGATTGATTTATATTGCTAAGACAAAAATGCCTGATTTTCTTGCCAGGGATTTGAAGAAAGCTGTTAAATTGGTTGTGGGAAGCTGTGTTTCATTGGGTGTTTTGATTGATAATAAAGAGCCGAAAGAAATTGTTATTGATATCGACAAGGGGAAATATGATAAAGAAATCAAGGACGAAATCGTCGAAGTTAGCAAGGATAAAAAAGAAAAATTAGAGAAATTTTTTGCTGTAAGGAAGGCTAAACAAGAGAAAGATCAAAAAGCACTTGAAGAAGCTAAAGCTGCTGAAGAAGCTGAGGCGGCGAAGAAAGCTGAAGCTGCTGGTGCTGCTGCGCCTGCTGCGGCTGTTGAATCTGGAAAGAAAGAAGAAGCTGGCGCGGTTAAAAAGGAAGAATCTGTGAAAAAGAGTGAGGGGAAGAAGAAGTAACATGAAAATAAAAATTAAGGTTGTAGTTATTGGTATAATTTTAATAATTTTACTTTTAGCTTGGGCACCATGGATTACAGATGAATATGTAGTTATTAAAATAAAAGAAAATAAAAACTTTATAAGCCAACACGCTCCTTACGAAGAGATCGGAGAAACTATAGAAATAAATGTAATTTGGCTTCCTTTTGGTAGGGGAGTCATAACTGGTGAAGGGCTTTGGTATGTTACATTTTTTGGCTTCGTGATATGAATTTATAATAGCTTCTATTTTTTTAATTTGGAAAAAGACGGAAAGATTAAATAGTATAAATTTTTAGAGTTTTATATGGGGATGTGGGCCAGCTTGGTAAAGCTTCCTGCTTTGGGAGCAGGCGACCCCGGTTCAAATCCGGGCATCCCCATTTTTATTTATTATTAAGTCATCTTTTAATTAAATCATCAATCTCTGATATGCTCTTACTTCTGGACAGTCGAACAAACCTTTACATAGTAATGTTGCCTTTACGCCTCTAATGTTTATACCTGGATTTTCTGTTATAATATTAATCGCACTATTTAATTTTTCTAGTATCCCTTCTATTTTTGTTAAAGAGGAATCTTGTATTTATGTTTTATTGGACTGAATAGGATAATTTAAAAAGTATATTTTATTGAAACTAAAATGGGAGCGAAAACGAAGAAGATAAGATATGCTGGAAAGTTTAGTTCCGGCGGAGGAGTTAGTGTTAGAAAAAATTATAATAAGATTGAGGAATTACAGAGAAAAAGACAGCAATCACCATTTCATCCGAAAGGAAGAGTAAAGAGAATTGCTGCAGGAATATGGAGGTGTTTGAAAACTGGGAGAATATTTGCAGGGCCAGCTTATTATCTGGAAAAGAAATAGTTCTTTACTTTGATCTTATATAAAGCAGCCTACTTTGTTTAGCAAAAAACTAAGTCATTATTATATTGTATTCTTTATATGGGGGATCTGATAAAAAGAATAATTAGTACGTAAAGCTAAATCTGTGTTAATTATAGGGAACTTATGTGGTATCATTTTAGGAAGATTTAAAAAAGAGGTTTTTGTAATAGAATTATGGCTCAATATAAATGTTTCAAATGTGGAAAGGGGATAACAAACAAGGCATTGGAAAAAAGGTTTGTATGCCCGTATTGTGGGAGCAAGATTTTTTATAAGCCGAGAATGCAGATTGTTAAATTGAAGGCGGTATAATATGGACATATCTCAAGAGACTTCTAAAAATATAGAGGAATTACAAATTTTAGAGCATCAATTGCAAGGTTTTCTTGTTCAGAAGCAAAATATTCAAGTTGAACTAAATGAAGTTAATAATGCTCTTGAGGAGACAAAAAAAACAGAAGATGATGTTTATAAAATTTTGTCTAATGTAATGATGAAAGCTAATAAGAAAGATTTGATAAAAGAATTAGAGGAAAGAAAAAGATTGCTTGAGCTAAGAATAAATTCTTTTGAAAAACAAGAAGATTTTATCGAATCTAAAGTTTCTAAACTTAGAGAAGAAATAGAAAAAGATATGAGGAAAGAGAGAACTAAAGAGTAGGTTTCAACTATAGTAATCTTTATAAACTTTATATAACACGGGTTTGCATGGGCTTAGGTAAATTTTTCGGACGTGGAAATAACGAGGAGGATTATGTCGAAATTGACTTGGAGGCATTAGAGCCAAAAGAAAATAAAGTTATGGTAAAGCCATTTATTTTGAAGAGTTTTGATGATATTAATGATGTTTTAAATTCATTAAGAGAGGGTTATACTATAGCTGTTATTGATATAAAACCATTAAAAACTAAAGATTTAATCGAATTAAAAAGGTCAATTGCTAAAATAAAGAAAACTGTTGAAGCTATGGAGGGTTCTATAGCTGGATTTGGAGAAAACGTCATAATTGCAACGCCATCTTTTGCTGCAATACAGAGAACACAACAAGATAAGAAAAAGGAAAAGAGTGATTTTATAAGTGATGGCTATAACTCATAGTTTTTGTTAAATATTCCTAACTCTTCGCTAATGAAAAAACAGTTTTTAATGCTACTATAATTGTTGCCGGGACAAATAAAACTAATAATGCTCCTAAAATTGAGGCTACTATTTTTCCAATGTTAATTCCCATTACAGCGGCACTCAAAACAAGACCTTGTATGCCTGCGAAACTAACTATTACCAAAGAAACAGATGCGAATAAGAATGTTTGAACATCTTTTTTAGAAACAAAAATTCCTACGATTAATCCTAAAACTGCAAGAATACCCAAGATTAATGGATTTGTTTTATCACCTGCAAAAAGACCGATTAAAACTGCTAGAATTATTCCAAATAAAAACGCCCATGCTCCAAATAAATTTTCTCTTGATCTAATAACCATCTGCTCTCTTTTATATTTTATATTCGATTATTAACTATATAAACTTTTTTACAATGAATTTAATCTATTTACTGGAAAAACGAAAAGTTTATAAACTAATGTAATTCAGGAGTTACAACATGAAAATAATAAATAATGTTTTGATGACTGCTTTGTTGATTGGTATATTTAGTATTTTAGTCAGTGGTATTGCAACTGCTGCTGTAAGTATTGAAGTTCAAAATTTAGATGCACAAAATTCTATAACTGTCAGTCACAATTCTGATGTTCCTATTAGTTTCAGAGTTATCAATGATGATGATGTAAATTATAATTCTTTAAATTGGGCTGGAAGCAGGACAGATGGAATAGGAACATGGAAAACTTTGCCAACTGATGCTCAATTAGCTGGGAGGCAGACAAAAACATTGGCTGCTGTTTTGTCTATTCCAAGATATGTTAGTGGCTCTTTTATTGCCATGTTACAATTGAAAAATGGAGATGTTGCATTATTAACTAAAGAATTTAATGTTAAAATAAGAGACAGTCCTGCTTTAACTATTACTAAGCCACAAGAACTTAGTGAAGTAAGAGATGGGATAATTAATGTAACTAATACGGGGAATGTAATCTTAAGTAACATTGAGTTAAGTTCTTCTGGAAGTTTTAATGTTATATTTTCAGAGAATAATCTGCGTCTTGCCCCTGGAGCTAATAAGGACAATGTATTAGTCAAAGGACAAGGATTGGACGTATTAAAGTTTGGAGTGGGGGGTATAACTGTAACTGCCAAGGATATTAGTACTAATGCTCAAGCCAGTACTACATTCACTATAAAAAAAGGATTCTGTAAATTTGGGGAGGCTGGAGGCAATTTAACAATTAACGATATCAGCATTGATACTAGTGGAGAAGATGAAGATGTCTGGAAGCCATTAGACGAAATAACAATTGAAGTTGAAGTGGAAAATGATGGTGATGAAGAAATAGAAGATGTTTTTGTTGAATTAGGATTATTTAATGATAACGGTAAAAATATTATAGATAAATTAGATTTTATGAATGAAGATGAAGAAAAAATCGAAGTTGGAGATTTAAATGATGGAGATGATGATACACCTACCTTTGAGTTTAAGGTTCCTGCTAATTTTGATGATAAAGGAAATTTCAAATTAGCTGTTAAAGTGTTTAGTAAAAAATCCGGAGAAAAGAATGAATGTGCTGATCATTCTTCTGATTTGAGTGATGAGATATTTCAAGATATAGAAATTGAAAGAGAGGATGAAGAAGGCAAATTAATTGCATTTGATGATATTGTTCTAACTCCTAGTGATGCTACTTGTGGAGATACAATTAATTTAGTTGCGGAGGTATTTAATTTGGGAGAAGATGAGCAAGATCAAGTAAAAGTGAATTTAATTAACAATAAATTAAATTTAAATCTATTTAGAGAGATAAGAGAGGACTTGGGAGAGGGGGATAAAAAGAAGGTAGAGTTTAGTTTTATAGTACCAAAAAACGCGGTAGATGGGACTTATACCTTAGAATTAAATAGTGAATATGATTATAGAAGGGGAGATTATAAAGAAAGTTCTGATGAGCCAACAACAACGTCATTAAAAATATTTGGATGTTCTATTACTAAAGATAAAGAAGAAAAGAAAGTGATAATTTCAGCTTCATTAGATTCTGAAGCTAAAGCTGGAAGTGAGATGAGTGTTAAGGCTATAATAACAAATACTGGTGAACAAGGGGCTGATTTCGTTGTTACAGCTTCTGGATATGAATCATGGGCTAAATTAGATTCTATTTCAGAAAAATTGTTTAACCTGAAGAAAGGAGAAAGTAAAGAGATTACCTTAAAGTTTATTATAAATCAAGATGCAGCTGGAGAGCAAGAATTCGTTCTTGAAGTTAGATCGGGAAGTGATTTCTTGGAAACAAGAGAAGTATCTGTTAATCTTGCTGGAGAAGAAGCAGGGGGACAGTTCAAGCTTGGTTTAGGAGGAAATAACCTGATATGGATTATAGGGGCTATTAATATAATTTTGATTATTTTGATAATTGTTGTCGCTGTGAGAATAAGCAGGAGATAAATATGGTGGGAGCTAGCTCATGGATATAGTCAAAATAATCTCTTAGATAATGTTCTTAAAAGGACAGAATATTACTTTGGAACAGCATTAATATCTGGAGAATAAGGGGGGGCAATAACTTCTTAAATCTACTAATATTAGAAGAGTTATGAGAAAAAAAGAGGCTTGGGAATTAATTATCAGATATGTTATATTGATTTTATTAGGAGCGAATTTATGGGTTTTTTACAAGATTTTTAGGCCATTGACTATTTATCCTGTTTATCTTATTTTAAATAATATTTATGGAGCTAGTGTTTTTGATAGTAGTATTGCTTTGTTTGGTGAGGGTGTTGTTTATGTTGAGATTATAGAAGCCTGTATCGCCGGAGCTGCTTATTATTTGTTATTGATATTGAATTTAACAACTTGTATTAGTTTTATGCAAAGGATAAAAAGTATTTTGTTTTTGTTTGGAAGTTTTTTGGTATTGAATATTATTAGGATAGTAATCTTTGCGATGCTTTTTGTAAATGGTTTTAAGTATTTTGACTTGGCTCATAAAGCTGTTTGGTATGCTGGGAGCACTATTATTGTAGTAGTTGTATGGTTTTTAAATGTTAAATTTTTTAAGATAAAGAAAATACCTGTTTATAGCGATATAATAACCATCAAGAAAGATATAAAAAATAAAGGTAATAGAAATAAAAGATGATCGATATTATCTTACATTTCGATAATTACCTGGAGATGGTAATAGAAAATTATGGAGTTTTAACTTATTTAATCTTATTTTTAATTATATTTTTTGAAACCGGCCTAGTTGTAACGCCTTTTCTTCCAGGAGATTCACTGCTCTTTATAGCTGGAGCGTTTGCTGCAAAAGGAGCAATGAATGTTTTTATTCTTTTTTCAATACTTGCCGCGGCCGCCATAATAGGGGATAGTGTCAACTATTTAATTGGAAGATATGCTGGCGACAGAATTGCTAATAGGAAATTTATTAAAAAAGAATATTTTGATAGAGCAGAAAAATTTTATGAAAAATATGGAGGGAAAACTATAATCCTCGCACGATTTATTCCAATTCTTAGGACTTTTGCTCCGTTTGTAGCGGGCGTAGGAAAAATGGAGTATGGAAAATTTCTTAATTTTAACATTATTGGAGGGATACTGTGGACAGGAATATTTATTTTTGGAGGCTATTACTTTGGAAGAATAGGATTTATAAAGGAGAATTTAAGCTTATTTATCATAATTATTATTATAGCTTCAATAATTCCTATTTTTATTGAGTTTTTAAGAAATAAGCTAAGAAGATGATTCTCTACGTTTTTTAGCGTCGAGAATTGAGTGTACTTGGAATTTTTCTATTGCTTCTAATACCTGACAATTAGCAATTTGTATAATTTGACAATTCTTTTTTTCATAAATGATTTTTGTTTCATCTCCCGCTTTTACCAAAATAACAACATCTTGAGGATTTGTTTCACAAGTTACATACTCTACATTACTCTCGTTCGCGAGGCTTTCTTTTGGAGCTGCGCCTTTAATATTCAGATAATTATTTGATAAAAATGCTGCTAAAGTTGAGATTCCAACCCTGCTATATTCGCATTCTGTAAGATCTTCAGGATCAACACTAATATAAACAAAATTGTCTCTTCTAAATTCTAGCCCCTCATCTACAATAGAACCTGTGACTGGAATATTATTTTTTCTAGGGTCGTTTCGCAAAAATAAATTATATTTTACTAATTGCCCATCAACATTGAAGTTATAATAATGATGAAATACAGGGATATCTCCGAACTTTTCTTTTGTAAATGTTAATCCATTGTAGTTGAAAGAGTTTAAACTAGCTAGAAAAAAGTATGATGAAAAAAAGACTATAATTATTGCTGCCATTCCTATTAAAATCCAATAGAATTGTTTGTCTTTTTTTTCTGTAGTTGGTGTTTCTTCAGTTTCTATTGGCTTCTTATCTTCTTGTTTTTCTAATTGTGGAATGCTCTTTTTCTTTCTTGGCATGTTAGACTTATTGAATTTAAGGTTTTAAAGATTTGTGTTTTGAGAAAGACAGATTTATATACTAATTGTAATAGATAAAAACATGGTATTGACTGAAGGAGACGTAAAGAAATTTTCGGTAATTTTCCTAGTTATTATCCTTGCTGTTCTGGTTTTTATTTTGATAAAACCTGTTATATTGTCTATTATTGGAGGATTAATTCTAGCTTATGCTTTTTTTCCTTTATATAAAATTGTTTTAAAATCTATAAATAATAAAAATTTGGCTGCTGTAATTGTCAGCCTTGTTGTTATTACATTGATTATTCTACCTTTGTATTTTATAATACCCTACCTTGTACAGCAGGTTTTTGATATCTTTAAATATTCACAGACAGTAGATGTAAGAGGATTTTTGCAATCTTTATTTCCCTCGGCTCCAGAGTCTTTTATAGTGCAGATGACTACCATATTTAGTGGATTGGTTAGTAAAATGAGCAGTTTTGTACTTGATGGATTAGTAGATTTTCTTATTGAAATTCCAACTATTCTTTTTCATCTAGTTATAGTTGCTTTCGTTTTCTTTTTTGCTTTAAGAGACTCTAATAAATTATCAGAATTTGTAGGCGGATTATCTCCTTTAAATAAAGTCCAAGAAAAGAAATTGATACAACAGTTTAAAGATATAACAAATACTGTAGTTTACGGGCAGATTTTGATAGGTCTTGTTCAGGGAATTATAGCTGGCTTGGGATTCTTTATGTTTGGAATTCCAGGAGCATTAATTTTAACTATTCTTTCTATTGTTTTTTCTATAATTCCGATTATAGGCCCATTTCTTATCTGGATCCCTGCTACAGTATACCTGTTTTTACAAGGACATAATGTTGCTGGAGTGATATATCTATTATATAATATATTAATTACTTCAAATATTGATAATTTGCTTAGACTTTATCTTATTTCGAAGAAAACTGACTTGTCTCAAGTTATAGTTTTAATTGGAATGGTTGGCGGATTGTTTATATTTGGAATATTGGGACTTCTTTTGGGACCTTTAATACTTGCTTACTTCATAGTATTCTTAAAGGCTTATAAAGAAAATTCACTTTCAAGCTTATTTAAAAATGAATAAAGAGAATGAAACTAACAATAAAAAAGCTGGATGAGTGCTTGAAATATTATAATGAAGACACTACGCTTTTAGTTAAATAAAAAAATAAAATTTATATATTCCATTTTTCTCTTAAAATAATGTTTAAGAAGAAAACATATATGCAGGAACTTGTAGACTATATAAAAAATAATTTAAAAAAGGGTTATACAAAAGAATCATTAAAATGGGCTTTAATAAATCAGGGTTATTCTAAACTGGAAGTAGAGAGAGCAATTAGGAAAGTTGATGAGGAGCTTGCCCATAAAGCTCCCATACTAAATGTAAAACCTGAAATAAAATATGAAGTTGTTGGAGAGGTGATAGTTAGGGAGAATAAAAAGAAATCTTTCTGGAAAAGAATATTTTCTTAGCTTTATTTCTTCTATAAGATTCTCTAAAAGTTTATATTTTTCCTGGTGGCTAATACAAACAGACTCAATTAATTGATTTAAGAGATTATTTGAGTTCTAATTTTTTACCAATAATCTGCGTAGCAAAAAATATTTTAGAGGTGCCCACCCAGATTTTTTAATTCATGTGCAGGGTAGACTTTAATTGTACCTTGCTCTTTCAATTTTTTATTGTTACTCCAAATTGTATAATTTAACTAAAACTAGCTTTAATCAAGGCAGCAAACAACACGTTTGCGTCAACTACTAGATCCATATTATTTCTTCTCCGTTTTCCGTAGTTTATTACTTACTGCTTCACTAACTTCTTTACCTAATCTTATTACATCAGCTTCAGTAAGTTTACTCTTCCCTTTAAACTTTCTAAGAAATTCCATATCTTCTATCTTCTGCATAAATGCTTGTCTGGCTACTTCAGACCAGTTCATCTCTGGAAAAGAGTCCATCTTCTTCTTCATATCATCTGGTACCGCTAATGTTAGGGTTGTCATTTTTAATATATCTATAAATTATGTGTATATGATGATATTATGTGTAAATATTTAAATGTTTCTGTCGCTTCTATATTTGGTAAATCAGAGAATCGCAGAATTATACCCTGAAAAATTGGTTTGCGACTTCTGTAAATGTCATACGTTGGAATTATATAATGACTTATGAAAATTGGATAAAAAGATTTAAAACTGTCTTGTTTTAGGTATATGGGGCGCTGGTGGTTTAATGGTAGAACACTGCCCTTCCAAGGCAGATACCCGGGTTCGATTCCCGGCCGGCGCATCAAATAGTTTTTAAAGCCCTGAAGCAATAATCTAAAATGGCAGAAGAAATAAGAACCAAGAACTGGTATGATAAAAGTTATAAGATATTATTATTTATACCGCTTATTTTTTTATTATTTTGTATCGTTTATTTGATTAATTTTAATTCTCAAAATGGGGATATTATTTATAAGGATGTTTCTTTAACTGGGGGAACAACAATAAGCATTATCGATTCTAATATAAAAGTTGATGAACTTAATGGCATTTTGAAGAATAAATTTTCTGATATAAGTTTAAGGCAGATTTCTGATTTTAGCACAGGAGAACAGAAAGGAATTGTCATAGAAACTAAAGCTGAAGTTGAAGAAATAAAGACTGTTTTGGAAGATTATTTGGGGTATAAATTAGACCAAGATAATTCGTCTATTGAATTTTCAGGATCTGCTTTATCTACAGGATTTTATCAGCAATTAAGACTGGCTATTATAATTGCTTTTATTTTTATGGCAATTGTTGTTTTTATTATATTCAGGACTTTTGTTCCTAGTTTTGCAGTAATATTTGCTGCATTTGCAGATATTGTAATGACTGTAACTGTTGTTGATTTATTAAAGATAAATCTTTCTATTGCCGGAATCATTGGATTTTTAATGTTAATCGGATATTCTGTTGATACAGATATTTTATTAACAAGTAGAGTAATAAAAAAGAGATATGGAACAATTAATGAAAGAATATATGGAGCTTTAAAAACTGGAATGATGATGACTTTAACTTCAATTGCGGCTGTTGGGATATCTTTGTTGATAACCTCTGGCTATTCTGAAGTTTTAAAGCAGATTTTTACTATTGTTTTAATTGGTTTATTTTTTGATATAGTCAATACCTGGCTTACAAATGCGTCTATGATCAAATGGTATGTAGAGTCCAGGGAGAGGATAAGATGAAATTAGGAATAAGAGCATGGATATTGATAATTGCATTAATATTTTCTATACTTGCAATAAGGCCTAGCTTTGGTTCTGGTGTTGTTGTAACTTCTATTGATAAAAATTCTTCTTTGTATGAAAATGGCTTAACTGCTGGCGAGATAATAAATAAGATAAATGATAAAGAAATTAAAAACAAAGGAGATTATGCTTCAGTTACTAGTGGATTGTTTAATGATGGAACAGAGAAAAAAATAGTTATTACAACAAATAAAAATGAATATGTTTTATTGACTAATATAAGTCTTGATATAACTGTGGAGAATGTTCCCAACTCAAAAATACAAACAGGGCTAGATTTAAGAGGGGGAGCTAGATCTGTTGTTCAGCCTGATGTCAATATTGATGACTCGCAGTTAAATGATTTAGTTGAAGTTAGCAGGAACAGATTTAATGTTTATGGATTATCTGATGTTAATGTAAGGGGGGTAAGTGATTTATCAGGGAATAAATTTTTATTAATAGAGATTGCTGGAGCTACTCCGAAAGATTTAGAACAGCTTATTGGACAGCAGGGAAAATTTGAAGCAAAAATCGGAAATCAAACTGTTTTTGTTGGAGGGCAAGATAGGGATATAAGAGATGTTTGTAGAAACGATGCAACTTGTGCTGCTGTTACTTCATGCGAGGCTAATCCTTCTGGAGGATATTTCTGCAATTTTGCATTTACTATTTATTTGTCTGAAGAAGCTGCTGAAAAGCATGCAGATATTACAAAGAATTTGACGTTGGACAATACTGGACAATATTTATCTGAAAAATTAACATTAATGATTGATGAGAATGAGGTTGATTCTTTGCTTATTAGTTCGGGATTAAGAGGACAGAAAACAACACAAATATCTATACAAGGCTCTGGAACAGGAAATACCAAAGAGGATGCCCTGAAAAATACAAGAGCTGAAATGAAAAGATTGCAGACTATTTTATTAACAGGAAGTCTGCCTTATAAATTAAATATTGTAAGGCTAGATACTGTTTCCCCAACTCTGGGAAAGGATTTTACATATGCTATACTTCTAGCAGGATTTATGTCAATTATAGGTGTTTCTTTAATTATCTTTATTAGATATAGGAGAATTAAGATATCTTTGGCATTGTTATTAACTTCGTTTTCTGAAATTGTAATAATTCTTGGAGTGGCTGCATTTATTAAATGGAATCTAGATTTGCCATCTATTGCAGGGATATTAGCTACTATCGGAACTGGTGTTGACCAACAAATTGTTATAATTGATGAGGCTGAAAGGAATAAAACATCAAGCATAAAGGAAAGAATGAAAAGAGCATTATTTGTTATTATGAGTGCTTACGTAACTGCTTTGGTTTCTTTACTGCCTTTGTATAAGGCTGGAGCTGGATTGTTTAAAGGATTTGCTTTAACTACGATAATAGGCATTACTGCAGGTGTTTTGATAACAAGGCCTGCTTTTGCTGATATAATTAAAAAAATGGAAAGTTAAATATGAAATGACTCCTAAAGGGCATATTTTATTTGGGGCAATATTTTCTTTATTGATCTGGTTAGTTGCACTTAATATTGGCTGGTTTAATATTATTCTGATATTTTTAGCCTCTTTTCTTATTGATTTTGATCATTATGTTTGTGCTGTTTTTAAATCCGGAAAATTTAGTTTATTTAAGGCTTTTAGATATCACGAAGAAATTGATAGATTAGAAGAAAAGAAAAGGAAAAAAGGCATAATGGAAAAGGGGGAGCTTCATTTTTTCCATACTATAGAATTTCATATTCTGATAGGATTGTTAGGATTTTACTGGATTGGTTTCTTTTATATATTTTTAGGGATGGTTTTCCATTCTTTAATTGACTTGTATTCTTTGTTTTATTCTAAAGAAATTTATAGAAGAGAATTTTTCCTTGTAAATTGGGTCTGGAGGAAGATTAGAAAGGGTGTGGGACAAAATTAGCCAAATAGAAAGAGCAAATTATGCCAAATAGTC
>CAYJSG010000017.1:0-3726 GCA_964372815.1 Candidatus Woesearchaeota archaeon
TGGATGATGTATAAAAAATAAAAATCGGCAACCCTAACGTCAACCCATTATAAAATGGACTGCGTCCCGCCGTCCTAAAATGTCCTCTCTAATTATATGACGAGAATTTGCAACTTTGATTTTTTGCCTTCGGCAACATTGCATTAAAAATCAATCCCTCCAAGTATTCGGGAGAAACTAATAGGGCTTAAAGGGTTTCGTTCGGTTGCATCTTACTACACCCAAATTCAATTTCAGCTCTGGAAAAATTCTCAGCTCTGTTTTACGAGGAGAATTTTTTCTAGGAAATTGAACTTCCCTTAAGTCCGATGATATATTTTATTAGAAGAAAGTGAATATAAAAATCTGCCTCTTTAACAATTATATTGCTAAAGTCATTTCAAATCCCAAGAGTCTTTAAATACTCATCAATTTCTAATTACCAATGCAAAAAAATTATTCACTTAGAGATTTTATAAAAAAAACTGCTTTATCTATGCTACTTTCATTATCAGCCTTAGGCTTTTCCTGTGATAAAAAAGAAAATGGAGAGCCATTAGTAACTAATCCAGAACTAGAATTTCAGTCAAATACAGGTTTTGTTTCTTACACAAATTTCTTCGGTTTTGATGACAGCGGAGTAACTGCATTAAGAGCAAGATATAATGATAATAGCAGTTTTGAAAATTATGAAATAACAGGCAGAGATCCAAACGGGCTTCTAGCTTCTGGACAAATTCCTTTAACAATAACAAAAGAAATAACTAATCCAACAAACACTCTGGAATTTTATGTTTTAGATAATGAAAACAAGCCCTCTAGTGTGCATACAATAACATTTCATGTTCCTAAAAAAGAAGATGCATTAAATAATATAAGAGGCATATTATTAAGAGAAGGAGGATATCATCACTTTGAGAGCGATCAGATAATAGATGTTCCAGGCTTTGGAGAGGTCATCGCGCCAATCTTAATAACAAGGCTTGATAAAGAAGGCAACGGACAGTCAGTAATAGACTATATAGGAATTAGAGAAAATTTAAATGAATCTTATGCAAGAAGAGATGCAATTTCTAATGCTGGCTATGGAGATTTATTCGTAATAAGAGGCAGAAATGAAGAAGTTAATAGTTTAACAGCTCAATTTGTAAGAGAGGGCTACAAAACATTGAGGAATATTCCTCAAAACCATTAATCAATATTTAAAGGCAATAATCTAGTCCTCTTCAAATAGTTTTTCTTTAAAGATTCTCCACTCATCATAATCAGTAAACTCATAAAATACAACAACACCCTGTATCAGCCTATTTGAATTTTCTTTTAATCCTTCTTTATAAGCATTCAAGGCATTTTCTATAGTTTCGGGAAAATGTTTTTGTGTCGGCACAATTAATAAAACAGGGACTTTTAAATTTATAGAAGAAATTTCTCTCATTTGCTCTTTAACGAATTCCTTATAATCTGGCTGATTATTTATTTCAGAATCAAATAATTTGGTTAATAATAAATCACTGTATTCACTTACTTTTTTATAAAATTCCTTATTCCATTTGAACTCGTTATTTCCATAATTAATGTCTCCCGTAGAAATAGCCACAGTAGCTATCATAGGAAATTCTTCATAAATTCTTTTAATAAAATAAAGATAAGAATTTCTATTCTCTAACTTAACAGAATTTATATTAACTAAAATACCATCAAATCCAAGGATATACAAATATAAATAATCCTGAATAAAATTATCTTGGAAATATCTCAAATTTATATTATAATTACTGTCTATTTCGCTATATGGAATCAAAATAAAATTATATCCTTTTTTCTCTTCAAATTCAGAAACAAAATTCAAAAATTTCCTGGAGTCATTTTCTTCTAATAAAATTCTTCCATTATCATTTATTCCTCCAATATCAACGAACAAGTATCTTATACCATTTTTCATTAAAATATCAAATTTATCACTATCCAGCTCCATATTTATAAAAGCAGAATTTCCGCTTTGTTCAATATTTCTAATAATAAAGAAATCAGAATCTATGAAGAATTTAACACCAAATACAATTATAATCCCTAAGACTATAACTACTATTAATATCATAGTCTTATTTTTTTTACTTAGTTTTCTGTTTTTGGAGGATTCCACTCGTTCGTCCATTTTTCAGTATCATCTAAAATAGCTTCTTTAGTTACAATAAACAATGCAGATAAGAATACTAATGCATTCAAGTATTTAAAAAATACTATTTCTGGATAATGTATTAATGTCTTTAAAAATTTATTTGGAATTATAATAGCAGTTCCTATTAAAGAAAATACACTATCCCCTATAAAAAATCCAATTGCATATTCAGGTGCTAAAAACAGCAATATGGGCAATAAAACTAAAGGAATGGAATACATAACAGCCTCTATAAAACCAGGGATTATAGTGCTATAAACTAGTTTTTTATTATCAAACAAGTTATAGCCCTCTCTATACAAGCACTGTATGGTGCCGCAACTCCATCTATAACTTTGGTTTAATTGCCCTTTAATCCCTTCAAATTTTTCTCCATCAACATCAGGAGCAGAGACAGTTGCATCATCAGCTACTCTAATTCTAAAACCAATTTTTTGTAAGATCCAAGTATGATAAGTATCTTCTGTTTTGCTTGTTGAAGGAATCGGAATTTTTTTTAATACCCAGGTTCTATATACGGTAGAGGCCCCACAAATTACAAAAACAGCTTTTCTTTTTTCCTGTGCATTTTTCCTGAATCTGCCTATTTCATTTACCCATGCTTTTCCATAATGATATGCCCTTGCTAATAAGTTTTTAGGAACACTTGTTCTTCCATAAGATGTAACTGCTGCAACATCCTCTTCATTAAAATAAGATATCATTTTTTCAATACAATCTTCCTCTCCTTTAACTCTGGCATCTCTGATATAAACAAACTCTCCCAATTCATCTCCAAACATAGAGACAACATAATTTATCTTCTTAGCCTTAGATTTATAAGGGCACTCTATATAAACAAGATTATCATGAATATTCATCAAATGTCTTGCAACATAGCCTGTTTCAAACGATTCTCTATCACCACATATAACAACTTTTTTTAAAGGATATTTTTCAAGATATAATGAATTTATTGTTTCAGCAATATAATTTCCTTCTTTATGTGCCGGAATAATAACAGAAACCTCTCTGACAGGATTGTAAGGATTTATTCTTCTATCTTTTCTTATTATAAATAAATGCGTTAAGACATCAATCCAAAATGTCAGTCCAAAAAGTGCCCAAAATGAAAAAGGTCCCTTCATAATTTTGCCCGATATCAAAAATATTTAAGCTTGTATGTTCTAGAGTATATACGTCTTAATAGAACTATACTATAAAAACACCTCAACTCTTCCATCTATAGGAAATGGAACATCAAACATAACTTTATTCCCAATTAATCTATATTCAATATTTTTTCCATTAACTTTAACTGCGTTGGCATTTCCAATATTAACAGACAATGTCAGGTTTTGATTATAGAGATTATTTTTGAATCTGTCATCCAGGTCAAGATTAAATTCAATTTTATTATCTGTTCTTATAAAGTTTTTTACCTCACTATTATCTCTCAAATAAATATATCTTGCAACATGGCCAATAGTATCAACCCATATATCTTTAGAAGGCAGGTAATCTATAACATTATCATTATTACATTCATTATGAAATACCAAATTAGCCCATTTGCCCTCATTTTCTGC
>CAYJSG010000017.1:3736-12898 GCA_964372815.1 Candidatus Woesearchaeota archaeon
AATCTATGATAGTTTTATAATTGGAAGGTTCTAAATTCCCTCCTGGATAGCCCCTAGAATTAAAGCTTTTTAAGTCAAAAAAATTCCCAGGGCTAGAATCTTCCAATTCATTGAAATTATATCCTCTAGTTGCAATAAAATTCCAGTTACTTTTTAATTTATCCCGTATTCTAGCAGTTGTAAACCCACATGGTTGTGCGTGACTAACTAGTTCTTCTCTTTTAACACTTGTTCTTGTTGTTATATCTCTTATATTATTCTCAACATCTGTTACAAATTGCGTTTCAGGTATTTCAACACACCAGTGATTTCTTGTATGTGTTCCTATTTCATGCCCTTTCTTGAAAGCATTATCAAATTCCCTCCAAAGATTTGTCGTCATACTATTTGTACCAGCTAGAAAATAAGTTCCTCTATATCCTTTAGCCTCTAACTTATCCATGCAGCTTGTATAATGATCAGTCGAAAATGAAACCGCTCCTTTGTTGCAGTTTTTCCATCTGCAAATTTCAGCATTAAAATTCAAATTTTCTTCAGGATTGTTATCATTGTTTACATTGCCTAAACTCCGCGTTTCCCCGCACATCTGAACAGCATCAACAGCACTCCAACTCCGCCCGCAACTTTGCAATATTACTGTATCTCCTGTAAAACTATTATCTAGCAAATAATCAGCGTTGCATCTATTATCATCCAAATTAGATATTCTTTTAATTTCCCCATTAGAACTATTTTTCAGCCAAATTCCACTTAAACACATATCATAATCTCCTATAACACTTAAATTCTTAACTGAAATCCCTTTTTCATATTTTAAAGTCAGATTAGCCATGACATTCCAGTTAGCTGGTGTCCAACTATATCCATAACCACTCCATGCTCTGCATTCTCCACCACTTCTAGCATCAGGTTCTCCTGTTGCATAAACTGCTAAAGATAATCTTTCAGAATTAGAAAAAGCAGAAGTTGCATATTGACAAAATTCATTTTGATGCCTTAAATTATATATTTCACTAGGGCTAAAAAATCTAACATTAGCATCATTTTTCAATTTTAACAAAGTTTCAGTATAAATCTCCCACTTATCTTGTTCTATACCACTAAAATCTTTTTTCATAAAATCCTGCTGATGAACAAATAATGGAATTACTTTAACATCATTAATTTCAATAACGTCTAAATCATTCCTGGAAAAAGAATTAATCTCTCGTATAATATCGTCGCTATTTTTAAATATAGTTTCCTCTCCAGCGCCCCCAGTTGTACTAAAACTAACACCGTATTGAATAACATCAAAATTATCAGTTGAGCTGACAGCTTGCAAACCATCACCAACATAAACGTCAAAATAAACTCTAAATCCCAATTCTTCCAAAGCTAATTTGGTAACATTTGTAAATCGTGCTCCAATCTGATCATAACTTATAGGCATTTTCGGATTGTTTATACTTAGAACTCTTCTAATCCAACTCCTAAAAGAATCCTGCCCTGCTAAAATTATTTGCCTCTGTTCATTAAAATCAAGCTCGTCCATTCTCATCTCTCTTTCATCTCCTAAATAACCTTTCTGAATAAGCTCGATATTTTCAGATTCGTACATTCTTGCAAAAGCCTCTACAAATTCTCCCCTGTCTTTTAATGTCCCAGGATAAAAACTAAATCCTCCATTAATTTTATTAGTATCAAAAAAATCAATTAATTGACTGTAAAAAGGCCATCTCCATTCAGCAACATTTCCATCTATATCCCCGACATAAGGCACAATATAAACTGGCTTCTCAATTTTGTTATCATTGTTTACATTGCCTAAACTCCGCGTTTCCCCGCACATCTGAACAGCATCAACAGCACTCCAACTCCGCCCGCAACTTTGCAATATTACTGTATCTCCTGTAAAACTATTATCTAGCAAATAATCAGCGTTGCATCTATTATCATCCAAATTAGATATTCTTTTAATTTCCCCATTAGAACTATTTTTCAGCCAAATTCCACTTAAACACATATCATAATCTCCTATAACACTTAAATTCTTAACTGAAATCCCTTTTTCATATTTTAAAGTCAGATTAGCCATGACATTCCAGTTAGCTGGTGTCCAACTATATCCATAACCACTCCATGCTCTGCATTCTCCACCACTTCTAGCATCAGGTTCTCCTGTTGCATAAACTGCTAAAGATCCTCTGACATTTTGTGAAGTAGAATTAGTATTGCCTGCATACTCACAAATAACGTCAGCATTTACAAAATTTATGCTGATTATTATCAGTATCAGTAGTAAAATTTTCTTCATCAAAGTCCTCTTTTTTACTATTAATTTTTATAACAACTTAATAAATCTATGTCACTACTTTTTTTCAATAAAGTCTATTATACTATAGAATAAATATTTTACACAATATTAATCTTTTTTAATAGTTAAATTAATTAATTCAATGCTTGAAATAAAAAAACTAACAAAAAACTTTGCAATAAAATATGCGGAAGCAATTCTCTCATTAGAAAAGAACTGGCAGGAAATTGGGGACATTCCCTGGACAGTTGATAATCTTATTATGGAATTAGAATTAAAATGGAAATTAAGTCATGTAGTTATTTATAATAAAAAAATAGTAGGCTATCAAATAGGCTCTCTAAAAGAAGACTCTGCTTTTTTGAACAAAATTGTCGTGGATAAAGAAGCAAGAAATCTTGGTATAGGAAAAAAATTACTTAAAAAATTTTTAGAATCTTGTTTGCAGAAAAATCTTGATTATTTAAGATTTAGAGTTAGAACAGACAATCCTGCAGTTGCTTTTTATGATAAATTAGGCTTTAAAAGAAAAAATAAATTAGATTATACAAGAGCTGATAAAACACCTAGCTATTTCTATGACACATTAATAAAAGATGCCATCAAAAATGTTTAACATTCCACATTCAAAACCTTTTGTAGATTCAAAAGATATAGAAGCTGTAGAAATTCAGGTAAGGTCAGGTATACATGCGGCTAGTTCTAAAACAAAAGAATTTGAAGAAAAATTAGCCAAATTTATTGGTGTTAAATATGCAAAGGCTGTAAATTCTGGAACTAATGCCTTACATTTAGCTCTTTTAGCCCTTAATATTAAAAAAGGCGACGAAGTTATTCTTCCAAGTTATGTTTGTGCAAGTGTATTGAGTGCAGTTAAGTATACTATGGCTAAACCTATATTTGCTGACATAGATCCTGAATTTGACAATAAAGGATATAATATTTCTGTTAAAACTATAAAAGCTCTGATAAATAATAAAACAAAAGCAATCATTGTACCCCATATGTTCGGCTTTCCTTGTGAAATTGATAAGATAATTGCTTTAGATGTACCTGTAATTGAAGATTGTGCCCATAGTATTGGTGCAGGTTATAAAGGAAAGTTAGTTGGAAGTTTTGGAAAGATATCAATATTCTCATTTTATGCAACGAAAATGATCTCTACAGGATATGGTGGAATGATTGGAACATCTGATCCTGAAATATGGAAAAAGATAGAGAATTTAACAAAGTACGATAGAAGAGTATATTACAGCGTTTCATACAATTATAGTTTTGGAGATATCCAATCAGCATTAGGTATAGAACAGCTTAAAAAATTATCGAGTTTTATTGATAGAAGAATAATAATTGAGAAAGAGTATGACGATGTTTTTAAAAATAAATTAAAGATTCCGCCTAAAGCAGATGGAAGTTTCACATTTAGATATGTCGTTAGATTTTCTTCTAAAGAATTAAGAGATAATACCAAAGAAAAATTATTGCAAAGAAGCATAATAACAGATAATCCTATTTTCAAACCTCTTCATCATTACTTTAATCTATCTAAAGAAAAATTTCCTAATACAGAAGAAGCATATAATACAAACTTATCAATTCCTTGCTATCCAGCCTTAACTGATGAGGAAGTTGATTATGTTATAAGAAATGTTTTGGAAACTGTAAAATGAAAAGAAATAATATTGAAAAAGTTGTTAGTATGGACGAATATAAAAAAATATATTTAGAGTCAATTAAAGATACTGAAAAATTCTGGGGGAATATAGCTGAAGGCATTTATTGGCATAAAAAATGGAGAAAAATTAGGGAATTTGATTTTGTAAAAGCTAAAATAAAATGGTTTGAAGGTGGAAAATTGAATGCATGTTTTAATTGTTTAGATAGGCATGTTAAGGCAGGCAACGGAAAAGAAATTGCTATTATATGGGAGGGAAATGAATCAACAGACAATAGAAAATTAAGCTATGAAGAATTGCTAAAAGAGGTTAAAAAATTTGCTAATGTATTAAAGAATAATGGAGTTAAGAGAGGAGATAGGGTTTGTATTTATCTACAGATGATTCCTGAATTAGCAATAGCCATGCTTGCCTGCGCAAGAATAGGTGCGATACATTCTGTGGTTTTCGGAGCTTTTAGCTCTGAGTCCTTGAAAGAAAGGATAAATGACTCTTCATGTAAGATTCTTATTACCCAAGACAGCGCTGTAAGAGGAATAAAAACAGATATCTCTATGAAGGCAAATGCAGACGATGCTGTAAAAGGCACGCCTTCTATTGAGAGAGTTATTGTTGTTAAAAGAACAGGGCAAAAAATTAAAATTAAGAAAGGAAGAGATATTTGGTGGCACGAAGAAATGAATGATGTGAGTGAAGAATGCGAGCCTGAAATCATGAATGCGGAAGATCCTTTATTTATTTTATATACTTCTGGCTCAACAGGTAAGCCGAAAGGAGTTTTACATACCACGGGAGGATATTTAGTTTACACTTCTTTTAGCCATAAAATTATTTTTGATTATCGCAAGAATGATATCTACTGGTGTACTGCAGATATTGGTTGGATTACTGGGCATTCTTATGTTATTTACGGGCCATTAACTAATTGTGCTAGTGTTTTAATGTACGAAGGAGTTCCTAATTATCCTAATTGCGGTAGATTCTGGGAAATTATTGAAAAATATAAAGTCAATATTTTTTATACTGCCCCAACAGCCTTGCGTTCTCTTATGAAAGAAGGAAATTCCTGGCCATTAGAACACGATCTTTCTTCTCTAAGAATTCTTGGCACAGTAGGCGAGACCATTAAAGAGCCGGAATGGTTTTGGTATCATAAAATAATAGGAAAAGAAAAATGCCCAATATTAGATACATGGTGGCAGACAGAGACAGGAGGAATATTGATATCACCAATTGCCAATATAACTCCTCTGAAACCAGGTTCAGCAACATTGCCTTTCTTTGGAATAGAGCCAGTTATTCTGAATGAAGCAGGAAAAGAGCTGGAGGGAGAAGCACAAGGTTATTTAGCAATAAAGTCTGCCTGGCCGTCAATGATGAGAACGCTTTATGGAAATCATAAACGTTTTATCAGAACATATTTTAATAAATTTCCAGGGTATTATTTAACAGGAGATGGTGCTAAAAGAGATAAAGATGGATATTACTGGATAATTGGAAGAATAGACGATGTATTGAATGTTTCAGGACATAGAATCGGAACCGCGGAAGTTGAAGGAGCCATAGGAAAAACAAAGGGCATAGCAGAGGCAGCTGTTGTTTCATATCCACATGATATTAAAGGAGAGGGCATTTATGCGTTTGTAACACCTATGACAGGGCAGGAAGCAACTAAAGATTTAGAGCAGGAAGTTAAAAATTCTGTAAGAAAATTTATCGGGTCGCATGCTGTCCCAGATAAAATTCAATTTACTTCAGGATTGCCTAAAACAAGATCTGGGAAGATAATGAGAAGGGTCTTGAGAAAGATTGCTTGCGGAGAAATAAATAATTTAGGAGATATTTCCACTTTAGCTGAGCCAGGCGTTGTTGAAATTTTAATAAAAGCCAAAATTTAATTATATATTTGAGAAGATAAATCTTTAAAAAGAAGTTTTAATAGATCAAATTATGACGCTTGATGAACAACTAATTACTGATCCTGAAGAAATTGCAAAGATAACTGGAATTAAAGGAATAAGACAGATTAAAATGGATGAAATTAGAGGGGATGAATGGAAAGTAGTTAAGAGAAATATCGCCTCTGATAGATTTGGAAGAGTGGCTTATATTGATGAGGTTGTTTATCTTCCTACGGAACAACCAAGAACTCAAGTAGGATTCATTGCTAAGCCAGGAGCTTCTGTATTACCTGTGGATGACGAACCAAGTCTATATTTTGCTTCTGTGTATGCTTATCACGGTATGTTTCAGGGATTATATGCTGCTGGTGGGGCTGTAAAACAAGGAGAGAGCTTTGAACAAGCAGCAAAAAGAGAAACAGAAGAAGAGCTAGGAATGACATTTGAAAGATTAATTGATCTAGGAGAGATTTTACCTATTCCTGGTGTAATTTATTGTCCACAACATTTATATGTTGCAGTAGGCAGATTAAATATAGGAGAGCAAAGATTAGGATCTACAGAAAAGAATTTGAAGAGAGTTAAGATGCCTCTTAATCAAGCTTATGAAACTGCTATGAATCCTGAACAAAGAACATTTGATCTTCAAACAAGCTGGGCAGTGCTTAAAGTAAATAATTTATATAGTGAAGGAAAGCTTTTCTCATGATAAAAGGAATTCATTTTGATTGGGGTGGCGTATTGATTGAAAACGTAGGGGAGATTATTAATGATCATATCGGTAGAGAGTTAGGTGTCGATCCTAAAAGAGTCCTTGAAGTAAGAATGAGATATGATTTTGAGTTTGCCGAGAATAAAGTTTCTGAAGAAAATATCTGGCGAGAAGTCTGCAATGAATGCGGTGTTGATTACAAAATACAAAACAGCAGATCATTATGGAAGGAGGCATTTTCTGCAGTGTATCAACCGAGAGAAGAAATGTTTGGGCTTGTTAAGATTTTAAAGAAGAATGGATATCGAGTAGGTTTACTTTCCAATACAGAATTGCCTTCAGCAGAATTCTTCTTAGAAACACATCCCGGGCTTTTTGATTCTACTGTATTCTCCTGTCAAGAAGGAATCACAAAACCAAAGATTAAGCCAGGTATTGAACCAAATCTAAAAATATATGAAATCGCTATTCAAAGATTAGGTGTGCCTGCTTCTGAATCAGTATTTATCGATGATAGAGAATGGTGTCTGGAAAGTGCTGAAAGAGCCGGATTAAAAGGGATTTTGTATCAGAGTCATAAGCAGGTAACACAAGACCTATATAAAATCGGGGTAGATTTATAGAAGATAAAAATAAATAAGATTCCCAGAAGAGAGCGGAAATTTTATATAATTGTTTAATTCCTAGAAGTTTATGAATAAACTTGAGAATTTTGTCGCAGGGATTACAGGTTTAGGAGCTTTTATAGTTTTAATTATATCAGGCAGTAAGGCGGTTGTTGATTATGTTGAAAGAGAAAGAATGAAAAAAGAAGAAGATTATCAGCTTTACACAGGAAAGAGTTATATAAAAGCAAAAGAATTTCTTGATGCAATAGAAAGAGGAAAGACGAATGCCAGTATGATTATTAGTGGTTCTTATCAGCTTCAAGATGAAAGATTTTATCAAGCTCTAAAGAGATTTAAAACTAATGAGGAAATGTAAATAATTACACACTCTGGATAAAGCTTTTTGACCCTAGTCCACATTCTTTAGGGGCTCCTTTATCTTCCCATTGTCCCCCACGCCATTCCTGTTCTACACACTTGCAAGTTGGTTCTGTAACCTGCACTTTTTGATTTTTTGTTGCTTTATCCCTCAGATTATCAAACTTTAGACCTCTCATTTCACAATAAAATCTGTGTTGTGAGCCAAAGTCTTCAACAATTGCTATCGAACTAAATTTAATATTTATTAAATCATCCAAGAAAATATGTCCAGTATTTGCCCCTCCTCCTGCGATTGAACTTCTTAGTACCGTACTTCCATAATTTCTATACCATAGAATTTTAGGAGGGATAGTATTTTTTTTATGTTTTTTAAAAAAATACCTCCATTCTTTATATTTTTCTCCGGGAGCTCCTCTTTCATATAAATGATTATTATAACACCATTTTCCGCTACCATCTAATGTGACAGGACAACCACGTGTTAGATCTCTTGTTTCTGACTTGTACTTCATTTGAGCATTATCATCCCGGACAGTTGGTTCTATATTATCCCCAACCGATATGTGTTTAAGAAGCGTGTCACGCGGAAGCATCAAAGCTGGATTAAGATTAGTCGGCAAAGTAATTGTTGATTCATCGGAAAGATATGCCTTAATACGACTAAATTGAGTAAACTCCACCTCGGGACACGAATTTGGATCACTTCCATCTTCTAAATGAGCTAGAACTATGGATGCGAATCCAAATTTGTATAGGTTTGCATCAGATTCATACCTAATCACTTTAACGTTCCTTTCTGTCCACCCCTCATTATGTCCCAACTTAACAATTGTCTGACTATCACTTTGAGGCGTTGTCATCTTTATAAATTCAGGAGGTAAAGGAATATCTGAAGGAATAGGATCTCCAGTCTTTAAAATCGTTAGGCCCTTTATTTTACATGGTCCTGTTGGTCGTGTAAGAGGATATATCGTGCTTTCAGCCCCGCCTCCGCCTTCTTCCTGGTTTTGAGTAGTACATGCTGCTGGATTTTCTACCCATGCTCCTCGATAAGCAGGAGGATCATTTGGCCCTCCAAATTCGCTGCATGATTTTGGTTTATCAGGAATTAAATCACCATTTGTATCTTCTGCTCCTAGACAACGTGGAGAAGCCTCTGGATCGATATCACAACCACTCCCTTCTACACAAACACAGCAAGTATCTGGAGAAGCACAGAAAGGTAGAGGGGCAGGAGCTATAGGAGTTAGCAGCATTTTTATAGTGTCACTTTGATCTTTATTATCCGTGCATGTTACAGCTATATCATATGTACTTCCTACCATAATTTCAGGTTGTTTAGGAACAAAAGCCAATGGCTCACTCGATAAATCATTCCCTTCAAACTCAGGGTCTAAATGCCACTGTGAATCAAATATTAATTTTTCCTCTCCAATTGGCTCTTTGGCAGAATTTAATTCTATGGCCGTTACGCTACATTTTTTTATATCTTTCTCTCCACTAATATCCCCAACAAAAACAGTAGTAGGTATTTGTGCTTTTATTTCTGGAATCTCGTACCCTTCCTCCCTCAATTCTGACTCAGGTA
>CAYJSG010000018.1:0-12807 GCA_964372815.1 Candidatus Woesearchaeota archaeon
ATACAAATCTAAAAATCCATAACATAATTGTCTATCGTTTCATTTTCAACATTAACAAACCTAAACCAAGCTGAACTTGAATTAACATCAACAAACATTGCTCCATAATCCTCATTATACCTAACTATACTTCCCTTTATAGGAAATCTAAATCCATATCTTGTATTTCCTCCCAAACCATTAACAAAATATGTAAAATTATCTATATCAATTCTCTCATAAGTATGATCGTGTCCAGATATCACAACATCAGCACCCCATTCATTAAAAGGCCATTGCATTCTTTTATCAGAACCATGTTTACTGGAAGAAGAGTAAGGAGCATGATGAAAATAAATCGCTTTAAACTTAGCATCAGAATTATTTAACTTGTTTATCAACCATCTGGCCTGAATAGAATTTTTATCTGTTCCATCAGGCTCTTTCACATCACTATCCAAAGCAAAAAAATGCGCATTTCCAAATTTAAAATCATAATATCTTTCATTTCCAGGCAATTCAAAATAGTCAAAATAAGCATTTACATTTCCAGTTCCCCAATCATGATTTCCTAATGAGGAAAAAAACCTATTAAAATCATTACTTCCCTTGCCATATTTTCCCTTATAAGGATAAATGAATTCATGATAATATTGCCCTATATTATCATCGATAGTTTCATAACTGCCATCATCATAATTATTATCTCCAGTTGTTATGATAAAATCTGGCTTCCAATCTTTTACTAACTCGGCAACTTTTCTCTCACCATCTCCAGAAAGACCATAATCTCCTATAACTGCAAACCTAAAATTAGAATCAGAGGAATTTATAATAATAGTATAATTATTTATTTTTTTATTATCTTCGCCTATCATATTATAATTAATCAAACTATTAGCTAAAAATAATATAAATCCAACTAAAAACAAAATAATTATCTCTCTTTTTCCCGCCATAGTTAATAAAATCAATAACCTTATAAAAACATATCCCTTATGTAAAATATGACAAAAAGAGAAATTGATATATGGGACGTTCTGTTTTGGCTTGGCATGGCTGTTCTAATAGCTTATATTATAGCAAAATTAGTTGGTTTAATTAACACACCAGAGTGGATCACTAATCTTCTACCGCTCATGACATTAGCATTTGTAATAGGAGTCTTTTATCAAAAAGTTCTGGGCTTCATGAATAAAATGTATACTCGTACAGACTATTTAAAAAATAGCATTGACATCATTACAAACAAACTAAATGAACATGACAAAAAGCTATTTGCAGTAGAAAAACAACAGGAAAGATATAAAAGAAAATGAAAAAAATAGTAGTAATATCACTAGGTGGCTCTCTAATAGTTCCAGAACAAGTAGATTACAAGTTCTTAGAGAAATTCAAAAAAACTATTCGCTCTTTATACAAAACACATAAATTTATTATAGTAACCGGCGGCGGCTCAATAGCCAGAAAATACATTCAAGCATTAAAAGCAGAAGGCAGATCAAAATTCGCTTTAAGCCAGGCAGGAATAAGAGCAACAAGAATGAATGCCTTATTTTTAATACAATTCTTCGGCAAAGAAGCTAATAACGCCCTCCCATCAAACATGAAAGAAGTAAATAATAACATTCATAAAAATAATGTTATAATATGTGGAGCATTAAGATATTCAGACAATTCAACATCAGACACGACAGCTGCTAAATTAGCCCATTTCTTAAAAACAATATTCATTAATATCACAAATGTCAGGGGCCTTTACACAGACAATCCTAAAACAAATCTAAAAGCTAAATTAATAAAAAATATCTCATGGAAAGAATTTGAAAAAATGGCATTAAAAACTAAATATGTTCCAGGTCAACATTTCGTTCTAGATCAACAAGCCGCTGTTTTAATAAGAAAATATAAAATTCCAACTTATATTATTGGTAAAAATCTTGCCAATTTAAAAAAACTCTTAGATAACAAGCCCTTTGAAGGCACACAAATAAAAGGATGAACTAATTAGAGATAATAATTTTGGTGATTAATTTACTGCTGTAATATATCTTAGCCTTTTCATCAGGGGCAAAGGAAAAGATAATTTTTTAGAATCAGATTCAAGAACTATAAAAATAAACAACCTATTTCTAAACTCTTTATATAAAAGTGAAACGCTTTTTAAAGTTTCCAAATAATTCTTATTTATCTCATTATTGAATAAGCAGAAGAATTCACTAGCATAAAATATTTCTATACTGATAATGTTTCCTTCCTTGTCTAAATCTAAAATTATGTCTTCAGAAAACTCTATGCTCTCGTCAACTTCTTTTTCAGCACTAGTTATATACAAAACGTCATCTTCAGAGTCATAATCAAAGACAAATTCTTCCATTTTGCTTATCTTATTATTTATATCGTACATTACTATATAAATCTTCTTTTTTTATACCTTTTACACTAGTCTTTCCCAAAGGGATTATAGTAATTACTCTAATCTTGTTTCTAAAAGTTATTGTATAAAGTCTTCCTTTTCCATTACTATAAATAAAAAACAAGGCATATCTTACTTCTCCTCCTCTTTCCTGTTTTTCAGTATAAACCAAATTATGATGCTGTAATAATTCTTTTTGCACCTCTTCTTTGCTAACCTTAATCCTAGATAACAATAAATTAAGAGGCTTGCCATATTCTATATCATCCAATTCGTAATTCCTCAAAAGTTCTTTCACCTCTTCAAAATAATCTTTTTTCATAAAAGATTTAGATCCATATAATATTTAAACAATTCCAAAAAAAGCATTATTGTAGCAAAGTGAACAAAAATGTTTATTTATTACCCTCAAAAAACATATAAGTTGAATCATAAATAGCTCTAAAAAAACTTCTAGGAGTTAGTAAGTTTTCAGCATAATGATCACCTAATCTTTCACTTGTGGATGATAATCCTTATGCATCTCACTCTCTGGAATTAGCTCAAATTTACTATCTTTTGCAAAAGCCTCATACAATTTATATTTATCCTCGCCAAGTCCTTGCCTCATTTCAACCTCTGCAGTTATTCTATTAATTTTTCTTTGTAACTCTAAATCTTCTGACATATTAACCACATATTTATATGAAGGATTTCCTGTGTGCTTCATATTTCATCTTAGATAAATGATTATTTAAAGATTCGTGTGAAAAATGAGATTGATTTAAAAAAACAAACTCTCACCAAAAACCTTTAATATTGTATTCTATTAAAATACCCAACTAAACAAATACTTAGTTATAAAGAAAAATGACAAAGACGATAACAATGCGCCTTCCAGATGATTTTGTTATAAACTGGAATTTATAGCAGAAAAAGAATATCTAGATATATCCACAGTAATAAAAAAACTTCTAATAAAAGAAATAAAGTCTTATGAAAACAAATGAAAGAATAGATTTATATTCCTTCTATATTAAGATAAAATAAGAGTCTGTAGCTTAGTCTGGTAGAGCACTGTCCCGATGTGGCAGGGGTCAGAGGTTCAAATCCTCTCAGGCTCATACATAAAGATATTGTAAAGTTAATGAAATATGATAATAAACACTCAAAACCTAGAACAAGTAAAAAAAGAAATAAAAAAAGCTATTTCAGAAAACAAAAAACAAATAATAGTTAAAGCCAAAGATGCAGAATTCAACAGGAAAATCCTTGAATATGGTAAATTTAATGTTCTTCTAGACCCGCATCTCACGAAACAAAAAGAAAAATTAAAATACTTAGATTCCGGCATCAACCATATTTCAGCAAAAATAGCAACAAAAAACAAAATAGCAATTGGAATAGATTTAAATGAAATTGAAAAGCTAGAAAAAAAAGAAAAAGCTCAAATATTAACAAAAATCAAGCAAAATATAAAAATCTGCAGGAAAGCCAAAACAAGAATTAAATTGCTAAACTACAAAGACCAAAGAAACGCCTTCTCTCTTTTAATCTCGCTAGGTTCTTCTACTCAACAAGCTAAAGAAGCAATAAGCTAGCAATTGAAGATATATTATTATTGAACAGAATAATTATTGAATGGGCATCTCGAATATATCGAGCAAGACCAAAACTCTTAAGACATACTATCCCTGCCTCTGGATTAGAACCCTTTATTTATGATAAAGCAAGTTATGAGGCATTTTCTTTTGAAATGTCACGTTTCAGACAAGAAGACTATCTCCCTACTTTTATGCACGAATACTCTAAAGAAGAGATAAATAAATTTCCCTCTTCCAAAACTGTAGCCTAAAAATCCAATAACTTTTTAACCCCCTCTCACCTCATCAGATCATGAATTTACAAATAGAAAAAATAATTCAAAAACTATCTCCCCTAGAAAGAAAAATAATACCATTTCTTAATCTAAAAATGAATCAAATAATAGAAAAAACTAGCCTAGATTATGCATCAATAACAAGAGCCTTAACTTTTCTAGAAAAAAAAGGACTGATAAAGTTAAAAAAAACAACTGAAAAAATAATTTACTTAGGAATTAATGGAATATATTACAAAAAAACTCATCTCCCAGAAAGAAAACTTACTTTCTTATTAGAACAAAATAATATCATTGAATTAGAAGAGGCAAAAAAACTCTCAAAACTTTCAGACAATGAATTCAAAATATCTTTAGGAGTTTTAAAAAACAAAGCCCTAATAGAACTAAAAAATGGAAAAATATTCCTAAAAGCATCAAAAGAAGAATTGACTAAGAAAACACTGGAAGAACAACTATTGGAAATCCTCCCAATTAAACAATCTCAACTAGCTCCAGAACAGCTACACGCTCTGGAAAATCTAAAAAAAAGAAAAGACATTATAGAAATAAAAGAAAAATCTTCATTAGAAGTTGAATTAACAGATTTGGGAAAACAATTAGCAGAAAAAAACCTCGAATTAGATTTGATCGAAGAAATAACTCCAGAAATAATAAAAACCTGGAACAAAAACAAAAAATTTCGTTCATATGATGTTCAATCCAAAGTGCCCAAAATCTATGGGGGGAAAAAACATTTTGTAAATGAATCAATAGAATACACAAAAAGAATCTGGCTGGATTTAGGATTTAAAGAAATGTCTTCCACATTAACAGAAACTTCGTTTTGGAATTTTGATTCCCTTTTTACACCACAAGACCATCCAGCAAGAGAGATGCAAGACACTTTCTTCATTAGAAATAAAGAAGGAAAACTTCCAAAAAAAGAGATAGTTGAAAAAGTAAAAAAAGCCCATGAATTAGGAATAGAAAAAAGTAAAGGTTGGCAATATCAATGGCAGGAAAAAGAAGCAAAAAAGGTTCTTCTTAGAACACACACAACCTGCGTATCAGCACGAACATTGGCATCTTTAAAAATAACCGATCTTCCAGTAAAATTTTTTACAATAGGTAAAGTTTTCAGAAACGAGACTCTAGACTGGAAACATGGCTTTGAATTCTATCAAACAGAAGGCATAGTGATAGACAAATCACTTACATTTAGGCATCTTCTAGGCTATCTCAAACTATTTTACGAAAAAATGGGGTTTAAAGAAATAAGATTTACTCCATCATATTTCCCATATACAGAGCCAAGCGTAGAAGTTTCAGTTTATCATCCAGAAAAAAAACAATGGCTTGAATTAGGCGGCGCAGGCATTTTCCGCCCAGAAGTTACAATTCCTTTATTAGGCGAATATTATCCAGTTTTAGCCTGGGGACAGGGCTTTGACAGAATAATAATTGATTACTACAAAATCCAAGACCTAAGAGAATTATACTCTAATGATCTAAAACAATTGAGAGATCAAAAACCCTGGATAAAATGATGTCGCTAGAAGATAAAATAATATGGAATACATTAATTATGTTTGAGGTCTTATTAGTAATAATATTTCCATCTTTAACAAGCATTTTAGTGCTAATGTTTATTTTTATATTTATAATAACATTATTTGCAATAGAAGATTATTATGCAAATCAAAAGAATCCATTGATAAAGAAGATCAAACTAAAAACAAATTAAAACTATAAATAAAATGGCAAGTATAAAATTTTCAAGAAAAGAACTGGAAAAGCATATAAAAATAAATTCAGAAATATTGGAGAAAATCTCGCAGTTTGGAACGCCAATAGAATCAATAAATGATGAAGAATTAGAAATAGAAATCTTTCCGAACAGGCCTGATTTGCTCTCACTTCAAGGTTTCTTACGCTCACTGAAAGCCTTTCTTAATCTCTCTCCAGGACTAAAAAAATACAAAATAAACAAACCAGAAAAAAATTATATAGTGAAAATAGATTCTTCAGTAAAACAAGTCAGACCGTTTACGGCCTGCTCCATAGTAAAAAATCTCTCTTTTAACATAGAAAGAATAAAAGAGATAATAGACTTGCAAGAAAAATTACATTCAACTATCGGCAGAAAAAGAAAAAAATTAGCAATAGGAATATATCCCTTAGAAAAGATAAAACTTCCTATAAAATATCTTGCTCTACACCCAGAGAAGATATCATTTATTCCATTAGACTTTGACAAGCCTCTAACAGCAAAACAAATTCTTCAAAAGCATTCTGCAGGAAAAGAATATTCTTATTTACTAGAAAACCTTCCAATTTATCCGCTCTTTATAGATTCAAATAATCAAATTCTATCAATGCCTCCAATAATAAATAGCAATGAAACAGGAAAAATAACAGAATCAACAACTGATTTATTCATAGAATGTTCAGGCCACGACTTTCTCACATTAAAAAAAACTCTTAACATAATTGTAACAACATTAGCAGAAATGGGGGGCAAAATATATCAAATGGAATTAAATTATGGTAAAACAAAAGAACTAACTCCAAATCTAGATGCAGAAAAGATGAAAATCTCTTTAGAAAACACAAATTCTATCCTTGGGCTAAACCTAAAAGAAAAGGATCTTTCTCGTCTATTGCCAAAAATGGGTTACAATTATAACAAAAGCAAAGTAGAGTCCCCTTCTTGGAGAACTGATATTTTACATGAAGTCGATATAATAGAAGATATCGCAATAGCATATGGCTATAATAATCTCGCCCCAGAAGTTCCAACAATTTCAACAATAGCCGAAGAATCAGAAAAATCAAAAATAAAAATAAAAATTTCAGAAATTCTAATTGGTTTAGGCTTAATAGAAATTTCATCATATCATTTAGTAAAAGCAGATGAAGCAAAAAAAGAAAAATTAGAAAACCCTTTAGAATTAGAAAACTCAAAAACAGAATATAAACTCCTCCGCCCCAACCTCCTAATCTCAACGCTAAGAATCATTTCAGAAAATAAAGACAATGAATATCCTCAAAGAATATTCGAAATAGGAACGGTATTCTCACAAGACAAAAACCAAAAATCAGAAACAGAGATAAAAGAATCAACAAATCTAATAATAGCGATAACGCCTGCTAATTTCACAGAAATTAAAAAAATCTTAGATTATTTAACAAAATCTATCTCATTAGAATATGAATTACAAGAATTAACTCATAAAAACCTGGTAGATGGACGTACAGCCAAAATTCTAATTAATAATAAATCATTTGGTTATATGGGTGAGATTCATCCAAAAACCCTCCATACCTGGAATATCAAAATGCCCCTCGCTATTTTGGAAATCTCTCTAGAAGAGGTTTTTAATAAATTCCAACAATTATAATAAAAATACACTATAAGGTTATCAAAAATGATAACCTTGGAATAAGAAAGTATTTAAGGAGGAACTGCAATGTATAAATTTTATAAATTAAATAGATTTTCAGAAGACTTAGATTTTAGTGCAACAAACGATTTTGATATAGAAAATTTACTAAAAGTGATAAAAACAAACATTGATAAATTTGATATTAGCACAGATAATATAGAAAACAAAAAAGTTTATAATTCATTCTTAATAAAGATGTCATTAAGGGGAGTTTTATTCACAGGTTCAAAACAAACAAATTGTTCAATAAGATTAGACATTGATAAAAAATCAGAAGTATATTCCACTACAATTTTAACATTAGCTTCCATATATCCAGATATCCCAACATTTCAGGCTTTAATAATGTCAGAGAAAGAAATCCTAACAGAAAAAATAAGAGCTATTTTTAAAAGAAATTATGCGAGAGATGTTTATGATTTATGGTTTTTAATTAAGAAAAATACGCCACTCGATAAAGAAATGCTAGATAAAAAATTAAAATATTATGAAACAAAATTTTCAAAAGCACAATTTATAAAAAAAGTAAATCAAAAAAAAGAATTATGGAATGTCGAATTAAAACCTCTAATAAAAAGCTTACCGGATTTTAAGACAGTTAAGAATGAAATAGAAAATTATATGGGGATATATAAAATCTAGCCAAAATAACTCCTCTCCTTCTTATTCACAAAATTCTTCGGTTTCTTAATATTATTAATTATTGCCCTAAAACTAGGCTTCAACTCTTTCCATTTATCAAAAACCTTCTTAATCAATTCTGCTTCTGCTTTATCATTCGAATCAATCTCTAAATCTAAGGAGACTAAAGTTAATTCTGCAAGAACAGAATAAATGTTATCAATCATCTTTTTATCTTCAATATCCATCATCCTAATAAAAGGCAAATACATCCTTGGCGTATTAACAGGATTCAATAACATCTCCAAAAAGTTAATAGAATTAACAATTTTCTCCATCATCAATTTTCTTATAGCCCGAAGCAAAAACTCTGTATCTTTCTCTAATTTATCAATTTCAAAATCCAAAACAATCTCCTCAAAACTAGGCAAGCCATATTTTTTTGCCAATTTCTCATACTCACTCTTTAATTCTTTTAATTCCATCTTCCCATTAAAAAACAAGGTTTTATATAACTATCCCCTCATTAACAAACTCTGATAAAACCCATTCAATCTCTTCAAAGCGTTAAATCTTTCTTCATCACCAACCCTTAATTCCCTAATATCTCTATTAAAAACAAAAACTTCATAACCCCATATTTCCATCTTTTTCCATGAAGAACAAAAATGTAGGATTCTTAATACTAGGAATATCTGTTCTAATAATTATAATTATTTTAATCTTTAATAACGCAATAAAAACCATAATAAATGAGGGTTGTCCTGCCGTTCATGCGGGCTATTCCTGCCCAGCTTTTACAACAATAACTCAACAAACTTATCTAGCTATCGCAATCACAGGAGTTATAGTAACAATCGGACTAGTCCTAATCTTCACACAAGAAAAAGAAAAAATAATAATCAAAAAAGTAAATATTAAAAATAAAAAAGGAATAGAAATCTCCCTAAAAGAACTAAAACTAGAAGAAAAACAGGTTTTAAAATTAATTCAAGAGCAAAAAGCAATGTTTCAAGCAGACTTAATCGAAAAATTAGGAATGGGAAAAGTAAAAATTTCCAGGATTTTAGACAAATTAGAAAATAAAAACCTAATAGAAAGGAAAAGAAGAGGGATGAATAATCTTGTTATTTTTAAAGACTAATTTTTCTCTCAAGACCATAAAATCCAAGTATAATTAATAAAATAAAAGCAGTTAGTGCCATTACAGGAATAGTAATACAACAACAACTTCCCTAGCAACAATGAGCGGTTTGCTAACTGGCTTTTGTCCATTATGCATAACTGGTTTATTTCCGATTATCTTTGGCATTTTTGGAATCTCATTATCATTAGCTAGCCTTCCATTTCAAGGGATAGAGATTCAAATTGTAATAATGCTGATCTTAATAATAAGTCTGAAAACGCTTTCTGCCAAATTTAAGTCTATTTAAATCTTATGGAAAATTCTTAGTTATCTTCCTTCTCAATTTCTATTTAATAAAGCCTTAATAAGCTCCTTTCTTAAATTGATTAACTAAAAATAATCAACACAAAGGTGAAAAAATAAATAACTTAATACACTAAAAAGCCGGGATAAACCACCCTCTTTTCAACACCATCTATGTGTTTTCTAACCCGGCTTTTTAGATTCTTTATTCTTTTCTGTTAAAAAAGCAATAGAAACATTTAAATAGTAATATGTATTATTTCTTCATATGATAAATAAACTCATATTAAAAGAATGTTGCGAACATGGCTTTACTAAAGAAGAACTATATGTAGCATATAAACTATTCTTTGGTACTCTAGTATCAGAACCAAGACTAAAAATAATAAATCTCCTAAGAGCTGGAAAAAAAAGCGTTTCTGAAATTACAAGCTCTTTAAAAATGGATCAAACTTTAATTTCTCATAACCTAGCAAGGCTAAAAAAATGCGGTTTTGTCATTTCAGAAATTGAAGGAAAATTCAGATATTATAGATTAAACGATAAAACAATTAATCCATTAATGGACATAATTGAAACCCACATGTCCAAATATTGTATTCATATTTTAAGAGAGTTAAAAAGAGAAAAACAAAATGAAAAATAAAGATACAATACTAATAATGCTAATAGTGTTCTTAGCTTTATTTCTAATTAACATATTCTCCTACAACAACTATGGCATGATGAGAATGATGAATTACTCTAATGGTTTTGGCTTCTCATGGTTTTTTGGATTTGTTTTCATGCTTTTAATTATTATAGCATTAGTGCTTTTTATTATTTGGATAGTAAAAGAATTACAAGGAGGAAAAAAATGAAAAAAATAAAAATAACTATTTCAGGAATGCATTGCGCTTCATGTGCTTCAAATATAGAAAGAAGTCTAAAAAAAGTCCGAGGAGTTAAACAAGTAAATGTAAGTCTTATGACAAACAAAGGCTTTGTAGAAGCTGAAGATTCTGTTCCAGAAGAAGAGCTGAAAAAGGCTGTCGCAAGAACTGGCTATAAGGCATTAAATATAGAAGAGGAATAAAGATGAATCACAAACACCATCACGAAAAATCAGTAGAAGAATATGAAATAGAAAGCTGGAAAAGAAAGCTCATAGGATCATGGGTATTTGCAATTCCAATAGCAATTCTAATGCTTTTTCAAAGAGTTATCCAAATTGAGATTCTTCCAGAAAGCTTGATGATTATTGCACTATTAACCCTCGGCTTCCCAATAATCTTCATCTTTGGTTTTGACACATTAAAAGGCGGCTTAAGAGGCTTATTCACATTCTATTTTAATATGGATTCTTTAATAGCATTAGGAACAATCTTAGCCTATCTCACAGGAATATTCAATTTCTTCAATTTTGTTCAGGATTACTCTGGTGTTGCTTCCATGATAATGGCAATTTTCATAACAGGAAAATATATAGAAACTAAAGCTAGAGGAAAAGCTACGAAAGAAATAAAAAAACTTCTAGAACTAGGCGCAAAAAAGGCAAGAATTCTTAAAAACAAAAAAGAACTAGAAATCCCAATATCAGAAGTGAAAATTAATGATATAATGATAATCAAACCAGGAGAAAAAATCCCGACAGATGGAATAGTAATAAAAGGAGAAAGCGCGGTAGATGAAAGCATGGTTACGGGCGAATCCCTTCCTATAGAAAAAAGAATAAAAAGCATTGTAATAGGTGCAACAATAAACCAGGACGGAATTTTATATGTAAAAGCGACAAAAGTAGGAAAAGACACTTTCTTGTCACATATAATAAAATTAGTAGAAGAAGCTCAAAGTACAAAAGTCCCAATCCAAAAAATGGCTGATAAAGTAACTTCTATCTTTATTCCAACAATATTGGTTCTGGCCATTCTAACATTTGCTGGCTGGTGGATATTCAGCCAGGATTTAAGCAGATCAATAGGCATAGCAATCTCTGTCTTAGTAATTGCCTGTCCCTGCGCCCTAGGATTAGCTGTTCCAATTGCATTAACAGTCGGTTCAGGCATGGGCGCAAAGCGCGGAATTTTAATAAGGAAAGGAGAAGCTATCCAAACAATAAAAGAAGTAAAATTGATCATCTTTGATAAAACAGGGACAATTACAAAAGGAAAGCCTGAAGTAACTGATATTTATCCGCAAACAAAAGAGTCTTATTTATTGCAAATATCAAGTAGTCTAGAAAAACTATCAGAACATCCAATAGCAAGAGCAATTGTAGAAAAAGCAACTCTTAAAAAATATCTGTCAGTAAAATCCTTCAAAATTCTTAGAGGCCGGGGTGTAGAAGGCAAAATAGGAAAAAACCAGATATTGATAGGAAATCAAACTTTGATGAAAGAAAGAAAAATAAATCTAAAATCTCTTCAATCAAAAATAGAAGAATTCGAAAATCAGGGAAAAACAACAATGATAATAACAGAAAATAAAAAACCTATGGGAATAATAGCAGTAGCAGATGCGGTCAAAGAAGATTCAATAGTCGCAATCAAAGCCCTTCATAAGAGAGGCTACAGAACAATTATGATAACAGGAGATAACGAAAAAACAGCGCAAGCAATTGCAAAACAAGTTGGCATTAACGAAGTGATAGCGAACGACCTTCCAGAAGACAAAGCAAAAAAAATTGAAGAATTACAAAGACGTGGCTTCGTAGCCTTTGTTGGCGACGGCATTAATGACGCCCCTGCATTAAAACAAAGTAATGTTGGAATAGCAATAGGAACAGGCACAGACATTGCTATAGAAGCAGGAGATATTGTCTTGGCTAAAGGTTCTTTAATAGGAGTTGTTCAAGCCATCATTCTCTCGAAACTAACCTTCAAGAAAATCAAGCAAAATCTATTCTGGGCATTCGCTTATAATGTAGTAGCAATTCCAGTAGCAATCGCAGGCTTCCTGCATCCTATAATTGCTGAATTAGCAATGGCCGCATCATCAATAACTGTTGTCATGAACGCCAATCTGCTAAGGAGAAAAAGAGTTTAAAGCCACTACCGGGATTTGAACCCGGGACCTCATGCTTACCAAGCATGCGCTC
>CAYJSG010000019.1:0-12605 GCA_964372815.1 Candidatus Woesearchaeota archaeon
ATCTTATAATAGCAATAGCTCTTGCTTTGATAATGGCTTTTATTGCTATTTTAATAAACAATTTCTTTTATACACTTAAACAAAAATTTCTGAGCCACGCTATTGTCCCATAAGGCAGCAGATATTAACACATTTGTGTCAAATACAATTTTTGTTATCATCTTTTTCTTGATTTCTCTACTATGCCTGATAGGTCAGTTTTTTTAATACCCTTTGCTTCTAATCTTTTCCTTCCTTCTTTTGCTATCTCTCTAAGTTCGCAGATTAACTCTTCTTTTGAAGGTGTTGCAACTTTTTTTAGAACTATGCTGTCTCGTCCACTAACTACTGCAAACATAGTTCCTTCTGAAGCGCATATTTCTTCTCTTATATCTTGGGGTATTACTATCTGCCCTTTTGAAGACATTTTTACCATTTCAACTGCCATTTTGTTTTTCCTCCTGTTTCTTACTTTCTTATTGTAAGATATGCTTATTTATAAACCTTTCAGAGTCTGACTAAATTTATCTAATTAAAAATAACAAAGCCCAAACTCTACCGACTAAAAAATACTGCGATAATTTCTCTTATTAAAATGGAATTTTGCTAAATTCCCACCATCCAAACCCCCGACCACCTGCGCACACTCACAAACGCCTTCGCCACTTTGTGGCTCTGGAACGTTGCACTTGTTCTCCCCAATTTTTCAGTCATTTAATAATAAAATAAGAGAACTGAAAAATTGTGTTTAATGCCGATATTGTATAGAACTTTGGAGAAGGCGACTGATAAGATAGAAATAGCATAAAGATATATAAAAGAACTCATTACAAGCTTAGAGATTGCTAAAAGATACAGACAAAAAATAAATCCAGTTACTTCTCCTCTTTCAGAGAAAGATATGTCTTCCATAAAGGAAAAAATAATGAGGAAAGTAAAATCAGAATTACTAAATAGAATTTCAAAAGGTTATGAAAATATAAATTTAGATAGATAGAAAAGCATCTAAATAATGTGTTAAAAGAAACAAATATCATTTAATTTAGCTTCTTAACTAATTCTGAGACTTCCTTGTATTTTTCATCCCAATTTTCTCTGTTAATTTCAATCAAAATAGCATCATCCCTTCTTTTAATCTCATCAATAAACTTATCATTATAAACAGCAGTCATAGTGCTAATAAAGGGATTATGCGCATCAAGATAAATTTCAACTAATCTTCTAAATCTGGGAGAAAACAACTCCATTTCTCCTATTTCATCTATATATAAAAACTGATTAGAAAGAAATCTGTAAAATTTAGCCACTAATAAATCAAAATTATGGACATCAACTCTGTATTTTGAAACTTTATATTCTGAATTAAAATCAATATCAGCCAACATTTGTCTTTCTCTATCATTACAAACTATCTCAAATCCTTTTCTCTTTCCTTCACTGTCTAAAACTTCTTTAGTTAGAAATCCTCTTTTATTTATAATTACATTTACAATTTTCTCTAACATTGTGGATTTTCCACTTTTCGGCATTCCGATTAGTATTATATTATTCGGCATGAAAACCACAAAAAAAACCACTATAAAAACCTATCTCATTCAAAAATTGAAGAAACAAACAATTTAAATATATCTAATAACTTTAATAATTATGAAAAAGAGCATATATCTTATTGGAATTTTTTTGATAGTTAGCTTAGTAATGAGTGTTTTTGTTTATGCTGCTGGAACAAGCGAAGTTCCTTCAGATTCAACTAAATCTGATTCCAGCAATAACGGGAATAAAGATAAAGAAGAAAAGATAGACTGTGATTCAAAATCAATAAGGATAGAAAGAATAAAATGCAGGATTAAAAATAAAATTCAGGAAGAAAGAGAGACAGTAGACTATGAGAAAAGAGTGCCGGAAGCTTGCAGGACATTAAAAAATCCTACTGCTTGCATTGCACTTTATAAAAATGTTAGGAGTTGTTATAAAATAGAGGGTAGGGAAAAAAACAGATGTTTTAAGAGAGCTGCTGGATTTATTAAAGCAAAATTAGGAGAGGAAATAGAAGGAAGAGCGCAAAAAGCCAGACAATATATGGTTACATTACTTTATGAATTAGAAGGAAGAATAGAAAAAGCAAATGAAGAAGGTAAAATAACTGATGAAAAGTCTGCGGAGATTATAGACTTAATAGTTGCTATTGAACAGGATATTTTAGAAGGGAAGAAGAAGGCGGAAATATTGCCTAAGCTTAATAGTCTGAAAAAGAAAATTAAAGAAGTAAGACCAAAAACTGAAAATAACGGAGGAGAACAATGAAAAAGGGAGTGATTATTGTTGTAGTGATAGTGATTGTATTATTGGCCATATTTATTTTGTCAAAGAGTACTAAAGAAGAAACTAAAGTAGATAGAACACAACAACCTCAAGTAGAAGAACCTTCTATAAATGATTATTCTGATTTAGAAGGTGATGATGATGTTTTCAATGAAATAGATAGTGTATTGAATTATGCTGAATAAGTGAATAACCTTTATATAGCTAAATTTCTTTATTGAATCATGGTGGAAAGACTATCATTTCACGATGAAATACAGAGGAATAAGGTGAAATCAGTTATTTTAATAGCTGTAATCTTTATATTTTTTATATTATTGGGATATTTAATATCAGTTGTTATAAATCCTGATGCGTTTTTCTTGATAATGATGTTTGCGACTATATTCTCATTGATTTACGTATTATTAGGATATTATAACTCTGATAAAATGGCTTTAGCTTCTGTAAATGCAAGGCCTGCTTCAAGAACAGAACATAGAATGTTGTTTCATGCAGTTGAATCAATGGCATTGGCTTCTGGACTGAGAATACCTAAGATATATGTTATGGAATCTGAACAAATCAATGCTTTTGCCACTGGGAGAAATCCTGATAATGCTGTTATTTGTGTTACAACTGGAGCCTTAAAAAAATTAAACAAGCAGGAATTAGAAGGAGTGATAGCTCATGAAATGTCACACATTGCAAATTATGATATAAGATTTATGACTTTGGTTGCAATTTTGGTAGGAATGGTTTCTATTATAGCACAGATGTTTTTAAGAAATTTGCATTTTGCTTCTGGAGATGATAGAGGAAAAGCGAATATTGCATTAATGGCTTTGGCTATTTTTGCAGCTATTTTAGCTCCTATTTTAACTCAACTTGTTTCACTAGCAATTTCAAGAAAAAGAGAATTTACAGCAGACGCAACCGGTGTTAAATTCACTAGATATCCTGCAGGATTGAAAAATGCATTAGAAAAAATTAAAGAGGAACATGTTTCATACAATGATTTGAAGAGATATCCAAAAGCCGTTGCTCCATTGTTTATTTCTGATCCTTTTAAGAAAAAGATAGAAGGTTTGCTAAGTACTCATCCTTCTATAGAAGAAAGGATAAATAAATTGGAGAGGATGTAAAAAACATGAAACAAACATTTTCCCACAGATGTTATGCTATTTTGAAGAAAGTTCCAAAAGGAAAAGTTACAACTTATAAGGCTATAGCTAATGCTCTTGGAACTAAAGCATATCAGGCTGTTGGGAACGCAATGAATAGGAATTGTTATAGAGACGTGCCGTGCCATAGGGTTGTTAAATCAAATGGAGAAATTGGTGGATTTGCAAGAGGAACTAGAAGAAAAATTAAATTATTAGAAAAAGAAGAGTTGGAAATAGCAGATGAAAGGATTGATTTGAAGAAATACCTCCATAAATTTAAATATAATATATTTCTTTTATAGATATAAAAATAGGAAACAATGAAAAAACAAGAGATTAGACCTAAACATAAATTCATAAAGATATTTTTGATTGTCATTTTAGCTATGATAATCCTTATAATTATAACTTTGGGCATTGGTTATTTTATTATAAAAGAGAAGGCAAATAAATTAGCCGAACAATATCTTCAATATTCGAGTCTGAAAGGTGAAGTAAAGGATATTCCTGAAGAAAGGCTGCAGGAAATATGTTCAAAAGTGCCTAAATGGCTTGTGTCTTGTGAGATAGTTCCAACTTTAATTGAAGATCCAAGAGCAAAAGAATTATGTGATAGATGTAAAAATCTAAAAAGATAATTATTTATACTAAATTAGTTTTGATATTGTATGAAATTTAAAGATAAAGTTGCAATTATTACTGGGGGAAGTAAAGGAATTGGTTTTGGAATAGCTGAAAGGTTGGCTTCAGAAGGTGTTAAGGTTTATCTTATTGCAAGAACAAGGGAAAATCTAGAAAAAGCAAAGAGGATGATTGAAGAGGTTGAAGGGAGTGTAGAAATATATTCTATAGATATAACAGAAAAAGGCAAAGTTGAGGGAATTATAGATGAAGTTTATGAAAAAGAAAGAAGGCTGGACATTTTTGTGAATAATGCTGGGACTTATAAACCATCTTCAATTGATAGTGATTTTAGTGAAATAGAATATATTTTAAATTTAGATATGATTGCTCCTTTTAGAATAACTCATTATTTAACCAGAAAATTTATGAAAGAGAAGAGAAATAATCTTAGAATTTTAACTATTGTTTCACAAGCAGGCTTAATGGCATTTAATAATGGTTTGGCTTATGGAACAGCAAAAATGGGATTAAAGGATGGATTATTTCATTTTGAGAAAGAAATAAAAGATAAAGGAATAAACAATATTAGTTTATATAGGATTTATCCTGGAACTGTCGGGACTGATAGTGTTTTAGAGTTAGTTAGAGAGGGGAAATTGCAGAATCCCGCTTCACTTGAGTCGGTAGTTGATTTAAGTATTGATTTATTGAGTGGAAAAGTTTCAAGCAGGGATGTTTATATAGGATATATTCCTGGAGAAGGAATTAAAAGGATTTATTATTCTTTGAATTTGAATGCAGATCAAAATAATCCTAACCTACTTGTAAAGACTGGAGAGAAAATTGTAGATTCTGATTTTAGACTAGAGTAATATATAAAAATACGTAAATTATAATAAGTATATGAAAAAAGAGGTAAATCTTGAAGTTATAAAGTTAGATGAGACTGTCCCTTACATTTTAATTAAAAAGCTGAAATATCCAAGACTTGTTTTATTAATTTTGACATTTATAGCAGCTTATTTTATTTATATTGAAAAGATTAATATTCCATTTTTTAACTTTATTCCTAAAATTGGTTTTATTGGTGCTTTTATAGCGGGCTTATTTTTTCCTTTTGGTTTTACTGCTGCTCCTGCAACAGCCTTGTTATTGTTAATTGCTAAAGAACAGAATATTATTTATGCTACAATTTCTGCTAGTATTGGTGCTTTAATTTCTAATTTGTTAATATTTTATTTTGTAAGAATTTCTCTTGATAATGAAATTAAAAAAATTTCCAAAAAAAATATATTCAAGATAATTAATAATTCAATTCCCAGAATGATTAGAAATTTTATAATTCCTGTTATAGCAAGCTTTATTATAGCTTCTCCTCTTCCTAATGAGATAGGAATCTCTTTGTTAGCCTTTACTAAGAATATTAATATTAGAATATTTATTATTTTATCTCTTGTTTTAAACACGGTTGGTATTTTGATAATTTTATTAATTGGCAAGGCTATTTGATTTATATTTTAATATTCCCTTCTGAATAAACTTTATGAATTTCTTTCTTCTTCAAAATTTCTTTTTCGCCTTCAAGTTCTTTACCTAATAAGCCAAAACTCTTTTTGAAACGTTATAGAGACAAGAGAAGGATTGATTACTTTACAAACTCGACATTTTCCAGATTCTCAAATTCTTTATCTCCAGTTAGGAATTTTATCTTTAACTTATTTACCATGATATAACCAATACAATCAGTTATAGAAACCTCTCTATCTTTCCATTTAATTCTAAATTCCATAGCTTCTTTTATCCATTGAGGTTCTGAGGGATGAATATAGAGAGAATATTTAATTGATATTTTTAGCTCGACGATAAAAATGCTATTTAACCTTTAAATCTTATCACACCAGTGTAGAAGTTCCAAATAAATTAACTATTTCTCAGGCACAAAAATAGCTTATAGATAAATTAGAAAGAATTTTAAAGAAATAGAAGGATTTATTTGTATGAGAAAGAAAATGATTTATCTGGATAATGCGGCTACAACTCCTGTTTATAAAGATGTTGTTAGGGAGATGGAAAAATTTTATTTAGAAGATTATGGGAACCCAAGTTCTTTACATAAATTAGGAGAAAGAGCATTCGAAGCGATAAATAATTCAAGAAAGTTTATAGCTCAAGAAATAAATTGTAAGCCTTGGGAGATAATTTTTACATCAGGAACTACAGAAAGTAATAATCTTGCATTCTTTGGATTGGCTAGAGGTGAGTTAGGAAAGAAAAAGAAAAGAATAATTATTTCTGCTATTGAGCATTCTTCTATATTTTTAATTTGTGAGGTTTTGAGAAAAGAAGGATTTGAAATTATTCAAATTCCGGTTGATAATGAAGGAATTGTTAATATTGATTATCTAAATAATGAGGTTAATGACAACACTTTATTAGTTAGTGTGATGCATGTTAATAACGAAGTTGGCACTATAGAAAATATTTTTGAAATAGGTGAGATTTGTAGAAAAAAAGGAGTTTTATTTCATAGTGATTGTGCTCAAAGTTTTGGTAAATTGGATGTTGATGTTAATAAAATGAAAATTGATTTGTTAAGTGCTGGAGCACATAAAATTGGAGGTCCTAAAGGAATTGGGTTTTTGTATGTTCGTGAAGTATTGAGCTTAGAACCTTTGATTTATGGTGGTGGACAAGAAAGAAATTTACGTGGTGGAACTGAAGATGTTCCAGCCATAGTGGGATTTGCTAAGGCTTTGGGAATTATTAAGAAAGTAGATAATGATAAAATATTGAAGATTAGAGATTATTTTATTAGTTCTTTGGAAAAAGTCGGAGGGAAGATAAATGGCAGTAAGAAAAGGAGAATCTTTAATAATATTAATGTTAGTTTTAATTGTGCTGATGCAGAAAATTTTGTTATATTTTTATCTGAAAAGGGGATTATGTGTTCCAGTGGAAGTGCTTGTGAGAGTAAAAAACAAATAGAAAGTAGAGTTTTGAAAGCTATTGGATTAAATGAAAAAGAGAGAATGGGGAGTGTTAGATTTAGTTTGAATGAGAATATTGCAAAGAGAGATATTAACTATGTTATAGGAGAAATTAAAAAGGCTTTATATATTTTAAGAAGATAATGATAAAAATAAATACTGATAAAACTAATTGGAATCTAGAAATATTGTTTAAAGGTGATGATGATAGTTCTATTGGGTTAGATAAAAATGTCGTTAAAGAAAAAACAGATGATTTTATTAAGAAATGGAAAAAAAGAAACGATTATCTGAAAGACCCTGAAATATTGAAAGCGGCTTTAGATGATTATAATGAATTGATTGGAAAATATGGGTTTGGGGGAAGAGCGTGGTATTATTTTTATCTTAGAACTTTACAAGACCAGAATGATCCAAAATTAAAGGCCAAGTTTAACAAAATAGATGAATTTGGCAAGAGAATATTAAATGATATTAACTTTTTTAGGTTGAGAATTGCTAAAATAAAAGAAAAAGAGCAAAAGAAATTTTTGGATTATAGATTTTTGAATGAGTATAGACATTGGCTTGAAAGAGCTTTTTTACAAGGAAAATATCTTCTTAGTGATGAAGAAGAGAGAATATTGATTCTAAAATCAGGAAGCTCTTATGAAAAATGGATAAGTATGGTTTCTGGCTTTTTGTCTAAAGAGGAGATAGAAGTTTTAGATTCATCTGGAAAAAAGGTAAAAAAGAATTTCTCTGAAATTATGAGCTTAATGAATGAGCAAAATAAAGAAATCAGGGATTATGCTGCTAAAATTTTTAATGATATCCTGGAGAAATATGTTGAGCTTGCAGAGTCGGAAATTAATGCAATTCTTGCTGATAAAAAAGTAGATGATGATTTAAGAAAAATGTCTAGGGCAGATCTTGCAAGACATCTGAATGATGATATTGAAAGTGAAGTTGTAGATTCTATGATTTTTGCAGTCTCTAATAGATTTAATATTGCAGAAAGATATTATTCCTTAAAGGCCAAATTATTTGGAGTTAATAAATTAAAATATCATGAAAGAAATATTCCTTATGGAAAAATAGACAAAATATATTCTTATGAAGAATCTGTTGATCTTGTTTTTAAAGTTCTTAAAAATTTAGATATAGAATTTGCTGACATCTTTAGGAATTTTGTTGAAGAGGGAAGAATAGACGTTTACCCTAAAAAAGGGAAAAGAGATGGGGCTTGCTGCATTTATGATCTGATTACAAGTCCTGTATATCTTCTTCTTAATTGTTCTAATAAGATTTCTGATGTTCTAACTTTAGCGCATGAAGTAGGGCATGGGATTAATTATGAGCTTATAAAGAAAAAACAGAATGCTATTAATTTTAATGCTCCTCTTTCAACTGCTGAAGTTGCAAGCACTTTTATGGAGGATTTTGTTTTGCAGGAAATTGAAAAAGAGGCTGATAATGAATTAAAATTAAGTTTAATGATGGCTAAGTTAAATGATGATGTTTCTACGATATTCAGACAGGTAGCTTGTTATAGATTTGAGAAAGAGCTGCATGAAAAATTCAGAAAAGAAGGATATTTATCAAAGGAGGGTATAGGAAAGATATTCCGGAAAAATATGGCTTCTTATATGGGAGAATTTGTTGAACAATCTCCTGAAAGTGAAAGATGGTGGGTTTACTGGAGCCATATTAGATATTTCTTTTATGTTTATTCATATGCCTCTGGGCTTTTAATATCAAAATCTTTGCAAAGCGCTGTGAAAAAAGATATGAAATTTGTTGAGAAGGTTAAGGAGCTTTTGTCTGCAGGAAGTTCTATGTCCCCGAAAGAAATATTTCTTAAACTGGGTATTAATATAAAGGATAAGGAATTTTGGGATAAAGGACTTTCTGAAATAGAAGATTTGCTGAATGAAACTGAAAAATTAGCTATAAAACTGAGGAAGATCTGAAAATGAAAATAATTGGCAAAGAAGAATTTTTTGCAGAGAAGATATTTTATTTAAATGAGATGAAAAAAGGCAAGATATTTATTTATCCAACTGATACTATTTATGGCATTGGATGTGACGCAGTTAATGAGTTTGGTATTTTAAAGATAAGGGGAATAAAGAGAAGAGAAGAAAAACCATTTTCGGTTATTGCTCCCAGTAAAAAATGGATTGGGAAGAATTGTTTTGTTAACTCTGTTGTTGATAAATGGATTAATAAGTTACCAGGGCCTTATACTTTAATCTTGGAATTGAAAAATTTGGGGGCGGTTAGTAACAAAGTAAATAATGGAATGGATAGTTTAGGAATTAGGATTCCTTCTCATTGGTTTTCAGAAATTGTTTCTGAATTCAACAAGCCTTTCGTTACAACTTCTGTTAATTTAAGTGGAGAGCCTTATATGAAAAAGTTTGATGAGCTAGATGATGAAATAAAGAAAGGAGTTGATTATGTTATTTATGAGGGTATTTTACAAGGGAAACCTAGTACAATAATCAAGTTGACGAGAGGTATGGAGGAGGCTGTTGATAGGTGGAGAAAAGTATATTAATGGTTTATATTCTCTGATAATTATGAAATTGTTTTTTAGGAAAAAGAAAGCGCCTGAATTAGTTGGATTAGATGATGCTAAAAAATGGATAAATTCAGAACCCTTATCTTTGGAGAGATTAAAGGGGAAAGTTGTATTGCTTGATTTTTGGACATTTTCTTGTTTGAATTGTATTAGAACATTGCCTTTTTTGAAGGAATTGTGGGATAAATATAAAAATAAGAGATTTTCTATTATTGGCATTCATACACCTGAATTTGAGTTTGAAAAAGAAATTGGAAATGTTAAATATGCAGTTAAAAAGCATGAGATTAGATATCCTATTGCAAACGATCCTGAAAGAAGAAATTGGAATAATTATGGCAACCAATATTGGCCGCGCGCGGCTTTAATAAATTCTGAAGGAGAGGTTATTCTTGACCATATTGGAGAGTCTGGCTATGAAGAAATTGAGGAGAAAATTGTTGATGAATTATTTAAAATTAAAGAGTTAAAAGAGGGAGAAGTAAAATTAATTAATGAAATTAAGAGGGTTTATGAGAGAGGTATTTCTAAAGAATGCTATGTAGGAAGTTTAAGAAATAATGGTTTTAATTCGAGAGTTGTTTGCACGCCTGGAAGTTGTAATGAATATATAGATATTGGAAGATATGAAAAAGATAAAATTAATTTGCAAGGACAATGGTATGTTGAAAAAGAATTTGCTGAATTTAATGGGAAGGATGGAGATAAATCCTGGATTGGAATAAAATTTTATTCTAGTGAAGTTAATATTGTCATGTCAGGAATAGGAACTGCTGAAGTCTTATTAGATGGAGAGCCTTTAAGCAAGAGAAATGCAGGGAAAAATATGGGCTTTATTGGAAAAAAAAGTTATTTGAAAGCTGATGGAAGTGATATTTACAATGTTTTTGATAATAAAGGAACATATATCGATGGCATTTTGAAAATTATTCCTTTCAGAAGAATGAGAGCTTATTCTTTTACTTTTGGGTAGATTTAAAAGTCAATTAATCTAAAGATAATTTAAGAAAGGGAGGAAATAAGATGAGAAAGATAATAAGAAAGATGAGAAGAAAGAGAAAATTGATGAAGAAATTGAAAGGAAAGGGAATGAGAAAAAAGATTTAAATAGTAACTTTAATTAGACTGTTTATGAAAAGAGCTGTAATTTTATTGATAGTCAGTTTATTTCTTCTTGGTATATTTATTAATGGTTTTGTTTTAGCAGAAGATGATTCTGATGATCTCTCTGATATTGAGGATAGTAATAAAAAAGTTAAAAATGAAAAAGAAAATAATGGGGGAAAAAATAATGAGATAAAAGAGAAAGAAAATAGGATTGTGATTAAAGAAAGATTAAAAGAAAGAATAGAGGATGAAAATGAGAGGAAAGAAATAATAAAAAATTTTGGCAGCAGGATTAAGGAGAATGGTGGAGAAATAAGGATTGATGAAAGGAGAATTATAAAAGTAAAGGGATTGGATGAAGAAGGAAAGAAAAAAGAGATTAGTGTGGGAAAAATTAGAATAGAGACTGATATTGATTTGACTACTGAAGAGGATGAACAAATAAAAGGAGAAAGATTGAGAGCAGTACTGTCTAATGGCCGTTTTGCTGAAGTAAAAGTAATGCCTGACAGCGCGTCTGTAGTTGCATTGAAGAAAATGAGGGCAAAATGTGAGGAGAACAATTGTAAAGTTGAATTGAAAGAAGTTAAAGAAGGAGATAGTGTAAAATTGAAATATAAAATTGAGACAAATAAAGGTGGGAAATTTCTTTTATTGTTTAGATTAAAGATGAGAATTAATGGAGAGGTTGATGCGGAAACTGGAGAAATTATTGTTAAAAAACCGTGGTGGGCATTTTTAGTTAATGAAGATGATGTAAAAGAAGAGGAAATAGAGGGAGAAATTGAGGAAGAAGATAGTGTTGATATTAATGTGGATGGTGATGTTGCTCCAAATGTTGATTTAAATGCTAAAATTAGTGAACTTGTTACTTTAATTGAAGGAGAAAAAGAAGATATAAAGTTAAGATTAGATATTGTAAAAAAGAATGGAGAAACAAAATTAGAGGTTAATAAAGAGGGAGAGATAGACGATGAGCAGAGAAAAATCTGGGAGGAGATTCAGGACTTGGCTAAGACATTAATTGAAAATATAGAGAAGGATGTTAAATTAAGAATAGTGATTAGAAATAATATGGAAGAGAAAGAGACCGGAAGGGAAAAGGTAGTTATCTGCCATATTCCTAGAGATATTTCTAGGGGGGCAAAGACGATCAGAGTTGGTGCTCCTGCTGTTAAGGCTCATTTGGCTCATGGAGACAAGTTGGGAGAATGTTCTTGAGGGGCGGAGGTAGTGGAAAGATTATTGGAAACAATACTTCTAAGAATGATACTCTTATGAATATGACAATGGAACGGTTACTGATATAAATTGTTATAGTGAAGGATCATCAATCCCTATTGTACCTAGTGCTAAATGCTACGAAGGATTGACGCAAATTCCTCCTAAATATCCTGATATAATAAGTTCTGGCATATGCACCTCAAAATGCGGGAATGATCTTTGTGATTTAGAAACAGAATCAGAAAATAATTGCCTAATGACTGTAAAATTTCTTAAATAAATATTTTAATTTTATCTCTTTCTTTTAGATTTTCTTTTCTGAATGGTCTTTTCTTTTATCGAATGTTGAGAATACATTATTAGATAGATAATTTCTAAAATTCCTAAAGTGTTAATTATTAGAAGAATAACAAACCAAATTGGTTGATTTAATCTTGCGGATTTCCAGAGAGAAAGCCCTTTCCATAATAGTGTCCAAATTATTAAAATTACTAGAATTTCTGGAGAGACGTTGAATTGTTGTGCTAGAGTTTCTAGTACCATAAATAATTTAGGTTTTCAGAAGTTATAAAGTTTTTGGAAGAAAATTTTAAATCTTTTTTAACTTCGTCGCCAAGAAGTCCACATCCTGAATAGCAATTAGGTTGTGGA
>CAYJSG010000020.1:0-12125 GCA_964372815.1 Candidatus Woesearchaeota archaeon
AGAAATGAATTGTGGCAAGAAGCTCTAAAGAAATCAAATGGAAATGTTAATGAAGCTTCCGAGATTTATGAGAAGCTTTGTGTATTTCCCTAAAGCAAATAGAAAACTAAATAAACTCCAGCGTCTATAATTTACTATGTTCCTACAAAAGGAGGAAAAGGCGATAAAAGAGAACGTTAAGCCATAAAATACCAAATGTCCGAGCCCTTTACGGGGGAGCGATGGGTATGCATTACCAGTTACGGGTGGAGTCAAGTTTGTGCAACGCCACCCTGTCACGGCGGAGACCCGAGTTCGATTCTTGGTTGGGGCGTTAGGAGAGAATATGTTTATACGAAAATTTAAATAAACAACGTCATTATTGTATCGATGTATATTATTTTTGAGACAGTAGATAAAACAAGAAGAAAGATTAGACTGACAGAAAAACAGTGGAAACACATTAAGCAAGATTACCCAGAAATTGAAAATGAAGAGATAATAAAGGAAACATTAGAGAAACCAACTAAAATAACGCAGCCTTATACTGGAATGAAACATTATTGCTATAAATATTTTAAACATAGACAACCTCCAGATAAATATTTAATGGTTGTCGTTAACTATTTAAGTAGCTTCTGCACGTTTGGTGATAAGTTTTTTACTGAAAACAGTAAATACAGAGATTCCCTATGATCGTGTTCCCTTTTGTTAGGGAATCTCTGTCTATACATTCCCGTTTTTTAGTAATACAATTATCGGGAATGTCTATATAAAGAGTTTAGACTTTCTACTTAACATTTCTATTAATTAGAACTTGCAATACTATCTAACAAGTACATTTCTCATCTTTTTATTGAGATTATTAGATTTATTGAAGATACTTACTAAAAATTAGGCGAGATTAGTTGATAATTCGTAACAAATTATACAGAAGAACCGAAATAATTTTGTAAAAAACAACCAATAATTATTTAAAGTAATTTATTTTTTCTTTGTAATGATTTTGAACAAAGAGAGTGAACTTGGCAAGATTTCGTTTAATCTTTCTCCTACTAGTCTGAATATATTTATTCAGAGTCCGCTTTTATTTTATTTGACATATATTGCAAAAGTTCCTGATGACACCTATGTCCCGGTTTGTTATGGTTTGTCAGGAGGTATTGTCCATGAATGTCTTGAGAAGTACGCTAAAGGTTCGTTTGATCGTAATGAAGCATATTTATTCTTTATAAATCAGTGGGAAAAACTAAGTCTAGATATACATCTAGATATAAGAAACAAGGTTCTTAATAAAGAAGAGTATCTTTTAGCATTGATTAAGGGTTTAAATTTTGTTGATTTATATGATAATCATATTTGTGAGGAAGCTATTAATTTTCCTTTTGTCGAAAATGAATATATGAAGATTGGCATTAAAGGTGTTATTGATTTGCAAGCTACGGAGAAAAAAGCCAATCATCGTATTTTAATAGATTATAAAACGAGCAATAGTATTAATCAAGGTAAAGAGTTTGAACGTCAGGCACTATTTTATAATCTTTTAATCCATAAAAAAAGCAATGAATTGCCTTCAAAGACAATTTTTCATTATCTTAAGCTTGGTGTTCCTAAAGTTTATTCTTTTTCTCATGAAGATATACACGCCTTTGAGGAAGAACTAAGAATTATAGCTAATCAGATTCTTGAATATGGAAATAATATCAGCGATTATCCTATTGGAGAGATTAACGATTTGTTTAACAGTAAAAAGAAAGCTTGTTTTAGAGAAGTCTTTCGCAGAAATGCTTTTTCTGATCCTCAGACTTGTATACCGATAAATTTTTAATTATACTGATAAATACAAAATCATATAGCTGCTTTAAATACCATTATTCATGATTTTTATAATTGTTACTAACATCAGTCTAATAAGAAGTCAGCGCGGATTTTCAAATTCGGGAATTCACGCTTCATGAACAGAAAATTGAATATTTGTGCAATTATTCGGACCTCTGGTGCCTGTTCCCATAGAAACATTATTGCAACCAGCGCCAAATGTGCTAATCATCTCTTTTACCAATCCTTGAATAAGAGGGCCGTGTGTTCTTACTACTAAATGTATGTCTGCTTTGTGTGGATTTAGTAAACCTGGGCCGAATAGAACTCCTTTTTTATTTCTTTTTGTTAACGTTGCACTGAAATCGCCAATTCCGTTTGGGCCTATTACTTCTCCTGTCGCGTACAAGATTGTTGAGTTAATCATGGGGCTACCTCCGAATATTTGGAGATCATTAGGACCACACCTATATTGACCTTCTGGATGTGAGCATTTTTCTGGATTGTTAAAAATCACCCACCATATTGTAACCGCTGTGTTTTGGGGCAAATTTAACGTATGAAGATGCATTGAAATTTCATTATCTTCTCTTAGAAGATATGAGCGGCCGCCTCTAACAACTGAAGAGTCTGATAACCATTGCACATTACTGGCTGTTTTGTGAATGCCTGATAACCAGGGTCTTGGCATTTGAGATTCAGCCAATACGGAATAAGAGAATAAAATTAAAGTAAGAAATACAATTAAAGAACAACCCCTTATTTTTTTCATAATCCTTTGTATGATTGTCAGTATTTATACTTTTTGTTTTTAAAATTAATAATAAAAATTTTTAAGAGATTTACTCTTAATTTTTAAATCAGATCAGTTTTAGCATCTAGAATCTTCTATTGCTAAATCTTTTTCTAGGTCTTTCTTCAGTCATAGGCTTTGCTTCGTCTACTGAAATGTTTCTACCTTCTACTTCTTTTGAGTTCATCTCTGAAATTGCTTTGTCAGCAGATGTATCCTCGGCAAAAGTGATGAAACCGAAACCTTTTGATCTGCCAGAGTATTTGTCTTTTATGACTGTTACTTCTGTCAATTCACCATAAGGTGAAAAAATTTCTCTCAATTCAGCGTCGCCAACGCTAAAAGGCAGATTTCCAACAAAAATTTTTTTGCTCACACTAACTACCTCCTACATTTAACTAGATAATTAAAAAATTTAGTATATTTAAATATTCCTATTGTTTTTTTGCTATTATTGCGTTAATCAATTGTTATATGTTCGTTAGGAAATTGTAATATTAGCCTATAATAATTGGATGGATGATTGTTGTATATGCCCGGATTGTGAATGCTGTTGATGTTGATTTCATAGATTAAATCGAAATATAGACCATCCTTTTTTATATTGGCAAGCTTTTTATAGTTAATTCTACTATAAACGCAATAAAGAGGTAAATGAGACAGTGTTTAAGACAAAGCTTTTATTGAAACCAGAGGATTTTAAGCCTAGTTTTAATGATTGGGAAATAAAAGGTATTTTGAATCCTGCTGCTATTAGATTATTAAATAATAAGATAATGTTATATGTTAGAGTTGCTGAGAGTGCGATTCAAAAGGGCAGCACTATGATTTGTCCGATTATGTCTTCAGAGAAGGAATATGGTTTTAATTATCAACATATTCATGAGAAGGACATTGTAAGAAGAGGGCGATGGGGAGAAATGTATTTAAGAGATGGTTTATGTAGATTGCCAACGATTTCTCATTTTAAGAAGGTAATTTTGAGTTCTGATGGATTTAAGATTGATGAGACTGAACAGAAACCTGTTTTTACCGGAATTCCTGGAGACGGGGATTATGGAGTCGAGGACCCCAGAATTGTTAAAATAGATAATAAATATACAATGACTTATGTTTCTGTTTCTGCTCATGAGGGAGTTTCAACCTCTTTAGCTTTATCAAAAGATTTAAAGAATTGGAAAAGGCAAGGAATAATTTTTAGAGAACAGAATAAAGATGTTGTGATTTTTCCTGAGAAAATAAAGGGATTTCATATTGCTTTACATAGGCCTGAAGGATTTTTTGAGTTTAGCAAACCAAATATATGGATTTCGTATTCTAAAGATTTGATTTATTGGGGGCGAGAGAGAAGTTTTTTACAGACAAGAAGTGGCTGGGATAATGATAGAGTTGGGGCAGGAGCTCCACCTATAAAAATTAAAGAAGGGTGGTTGGTGATTTATCATGGAGCGGTACATGAAGGGGACGGCCATATTTATTGTGCTGGAGCAGTTTTACTTGATTTAAAAAATCCTGAAAAAATTTTAGCTAGAACCCCTAAAAATAAACCACTTATTAAACCATTACAGACATTTGAAAAAAAAGGTTTTATTGATAATGTTGTTTTTCCTACTGGGGCTGTTTTGGATTTGAAAGAAAAAGATTTATTGATTTATGCCGGAGGAGCTGATAGATTTGTTAGTGTTAGGAAAATGAAAATTTCTGATATTTTAAAGAGTTTGGAGTATTATTAGATAAGATGAAAATAATTATTGTTAAAAACGCTAGTGATGTTGGTACTGAAGCTGCAAAGTTGGTTATTCATGATATTCAGAGGAAGAAAGGAGAGTTTTTTTTGGGATTAGCTAGTGGAAAGACCATGATTCCATTCTATAGGAATTTAGTTAGATTGATTAAGCGAAATAGTATAGATACTAATAATATCGTGACATTTAATTTAGATGAATATGTTGGTTTAAATGAAATGGATAAGGGAAGTTTAAGATATTTTATGGAAAAGAATTTTTTTGATAATGTAAATATTAAGAGAAAGAATATTTATTTTTTAAATGGAAAGACTAGAAATATTTTGAGGGAGTGCAGGAAATATGAGAGAGAGATTATGAAATTAGGAGGAGTTGATTTACAAATTTTAGGAATTGGAAGAAATGGACATATTGGATTTAATGAGCCCATGTCTAGTTTTAAGAGCAGGACTAGAGGAGTTTTGTTGAGTAAGATGACAAGAGAGGATAATGTTAGATTTTTTGGTAGCTTGGAGAAAGTTCCTCAACGAGCTTTAACTATGGGGATTGCAACGATAATGAAAGCCAGGAGAATAATTTTGTTAGCTAGTGGGAAACAGAAAGCTAAAGCTGTTGCTTTGGCTTTGAAAGGGAGAATAAATGAGGAAGTTCCTGCTAGTATTTTGCAGAGGCATAAGGATGTGATTTTTGTTTTGGATGCGGGAGCTGCAGAAAATTTGAATCAATGATAAACTTTAAATACAATTTTGTTTATTATTATTAAGTTATTTTAAGCAAAATGAAAAAGAGGATGAAAGCTTTGGTGATTGTAGCTCATCCAGATGATGAAACAATTTGGATGGGTGGGATGATTTTGAAACATAAAGACTGGGATTGGACCATATTCTCTTTGTGCAGGAAGAATGACATTGATAGAGCACCGAAGTTTATGAATGCCTGTAAATATTATAGAGCAAAAGGAATTATGGGAGATTTAGATGATGAAATTTTAAAGCCATTGGATATTGAACATGTTATTAGTAAAATAAAAGAATTCTTGAAAATTAAAAATTATGATTTTATTTTTACTCATGGAGAAAATGGCGAGTATGGACATTTGAGGCATAGAGAGATTCATAAGGCTGTTAAAAAGATGATAACCGATAATAAATTAAAATGTGAGAAAGTTTATTATTTCTCTTATGTTGCTGGCAGTAAAATTGCCCCCCATGATTCTAAATTGAAAATTCCTGTGCCAGATGAAAATGCGGAGGAGAGAATTAAGCTTAATATATTAGAATATAAAAATAAATTTAAATTAATTACAGAGCTTTATGGTTTTAAACGAAACATTTTTGAAGCATTGAGTTGTCACAAATTAGAGAGTTTCAATGTAAAATGAAAATTTTATTGTTATACCCTTATCCTTTAGAACCTGACGGATTAAGCTTACAAGGACATTATTTGGCAAGAGGTTTAGAGGAAGACAGGGTTGAAGTTATTTCATGTGATAGAGATGATGATAGAAGAAAGGAAAAACTTTATCTTGAGTTTAAGCCGGATTTTGTTATCGGAGTTGGATTTTGGGGAAATGTTCCTGAACTTGTAATTCATCCTTTAAAATATGGAATGAAGCCTGTACCATGGTTCAATGCTGATGGATGGGTAGCAAACTATCATGAGATTTTAAATGATTTGCCTTTGTTGGTTGTGACTAGTAACTGGGTAAGGTCAACTTATATAAGAGATGGTGTGAGAGGGGATAACATTGATGTTTGTTATATTGGTTTTGATCCAGAAATTTTTTATCCAAGAAAAAAGAATGAAAAGGAAATAAATATAAGGAAAAAACTTGGAATCAGAGAGGATGAAATTATAATATTGACTGCTGGGGGAGATGTTACAAGTAAAGGTGCACAAGAGATGTTTCAGGCATTGGCAAAAATAGGGGAGAGATTCACTAACTGGAAGTATGTTCTGAAAACTTATCCTAGTTTTTCAGCAGAGAATCACGGTAAGGAGGAAAAGGAGCTTATCGAAGAGCTTGGATTGAATAAAGATAAGTTTATCTATGTTTGTGATGAATATTCTCCAGAGCAGATGTCTGACTTACTTAGAGTGTGTGACATTTATGCTGCTCCTTCTAGACTAGAGGGATTTGGCATGATTCAGGTTGAAGCTATGGCTTGTGCTAAACCTGTAATTTCTATTAATGTTGGCGGCCCTAAAGACACTATTGTGCATGGAAAGACAGGATTTTTGGTTGATGTTGAGCATGAAATTAAATTAGAAAAGGAATGGGCTTATCCTTCTATGGGATTTGACAAGAAAATGATAATTGAATTTCCTTTGCCTAAAACATTCGCTTATAGAGCTAATATTGGGCAATTGGCTGAATTTACTTTGAAATTAATGCAAGATAGTTTATTGAGGGAGAAAATGGGCAAGGTTGCTGCTGAACATGCTTTGAGAAATTTTCATTATAATGCTGTTGCTAGGAGAATGATTGGGTTGATTAAAAGAATTTAAGTCTATAGTTATCTTTAATAAGATATTTAATGATGAATAATTCTAGTAATTAGATGCTAAACAAAGAGGTTCAGAATCATCAACATATTACAGATAGTCAGGCAATCTGGTATTCTAACTTGTTAAACTCGCTGGCTTTGACTAGTTATTCTATGGAAGATTTGTGGTTTCCAACTAGATTCAGAGCTTATAGAATTTATAGAAAAGGTGTAGAATGCAGAGAGTGTTATGAAGGATTATATGAAGGTTCTTATGGAAACAACACGACGAAGTGTTGAGTTTTTAAGCAGCATAGCCTAACTCTTCTTTCCAGTTTTTCTTTACCATTGTTTTTCTAACTTGCTCCGGAGTGTTAATGGAAGGATTGTATTTGTTTTCTATCCATTGAATCTTTTCATGCCACTCTTTTCCATAGAGTATTTTTGCTGTTTGATAGGGATTGAATCCTCTCAATTTCAACACAGTTTCATAATTATCTCTTACCCAATCTAATTTATCCTTCCATCCTTTTCCAACTACAATCTGTGATACATGATAGCCATTGAAACCATTTATTGCTAGAATTTCTAAAAATGAGCTATCTCTAGATAGATAGCTTATTTTATCTTCTCCTTCATGTTGTCCTTTTATTGCTGAAATTTCTGGTTTTTTAAGTATCTCTTCAAGTTTCATAAAATATCTATTTTTGGTTTACTTTTAAGCTTTTTGTTTGAGATATTGTTCAAATAAAAGAGTTATATAAATAGTTATTTTGTTCTCATTTATGAAAGAAGGTAGCTGTTATTAAAGAGAACTTTGCAAAATTGCTCAAAGTTCTCTAAGAGAAGTTTGAAAGAGCGAAATCTTGCTGTTTTAGAGGCTGCAAACTTCAAGAACTAAAAGTTCTTGAGGCCTCGAGATTTTCTTTTAGAAAATCTCAAAGTTTCGCAAAACTATTTATTCAAACTTCTCTAAACAAAATTGTGTTTTTCGCGAATCTTTCTAGATAAGAATTCTTTTTTCTTTTAGAGTATGATAGGCTAAAATATACATTCCTGCATTCCAAGCCTGATTTCCTTCTTTTCCGGATGCAGATGAACCGGGTTTGCCTGTTTTACCATTAAGCCATTCTGCAAATTTTGGAAGTTGAAGATTTGCTTCTGCGAGTTTTTCTAATTGATAATTTGCTTCTTTGAAATTTTCCTGTTTTATTAATGCTAGGATATAGAAACCGCCTATATAAGTCCAGATTCCGGCGTTTAAATAATGATATGGCGTTCTTGCTTCGCAATCATTGAAGTAGGGTTGCCATTCTTTTGAATTTTTATTTATTGGCGGATAAATTGCTTTTATTGGATACGGTTCGTTTATTTTATTTTTCTTAATATATTCTATAATTTTATTTGCTTTGTTTTTATCTGCTAGATTGAAGATTATTGATAGTAAGTTTCCTAGAGAGACAAACCAGTCTCCTTTTTCCTTATATTTATTGTGGTTTTTCCAGCGCCATGGAAGATAGAAATTTTTATTCCATAATTTATTATCTTGATTGTTATTTACTGTTTCTTTTAATTGTTTTGCTTTTTCTTTTTGGTTTGTTAGATTTAAAATTTGATAATACAGGGCTTGGGTGTTTATTGTATGGCCATAACGATGTGGAAAAGCGTCTTGCCAGTCTGTTGTCGGAAGTTGTTCTAACATAGAATCTTCACCAATGTCCTGATATTCTAGCCAGTGAAGAGCTTTTTGTATATTCTGTTGTTGTTTATTAAATAATTCTGAATTAAAACGCTGTTTGTAGATGTAATGGCCAATAATAAACCATAATGTTGAATCTATTGATTTGTAATCTATTTGAGGAGGATTTTTATCTAGAAGAATGGCATTTGGAATCTGCCCTTTTTTGCTTTGATGCTTTGCTAATGTTATTAGAGATTGTTTGAAAGTTTCTTTAAACTGGTTTTTTATTAATGAGGTTCCTAACGAGGCTATTATTGAATCTCTCGCCCAAATGCCGTTGTAACCTGGAAATGCTGCTCTAAAGCCGCGAGGTGTTTCGCATTTTTCCAAAACTTCTATTGCTTCATTATATGCCTCTTTTGTTATGTCCATATAAATACAAGAATTTGAATGTATAAAAGGTTTTGCACTTTTATATTAAGATAATTCCATTTTGCTTTAATTCTTCTTTTATTGATATATTCAATTTATTTATCTGACTTTGTAGTTTTTCTTGTTTTTTTACTAACGCATCCAGATTCTTTTGTGTATCGTCAAGTTGATATTTATATATTTGCTTTTCTTTTTCTAGATGAGACACGTCTACTTTGATATTTAATACTTTTTCTTCAAATTCTTTGATCTCTTTTATTAATGAAAGATAGTTGTTTTTATAGTCGTGAAAAGTTTCTTCATTTATAGATAATTTAGTTATAGCTTTTTTATAATCTTTTATTGGTATTAAATTCTGCTCTATTTTTTGCTTTATTTTTTCTATTAGAGGTATAATTTTTAATTCTTTATCTATGAGGAGATATTCAATTGGATTGTTTAGATATGTTTCTGCTATTTTAGATACTTGTTTATCTTTTTCTATATGGAGATATTTTTCTATGATTCTTTTATCAATTAGTGTTTTAATTTCAAATTCTAATGCTCTTAAAGAATCTTCTCTTTCTTGTTTTTTCTTTATAATTGATTCTTTCTCTTTCGCCTCTGGACTTTCTTTTATTTCTTGTAACTGTTTTTCTGTATCTTTTAAGTTCTTTTCATATTCTCTTTGAATTTTTTTTATATTATTTATCTCTGCTTCTATTTTTAACTTATTTTTCTCTTGACTTTTTATTTCATTATCTTTTTCTATTAGTAATTTAAGTAAGTTATTCTTATTAATGAGCCATGAATTTTTATTTAAATAATTGGTTTCTAATCTTCTTATTTCTGTAATTGTGTTTTCAATATTTTCTATTTCTTTTCCTATTAATTGTGTAGCTTTGAAATGGCTCTTTGCTGATAATTGTGAGAATTTGTTTATCTCTTGTGAGATATATGGCTGGGATTCTTTCTGTTCAAGTTTTTTAATGAGTTTTTCTAAATATTGCGCGTATTCTTTTCTTCCCAGTTCGGTGATTTGCTTTATTCTTTCATGCTCTTTTTTTTCGTTAATGTTGACATTTTCCAAGGCTTTTATTTCTTCTTTTAATCTGTTTAATAAAATTAATAAATCACTTTGTGAAATATTTGTTTTTTCAGCTAAACTTTTTTTTATTTCATTATTCTTTTCTGTTAGCCATGATGATAGGTTATCTAATTCTATTTGTTCTAGTTGTTTTTCTTCTATTTTTTCTTTTTTGAAGAATTCTTTTACTTTTTGTATAAATGTCATTTTTTATCTTATTTTCTCATTATAATATTATACTTTTGTATATTTTATAGTTTATTGTTTTTACTTTGCAGTTTTTAGAAAAATATATTAATAAGTGAGCATTATAGATTACAATGATAAATAAAAAAGTTAGGAGACATAGTGGAAGGAGAAGGGGCCGGATTGTTTATGGTTTTAATAAGCGTTATCTTATTGAGCAGGGCTTAGAACCTTTGGAATATTGGGATGACTGGAGTGATTACCGAGACGGATTAAGAGGGAGTGATGATAGAAAATTGTTAAGACATTCTCACATGATTTTTGGAGAGCATTTTAATGTTGATAGATGGAATAGTAAATTGAAAAAGTTGATTCGGAGAAGGTATGCAAAAAAAATGAAGATAAAATATTTGAGAGAAATGGCTTCTAGGGGAACTGATTTTAATAGTATTAATTTTTGGCAAAGTTATTTATAGTTTTTACATTTTACTATTTATTATTTAAAAGAGTGAATCTTCGAAATGTTATGATGGATGAATTAATAAGAGAAGTGAAATAGAAAAATAAAAATTATTCTATTGAGCAAATTGAGTTTACACCTTATTGTAAGGACAACTGAACGGACTATTAATAAGGAGTTGGTTATATCAACTTTGCTTTCTGGAGAGTCTCTATTATGTTGAAATTGAAGACAAAATGTTTCAAGTAAAGATTTGGAGGAAAAATGGAGAAAGAAGATATTAAAGTAGATTATGATAAGGAAGAAGATATGTTTCGTCTATTTAGAATTTGGAGCAATATTAAATTTAGTTTAGACATAGAACTTCCTCGAGGAGAGATAGTTATAGATTTTGATTTTAACGGAAAAGTTGCAGGCCTAGAGTTTTTTAATGCCTCTTCATATTTCCCTATATTAAAAGAGGCAGGTATTAGTGAAACTAGAGCAAAAGTGAGTGTACAGTATGGAGCAAATTGGGCCCAAATTACATACAAGATTTATTCGCTAGAATTAGAACAGCCTATTTCAAATATTATTATATCATTTTATAATAATAAATTGATTTTGGAGAATTGAATTTTAAAGGAATATTTATAAGTTTCAAATAATAAGTAAATATATGAATAAAATGGGTAAAGAGGTTATTGCAGTTGATTTGGGAGGTACTAACTTAAGAGTTGGAATTGTTAAAGGAAAAAGAATTTTTAGATTTGTGAAGAAGCAAACACCAAGGAGCCGGGAAGGGATTTTGAGAATTATTAGCGATTTAATTAGAGATTTGATTAATGAGGGTGTCAGGGGAATTGGATTATCTTGCCCAGGGCCATTAAAAGATGGTGTGATAATTAATCCTCCAAATATTCCTTTTAAGAATTTTGATATGAAGAATTATATTGAGGAGAGATTTAGGGTTAAAGTTGAGATTGAGAACGATGCTAAATGTGTGGCCTTGGCTGAATCTGTTTTTGGGGCTGGAAAAGGAAAAAAGAATTTTTTTGTTTTGACTTTAGGGACAGGTATTGGGGGAGGGGTCGTTATTGATGGGAAATTGTATAATGCTCAAGATATCGGTACGGAATTGGGTTATATTTATCTTGATAATGGAAAGAGATTTGAAGAATTAGCTGGAGGCAAGGGAATATTTGAGATTACTAAAAAGAAAATTGGAAAAGAGATGAATGTTAGTGAAATTATGGAAATGAATAATAAAATAGCGAAAGAGATTTTAGATGAGATAAGTGATTATTTGGCTATGGGAATCGGAAGTTTAATTAATATTTTTAATCCTGAAATTGTTATTTTGGCTGGAGGAATGAGAGAAGCAGGAGAGAAGTTTTTAGATATTGTTAGAGTGAAAGTTAAGAAATATGTGGTTTTGCCCTCTGAATATGAAATTGTTTGGAGTAAATTGGAAGAGCCTGGATTGTTAGGGGCTGGGTT
>CAYJSG010000021.1:0-12118 GCA_964372815.1 Candidatus Woesearchaeota archaeon
AATATTATTGTTAAGGACAAGGAATTGAAAGAAGTTAAAGAGTTAGGGGGAGGTAATGGAACAATTGATAGTATAAGATTAGATAAAATAACTGATGAGGAAAATGTACAAATAACTGTTAATTGTAAAAGCGTTGATAAGGATGGAAAGGAAAGTGTTAAGAGCAGTAGTGGAATAAATTTGAAGAGAGATGCTGATGCCAGCAAGGTTTGTGAGAAGAGTTATATTAAATTGAGGAATGTTAACATTGAGGATAATGCCAGAATTAGATTAATATCTATTTCCCAAGGAACCAAGACAGAGACGAATTTTAGTGTTTTTGTTGGAATTGAGAAGAGGGCTATTAAATTGTCAACGAGTAAAACAGAGGAATTAATCGAGAATTTGAACAAGAGTATTAAGAAATGGGAAAATATTGTTAATAAATTAGGAAAAGTTGTTAGTGGATTGAAGGCAGCATGTTTTGCAACTTCTGCTGTTTTAACTGTTAAAAACTTTTTGGCAGGGATAGGAGGAGAGGCATTGGCAAGACAAAAAGTAATGCAGGGCTGGACGATTAAATGCAATGAATTAGTTAATAGAGGAGAGTATGTAAATCTGAATGCTTGTTATTTAGCTAAAGCTAATGAAATTAATAAGGATGTTGATATTGCTAAAGGAGCTATCAGTGATATTAATACACGAGTAGAAGGAATTGAAAAGAATTTTGTTCAGGAGGGGAGCGGGATTTTGGAGCAGGATTATATCGATAGAAGTAAGGCTGCTGTTGCTTATTGTGAAGAGTTAAGGAGAAAATACAACGGAAGAAATATTGGCGGGAAGAAGATAGAAGAGTTGTTGGGAGATTGTAATGAGGGATATAATAAACAAGGGCTTTATGGATATGAAGAATTAAGGGAAATAGAATATAATCTGATTATGAGTGAGAAAGGGGCATCTGAAAATACTAAAATGAATTCAGATAGTATGTTAAAAACTGCTAGTGAAAGGATTAGTGAAAATAAAAAGAGAGCAGAACAGTTAGAGAAAGATAAATTAGCTGAAAAATTAGGAGAGCCACAAACTATCTTTGTTCCTTATGCTGACAGAAGTAATTTAGTAGGGCAAGTAGTTAGTAAAGAAGGATTGAAAAATGATGGAATAAAAAACAACATAAAAAGTAATTATGTTGCTAAAGTTAATGTTGCAGAGACTAAAAAAGTGATTATTAATGGAAATGAAAAAGAAGGGTTTGATGCAGGGACATATTATCTTGGATTGGAGAAAAGCGAGGGAGTTTATAGTGTTAAGGATATTGTGAAAAGTAATGGAAATTTATTAAATGATAATGAAAAGTCGAGGTTTATTGATATTTATAAGATAGGGACAGTAACAGCGACTGAAAGTTTGAGTTTGAATAATCCTTATAAGAATCCTGAAGTTAGGTATTATGAGAGAGAGCCTTATAAGGGAATGCCAGCGATAGTTCCATTTGATGTTAGAGAAGGATGGTACGCTGCGACAAGACAAACATTACCTGCTTTCGGAGGAATAGGAGCGTTTGATGCAAGCGGAAGAGTTACCAGCTTTTATTTGTGTAATGTTGGAAAAGATGGAAGAGAGCAGTTTTTAGAAGGATTAGGAGATGATGTTTGCCAATTGATTAATTTGAATACTGGACAGCCATTTGGAGTTTTTCCTGGACTGAATGAGGGAGAGGCTAGAAGAAGAGTTGGACAGGCTGTTCAGGCGTTGACAGATGCAGCAAATCAATATGGTAAGAGAATAGTAAGGATTAATGCAAGAGATTTCAATGTTGGGAGTCCTGCAGCCAATATACCAAGCGTGCAATGTCAAAACTTTATGTCCCCTGAAGAATGTCATTTATTGTTTAATGTTTGCGATCCTGTAATTTGTCCAAGTTCAAGATGTGATTTTGGTGGGAAATATCCTGTTGCTGATGTTGTGCAAACAGGAATTATTGGAAGCACTTTGTTATGTCTTCCAAACATTAAAGAAGGAATTTATATACCTGTTTGTTTATCCGGAATTCACGCTGGAATTGAAGGATTTTTATCCATATTGAAGTCGCATAAAGATTGTTTGCAGGAAAGTCTAGAAACTGGAAAGACTATCGGAATCTGTGATCAGATTTATAGTATTTATTTATGTGAATTCTTTTGGAGGCAGGTTGCGCCTGTTGCAAAAGTTATTTTGCCTAAAATAGTTGAATTTGCTTATGGGCAGGGAACAAGAGGAGGAGGAGAATATTTGACTGTACAGGCAGCATGGCAAAACACGCAGGATTCGATAAAATACTTCACTCAAAGCTATGCTGTTAACTCATTAAATTCGTTTAAAGCAAGGAGTATTGAAGAGGTTGGAACACCATTCTGCAAGGCATTTGTTTCGGCTAAAGGTCCAAAGAGTATAAAGAGTTTGATAGAACCTGATAGCCCGCCTCAATTCTATGCGTGGTTTAGTGCAACCAAGTATAGTGATGTTACCGTGCCTGCTAGTTCACAGTATAAAGTATTTTATCATATCTTTGCGGGAAAGGACTCTGGAGTTCAGTATAGTGTATTTTTAAAGAATCCTCCTGAATCAGGATATTATAATATCCCTGCGGTGATACACGTAGCATCTGGATTTGTTGGAAGAGGGCAATACGCGCAGGAATCCAAGGACTTTACAGCTCCTGAAGGCTATCAGGAATTGTGCGTAAGAGTTAATGATAGAGAAGAATGCGGATTTAAACAAGTTAGTACAAGTTTTGCTGTAAATTATTTGAGAGATAAATATGTTGAAAGCGAAGCATTGCAAAAAAATATTCAAACTGAAAGAGAATGTATTAGTGGAAGTCCTAATTTAGGAGCGGCTTTACAGCCGAATATTCAGGCAGGCGCAGAAGAAGCCGGATTACCACAGGTTTACAATAGAGGAATTGTGAGAATATGTGCTTCGCAAAATCCTGGAAGTCAAACAGAACCAACAAGATTCTTAGAAGTTGGACAATGTGATGATCCTAAAATTAAATGCTGGCTGGATACGAAAAGCGTTGATAATGCAATAACTGATAATAATGCTGGAGTCAGAAATGCTACCTTAAGTGAATTGGAGAAGAGGCAACAAGAAGATTTGACACAAAAAGGGATTATAATTGGAGATGATGGAGCTAATGCTGAATTAAATATCTTGGAAGAAGAAGTTAGAAAACTTAATAAAATAGATATTAGCAAAGATGATAAAAGATTCGAAGAAACTGAAACAAGATTGAAGTTATTATTTGACAAGGTTGTTTTGAATCATCATAAAGCTAATGTGCTATATTTGATTGGAGATTTAAAGGCTATTAAATTAGGAAAAGTTGTGAAACCAGTATTAGTTAAGGAGGCACAAAAAGCAGGAGAAGCAGTTGTTAAAAAAGAAGAAACAAAACCAAGCCCAATTAGTAAAGAAACAGCGGATTATTATTTAGATAAAGAGTATGAGGAAAATGAGGTCGTATATATTAATGAAAAAAGGGGCAGTTCTTCTTTGTCTATTTTGAAGATTGATAGAAGCAGGATTTATTCTATAGAGCCTAAAGAAATATTTATCGGAAATGTTAGAGCAGAAGGAAATGGTAATTATAGAGTTCAATTAAGAGAGAATAGTTTTGAAGAGTTTTATAATATCCTGCAAGGTAGTAGCGATTTTTCAAAAGAAAAAGCCGAATTTTATTGGAAATTTAAGGATGCGATGATTAAGGATACCAGAATTGATTTAGATACAGCTTATCAAGCTAAGGAAATACGTTGATTTGAAATATTTTTATTTAGCTTGCGGTTGTTGAGGTTGTGGTGGTGTTTGTGCTGATTGTAAAGATTGGATTCCACTGTGGCTTATGTTTTGTGCGGCATACATATCATTTTTGGTTTGTTCCGATTCTTTTGGTTTTCTTTCGCTATATTTTTCAATAGTTACTTTTTTTGGTCTGTAGAATCCATTTTCATTTACTAATGTTATTTCTCCAGTAGGTTTAATTATTCTTTTTGAACCTTCTACTTCAATCATATAGAAGGGTAATGCATCTGGATCGTCAACTTTATTTGTTTCGACTATTGGAATATACCATTCTTTGCCATTTATTTTTATAGTTCTTAGACTATAAATTGTGTCTCCTTCTGTTTCGTATACTATTCCTGTAACAACATTTTTTGTATCGTATTGTTTTATTTGTGCTTTCTTCCCAAATTTTCCTTCTATGGAAAGAGGTATTTCTGTAGCTAGTTTTTTAGAGGTTTCATCTATTTGAACTTTCTCTGGAATGTAATATACATCAGAAACAATTGTAGTTCTTTTATTTATAAGGTCTACCTCTTTTCTGTGGTCTCCATGTTTAACTAATAGTATTCCTAGTTCGTTTTCATAAAAGAGGCGATTAGGGGCAACATATAAATCATTTCCGTTTATTACAACTCTTTCTAGGTTGTATGAAGTATCACTATTTCTTGTCTTCCACAATTCGTGTTTTTTAACATTATTAGGTGTTTCGTAATTCTCTACGTTTCTTACGTGACTAGGCTCTGTTATTAATCCTCTTGGGGCACAACTTGACACGGTTAGTAAAGCGAGGCCAGTTAAGGCAGTTCTAAGAGTAGGTCCTATTCCTTGTTTTAAAGAGTAATCTTGTTTCATAGACTGATTGAGAATTTAGCTTATTTAAATCTTTCTATTATGTAGTAATTAACCTGTAGTAACAAAATTATGCGGGAAGAAGGATTTGAACCTTCGCAGGCACTAAGCCACTTGGTCCTAAGCCAAGCCCGTTTGACCACTCCGGCATCCCCGCTTAAAATTTGAAAGCCTGAAGGGGATTTAAATGTTTGTTTTAAAAAATGTAATGAAATGCAATTCAGGCTTTTTTTGCTTTTTCTGCCTGGTTAACTTTCGATTTTATTTTTTCTTCAAGTTTAAGGCGGTCTATTAATTCTTTGTAACGATTTCTAATTGTTACTTCTGTGATTCCTGCTACATCCGCAACTTCTCTTTGAGTGCGTTTTTCATCATTGAGGAGAGCAGCTACATAGAGAGCTGCTGCTGCAATACCTGCAGGACCTCTACCTGATGTTAGCTCTGCCACATCAGCTTTTTTTAGTGTTTTTAGTGCGTCATTTTGGCTTTTTGGAGATAAATGCAAAATAGATGCAAATCTTGAAATGTAATCTTTTGGGGAGCTCGGTGTTACTTTAATTTTTAATTTTCTTACTATAAATCTATATGTACGACCAATTTCTTTTCTTTCTACATCTGAAGCACCAGCGATTTCATCTAATGTTCTGGGAATGTTGTAAGAACGGCAGGCTGCATAAATGCAGGCTGCAATAACAGACTCCATTGACCTTCCTCTTACTAATCCACGTTGTAGAACATAATTATAAATTCTTGATGCTTCTTCTCTAATGACTGTTGGGAGGCTTAAGAAAGCGGCAACCCTTCTTAGTTCTGCCATTGCAAGTCTCAAGTTCCTTTCGATTGAAGTAGAAACTCTTTCCTGCCATTTTTTAAGCCTTAGAAATTTTCTAGTCTGTCCTGGTTCCAACCTGTAAATATCAGAGATTTCTCCAACGTTAGTTGTCAGGCCTTTGTCAAATTTTTGTATAGAGATAGGCGCACCACCACGGCCTTTTTTTTCTGATTTATCAAATTGCCCACCGACGTCCTGACCTGTATCAACCATCTTTTCTTCTACTATAAGACCACATTCGTTACATACTATTTCACCCTTTTGGTCATCATAAGTAAGATTTACACTTCCACATTCTGGACAACGTTTGACATAATTCATTTTTTAGGAATCGAAAGGTTTAAAAGATTTATTGTTGAGGATAGTATTTAAATCTTTCTATTGATTTTTTATTTTTTCGACGATAAAAATTATGGAAAATTTTATTATTCAATTATAATAGCATTTACCATGCCTTCTTTACTTGGGCGATTAGTTATTCTTGCCTTGCCTATTGATGTTTCTATAATCGCTCCTTTTACCAGACGATTTTGTCTTGCCAAAAAACGATTTTGGGGCGTTTCTAGAACATTTTTTATTTCTGCTTTTTGAATCTTTTTATTTGCTAAAACGTTTGCTATATTTTCTTTTAGCAAGATCGTTCTTTTATTGCCTCCTCTAACATTTAATATTTTTCTTTTTGTTTCTCCAAGTAAGACTAATCTTTCCTGTCTATTTTTTTCAAATAATTTCGACTTTCTTTGCTTGTGATATTTTCCGCCAGATATTTTTCTTCCGCGTTTCATAATTAAATTGGTAGAAACGAGATTTAAATAGTTTTTGTTTTGAAATTTTTTATTTTATAGTTTGAGAATCCAAAGATTTAAATATAGATGTGATGAAGTGCAGATATGGTAAATGGAATTGAAAGACCATTAGATTTGTTGAATCAAGCTAAAGGAAAAGAAGTTTTGATTCAGTTAAAGGGAAATCAACAATTTGTAGGCACATTGATGGCATTTGATATGCATATTAATGTTGCATTAGATAATGCAAAGGAAGTAGTTGATGGAGAAGTTAAGAAAAACATTGGCCTAACTTTCTTAAGAGGAGATACGATAATTTATATATCGCCTGCTTCGACTTCTGCAAAATAGATAGTTTAAAAAAATAGATAATATATTAAACATTACTATGAATGAGCTTGATAAAATTTTAGATGAGAATGAAAAAGTATTCTGGGAAGGCAAACCGAAATAATCTAGGGGTCACATATCTTAGGATTTGGAATATTTTTACCGCATCATTTTTGGGTTAGGATTATTTTAGTTTTTTGTATTCCGATCTATCAAATACTAGTCTATAAACATGTTTATTATGCAATCACCAAGAGTTATATTTAAAAAAGGATTAATAGGAAGAGATTTTGAAATGGTTGACTTTGACCAAATGACAAATGCTGAAGTTAATGTTGGTTTATTTGATAAAGTGTTCGAAGGTGGGAACTCAGGAAGTATTTTAATTTCCACGGCAGGGTCTATTACTTATAGGAGACATGACCCTGTTCAAAAACCTTATACATTGAGAAATATAGAAAAGCCTTATAATGTTTTCAAATTCTTCAAGAAAGTTTCACACGCTGTTAAAACTGATATACAATATCCAAATAAATATAGGCCTGAAAAGAATCCTGGGTATAATATTAAAGTTAAATTATTATAATCTGGAGGTCATTAGCTATTGTTGTATCTTTAAAAATTGATTTGGCTTCTTCTTCTGTGTATTTTGCTGTGTGATAGCGTTGAGATATATGAGTTAAAATTAAATTTTTTACTTTTGCTTGTTTTGCTATTGTTGCAGCTTGTTTTGCTGTAAGATGATGATATTTTTTTGCTATATCTAAATCTTTATCCAGATATGTTGATTCACAAACAAGAATATCTGAATTTTTGGTATGAGCAATAATGTTATCTGAATAACCTGTGTCTAAAACAATGGATACTTTTCTGCCTTTTTGTCTGTAGGTTACATTTTTTGAGCTTATTTTTTTACCATTAAAAAAGATATCTTTTCCTTCTGCTAATTTTTTTATTAATGGAGATTGTGGGATCTTTAGTTTAACAAGTTTATTTTTGTTTATTCTTAGTTTGTCTTTCTCTACAAAAATATAGCTGTTGCATGAAGGACCGTGTTTTAGAGGGAATGATTCCAAGTAGAAATCCTGGTTTTCCAGGAATTTTCCATTAACTTCTTCTATTTCATATTTTATATTACCTACAAAAATAAACATTTTCATTATTGCTTCCATAAAATGTCTTGTTTTTGGAGGGGTGTAAATCTTTAATGTTTTAGAATAGTTTTGCATAGCCAGGGTTTGTAGCAATCCTGGAAGACCGAGAATATGGTCACCGTGCCAGTGAGTAATTAAGATTCTTGTTATTTTTGTTGGAGAGATATTTGCCAGTTTAAATTGTCTTTGTGTGCCTTCGCCGCAATCTACTAAGATATTTTCATTTTTGTAACTAAGTAAAATAGATGTGTGATTTCTTTTTTTTGATGGAACTGAATCGCTCGTTCCTAAAAAGGTTATTGTTATTTTATCCATTAAAATTAATGTGAAGGAGTGTTTAAATAGGTTTTTGCTAGTAACAAATTTACTACTTTAAAAAATGAATTTTTATAAGAAAACTTTAAATATTGATTTGTAATTTATATTTTATGAATAAATGGTCAGAAATTTTATTGGGATTGATTTTGGTGATTGTGCCAATAATTGTTGCATGGTATTCGCCTGACTGGTTTGGACAATTTTGGAACTTCCGACATGCTACTTGGGAGTTTCTTAAAGGAGGAGTTTTCTGGTTTATTGTTATGGTTGGAGCTTTGTTTATTCTTTTGGGGATTAGTGATCTGAAAGGATGACTTTTCAAAAGATTTAAAAAGAATTTTTTTATTGACTTTCTATGAATAGACTAGGAAGATATGAATTCATGAAAGGAGATAAGGATTTATTAGAAGGAAAAGTTTTAGGATATGTAGAGGTAGAACCTCAGATCTTTGGATTTCAATATCCTGGAATGTATGCTTCTGATAGTATAAAAGATTTACAACCTTATATTAAATTATGTAGAAAGCCTGTTTCTTTTTATATAATTGGATGTGAAGGATCTACTTTTTTTAGTACGACCTGTTTTTTGGATAGTTTAGAAGCTATTGCAGATGTCTCAGGTGATGTTTTGTATGTTGGGAAAGATAAGGATGCTTATAATGCTGCACAGAGTGTTGTACAAGGAATTAATATTTATGTGCAGGAATATCTCAGGCAAATTGAAACGAGTGAGAATGCTCGTGACTTTCACGGAGGCAAATTTATAAGAATGTTTTGGAATTATATTAGCGAACTACGAAATTCTATTATTAGAAGAGATAATAAAGAAAAGGAGAGGAGCATTGTTAAAGTTAAGAGATTTATGAGAGATTCTGCTTTTATTGATAATTTGCCTTATTTAGTTCATTACCTGGAAAGAAATCCAGATAATGTTGGTGCTTTAGATATTTTTATAGGAGTGGCGCAAGCATTTCATGATAGTAATGTTTTGAATATTGAGCAAATGTGGAAGAAATTGAAAAGATTACTAGACTCTTCCACCACAATTCATTTATAGTTCTTTGTTTTTGAGAGGAAATGGCTTACTGTAAAATATGTAAGGAATGGGAATGCAAGAAACACACTGTCTTGCTTGGAAGAACAAGGATGATAGACTCTTTTTCTGGAAGTAGTCCGCCAGAAGTTTTTGTTGGAAAATGGAATTATCCTAATGTTTATGTTGGAATATTATCTCCTGAAGAATATGGAGATACTAGAGTTATGAGTTCTTCTGAAGAGTGGGTTGGAAGAAATTTAGGAATTAGGGATGTCTTGAAATTGAGAGGAAAATTAATTTATGGAAGGACAAGGAGCAATGTAAAGAAGGCTGTTATTGGAGGGAAGTTTTTAAGTGTGATGCAGGAAGTTGCGATGGCAGAGAAATCTGTTGCAAGCGAATTTAAATTAAAGAGACCAGTAATAAAAAATGATGAGAAGGAAAGTATGGTGCCTTTAATTTCTAATGTCGGAGAAGTTGAGAAAGTTAGATTGCAAGAGAATGTTAAAATTAGGAAGAAGGTTGATTATTTAGTTAATGATAATGATGTTAAATCTGCAAGTGCTTTGATTGAATTGGAAAGAGCCGGAATAGGGAGTTCTGAAATGATTAAATTATTGTCTGCAGGATTATTGGGATTGAGAAAGAACAGAAAGTTAGTGCCGACTAGATGGAGTATAACTGCTGTTGATTCTACGCTTTCTAATAAAAAATCAGAAAGAATTAAATATCATCCTGAAATAAATGAATATTTAGTTTTTCATTCAGAGTATGTTGGCAATCATTACGAAATTTTATTAATTCCTAGATATTGGAGTTTTGAGGTTATTGAAATTTCTCTTAAGAATTTCGGGGTTTGGAAGGATTTCGAGAGTATTTTTGAAAGAAAAAAGTATGCTGATTCAGTAACTGGTGCATACTATGCTAATCGCCTTGGAGTTTGTGAGTATTTAGAAAAAATTAAGAGGCAGGCTTCGGTTATTATATTTAGGGAGATAAGGCCTGAATACTATGCTCCTCTTGGTGTAGGGATATTGCGAGAGGCGACGAGAGCAGCAATGAATAGCGCTCCTAGTAGATTTGGTAATTTGCAAGAGGCTTTGCAAGATATACAGACTAGATTGAGGATTCCTGTTGAGAGATATTTGAAAGAAAGCAGGATGATGAATGAGATGAGGCAGAGGAGTTTGAGAGATTATTTTTAATCATACATAAGATTAAATAGTAAGATATGAAAAATTGAAAATGGAAAAAAGAGTTTATTTAGCAGGACCTGTTACAGGGTTAAATTATAAGAATGTTGTTGAATGGAGGGAGTATATTAAGAATAAATTAGCTGAAGATGGAATTACCGGAGTTTCTCCTTTTAGATATTACGAGCATCTTAATAATGGGAGAATATTATTAGAACCTGAAGATAATATAATAAGTTGTCAAAAAGGATTAACAATTAGAGATAGATGGGATATTATGAATTGTGATGTTGTTTTGGCTAATTTGCTTGGAGCAAAACAGGTTTCTATTGGAACGATGATAGAATATGGATGGGCTGATGCCTTTAGAAAACCAATAATAAGCGTTATCGAAAAAGAAGGAAATGTTCATGATCATTGTATTGTAAGAGAACTGACAGGATTTAGAATTGAGACATTGGAAGAAGGATTGCATGTTGTTAGGGCTTTGTTGCACTATTAGGATTCTTTCGTGGCTTGTTTAACGTTTCTATTTAGCTGTTTCATTGATTCTTCAAGTTGTTGCTTGTTTTTTGTGCCTGTACAGACTAATTTACCATTGGAGAAGAGAAGGAAAGTGGCTGTTGGATCCACAAGTTTATAGACAAGACCTGGAAATTGTTCAGGTTCATATTCTGTGTTTTCTAATTGGAGAGCGAGAAGATTTAGATTTAGGTTCAAGTCAATAGAACCAGAGGCAACAATATTCTGGACAGTTATTTTTGGTTTGTCTGTTATTTTAACTCCAATTTTTCCTATTTGTTTTATGACTTGTTGTATAACCTCTTTAACCTGCGCTACGCTCTTCGTACCTGTGCAGACAAGATTACCTGAAGAAAAAACCAGAACCGCTGATTTTGGTTTTTTAATTCTTAGGACAAGGCCTGGAAATTGTTCTGGATTATATTCAGTATTTGTATTAACTCTCGCGAGTTTTGTTAATGAAACTGGTTTGCCGAGAGAAGTTGTTGCTACAATGTTTTGTACTTTTAGATTAGATTTTGCCATTTTTGTAACTAGATCAAAGTTATATATTTAAAAAGGAAATTTGTTTATAAAGCTTTGGGTGATTTTTTTTTAATGAAAAAAAAGTTTTATATTACAAGGTTAGAAGGTGTTTTGAATTTCTTGTTGGATATGATTGGTTGATTATTCTATCTCTCTATTTATTTTTCTTTGTATTTTTTCACATTTTTCGAAATTTTCAAATGATTTGACTAAAAATGGAATGAAAAACATTAATGAGAGAATTAGAGAAGTTATAAAATCTAAGAGATTTTTCTTCAGTTTATTCATTTTAGCTTAGTGCTTTAATCATTAAAAATGAGCCCATTATTAAACCTATAAATGAGATTATTGGTTGTTGTTTAAAGTAAAATAAGCTAATGCCTGCTATTAACGCTCCTACTATAGATAGAAATGCTTTTTTTCTCGGTTTTTTTGATAATTGGACTGTTTTTTTTCTTCTCTAGCATTTTATTTTTTAGCTTGGTATCTTTTTAAAGTTTATTTCCTTTGTGTTCGTTGGACTTCTTTTTCTATGTCTGCTAGAGAAGCAATGTCATAAATTCCTCTTTCTGGTCTATAATGAGTTATTCTTGGAAAACGCAAGGCATAGTTTGATGAGTATGATGGAGACTTTTGGATATTTTGATATGTAACTGAAACTATAATTTTTGGTTCGACTTTCACTTCCTTGCCTTTTTCTTCTAATATTAAAGGTTTGAGAAGTTTTGTCATCTCTTCGTAACTTGTGCCTTGTTCTTCTTTTTCTT
>CAYJSG010000022.1:0-11589 GCA_964372815.1 Candidatus Woesearchaeota archaeon
TTCGACGTTGTTATTTTTACTAGGTCGATTATAGTTGGAGAAACTATTGCTAGATGTATTAACGCCCATAGAACATAGGAAATTGCCATAAACAGAAAAGATATCCCAAATAATTTTATCTCTCTTTGTTTTGATATTCTATAAATCTTAAATGAAAAATATGCTACTAAAAATAGAATTGCAGCAAATATTATTTGTATTACGATACTGAATTTTAAAAAAGAATGTGGGACTATATAGAAGTATGTCATGTTAAAAAGCATGATAAAAGGTTTTTAAGCTTTATGAATATTAGCTAGTTATCGTTTTTATTTATTTTCATTTAATAAGTAATTAATAAGAGATCTTCTTTTATTATTTAACTAAATTAAATAATTCAGAGGTGATGCTATGAAATAAACTTAACTGATGTGCAGGGAGCTTATATGCTCCCTTTATTATATAGTTCTAATATCGGATGACCGATAGATTTAAATAGTTTGATTTTTTAAGTGAGAGATGAATTATACAGAAATTCCTTCAAAAAAAGAAATTTTGAAAACAACTGCTTCTTTGCAGGAAAATGGAATAAATGTTTATATCTCTAAAGACAGAGAAGATGCAAAGAGAAAAGTTTTTGAACTATTACCTAAAGAAGCAGATGTTATGATTATGACTTCAGTTAGTTTAGACACATTAGGAATTTCTAATGAAATTGAATCTGGGAGTTATAATTCTATTAGGAAGAAGTTGCAGAGTATGGATAGAAAAACACAAAGTTTGGAAATGCAGAGATTAGGAGCAGCTCCTGAATTTGTGATTGGAAGCGTCCATGTTATTACACAAGATGGTAAGGTAATGATTGCTTCAAATAGTGGCAGTCAATTGCCAGCTTATGCATATGGAGCAAGCAATGTAATCTGGGTTGTTGGAATTCAGAAGATTGTTAAAAATATTGATGAAGGATTTAAAAGAATTTATGAGCATTCTTTGCCATTAGAGAGTGAGAGAGCAAGAAAGGCGTATAATGTGCCTGGAAGTTTTGTGAGTAAGATTCTTATTATTAATAAAGAGATTAAACCAGGGAGAATTACAATTATTTTTGTGCCTGAAATTTTAGGTTTTTAAATTAAAAAATGTCTTTAAATGTACGGCAGAATTGTTGTCTTGCACTTTTTAGAACTTCTTCACCGTCTTTTGTTATAGTATACATTATTGTTTTACCTTTTTTATTTTCCTTTATTAAATAATTTTCTTTCAGATTTTTTAAAGCCGGATAAATTGTTCCCGGGCTAGGTTTCATGCCTTTTCTCTTTTCTATTTCCTCTGCTATTTCTTGGCCATGCATTGATTTTTTTGATAATATGAAAAGAATTAGAAATGACAGCATTCCTCTCATATCACAGCAGTATTTTTCTTTTTTCATCTTTATAAGAGGAAATTGCATTTTAATAATCTTTCTCTTTATATTGGACAACCGATAGATTTAAATATTTGTGTTGTTTTTGTATCGTATGTCCGATAGAAAAACTGAAAGGAGGCATCTGAAAAATGAATTGTGGCAGATATTGTGGCGCAAGAAGTTTCTTTACAAAGGAGGAACATATCGAAATGCTGAAGGGATATAAGGAAGACCTTGAAAATGAAGCTAAAGGCGTCAGCGAGAAGATAAAAGAAATGGAAAATTTTGATTAGATATTCTATTTTAATTTTTTTAATTAATTTTTATTTTTTGGGGTATATTTTAATGAATAAAAATATTTATAAATGCTTGTTGATTATAATTTATATAAAAAGATGGTGAGAAAATTAATATTTTGCTTGATTGTAGTTGTCTTGGCTTTAGAATTAGTGAGTGCAGCAAGCACTGAAATAAAAATAAGGACATTGGCTAATCATAAAGTTTATATTTATATTCTTGAACCTGATCAGGTTTATAAGTTATTAGATAGTTATAATCAGAATTCTGATGGTAATGGCGAGGTTAGTTATACATATAATTCACTAGGGACTAATAAAATAGATGTATTGGTTAATGTTAAAAAAGATAATGTTAAGGTTTTTTCACAGAGGTTTGAAGATTATGAAGCTGGGAAACCTATTTATATTAGGATGGACTATCAGGAAATAACTGGTGATTATAAGGAAGGAAGCCAGGCAGTGGATAGTGAAGATAGCATTGAAAATAAGACTGAAGGAGAAAAGGAAGAAGAAAAACCAGTGGAGATTGATAATGTTGAAGAGGAGAGAATTAAGAAAGAAGTAGGCATTACAGGAGAAGTTGTTTCTGAAGATAAAGGAGCTTCTAGTTATATATATTATATAATTGGAGGGGTTGTTTTGGTTGTGATAATTATCTTTTTGGTTGTTTGGAAGTTTAATAGTGAGGGAGGGGTATTTCCTGTTTCAGATTCATTTAACGAGGGAGGTTCAGGTTCTTCCAAAAGTAGAACAGGAGATTTAATTAGTAAAGATAGGGAAATAAGAAAATTAGAAGGCAAAGTTAGGGAAATGGAAAAGGAGATTAATATTGTTAAGAATAGAGAGAAAATCAGGGCTGTTGAAAGAAAGCTTGAAGAAGATAGAAGGGAATTGGAAAGATTGAGGAGAGGGGAGTAATATTATATAAGACAGTTAATGATGAAATATTAATCTGATATTTCTTACAATTCAATATTATTATTTAGATATTGTCAATAAAATTGATGACATAGAGGATTTGTCTTAGATGCAAGAATAGGATTACGATATCTGGCTTTAGAAAAGTTTAAAGATGTTTGAGAATTTCCATTTATGCCCGGATGGCACAATGGAACTGCGCCTGTCTCGAGAACAGGTTTCCTTTACGGATTTCCAGGTTCGATTCCTGGTCCGGGCGTCCTATGAATTTGTTTGTTATATTAATGTACATTAAATCTCTTGGAAAGCGTAAGACGAGAGGGACTTGTTATAGGTCTAGTGCATTTCTTTTGATGTTATAACTACTAAAATCAGATAAAATTTCTATAGAAAATTATATAAATAATAATTTATAGGATTTGTAATGATAAGAGAGGAGTTTAGATCTACAATGCGATCGAATGAAGGTTGTGCTGTAATTATGGCTGGTTCTGATAGTGATAAAGAACATATTGATGAAATAGTTAAGTCCTTACAGCGATATAGTATTCCTTACGATGTAAGAATTTGTTCCACTCATAAACAGCCAGATAAATTAATGGATATGATTAGAGAATATAATGAAGTTAGAGGATTAGTTGCTTATGTTGCAGTTGCGGGCGGAACAGATGCTTTGTCCGGAACTTTGTCTTATCATGCTCTTGGTCCAGTAATTAGTAGTCCTCCTGATGGACAGAACGTATCTTGTTTAAGTAATCCTCTCGGAAGTTCCAATGCTTATATAGCAAGACCTGCAAATGTTGGAAGATTTATAGCGCAAGTGTACGCTGGAGTTAATCCAAGACTTAGAGATTTGCTTGAAAAAGAAAATACAAAGAAAGTTAACTCCTTAGAGCAGGCAGATGCCGAATATCAAAGAAGCTATGGGGGAAATAAATGACAATTCTAACACGAGATGAAGCAAGAGAATTAGTAGATGCTTATATGTGTCTGGAAGATAGAATATATTCTACTCAAGAAATTATAGATTCTGGAATAATTCCTTGTTTGAAAGGTTTTAGAGTTAAGTCTGGAAAAGTTTCAGATTCCATTTTTGGAGGAAAGATAAGTTATACGAGTAAATCAACAGGACAAAGAGTCGAATATGAGAATCCTTCTCTTGAAACAAAAGACGGAACTCTGTTAAGAATAATGGTGAGAACTCAAAGAATTTCGACTCACGATATTAATAGAGGAGAAATTCCATTTAAAGATCAAATTCTTGCAACCAACCATAATTATATGAGGAGAATGTTGTCTTCGGCTATTGGAACATCTCAGTTTGATGTGGAAGGATTGCCAGATAATTCGATCGTTGTTGCAGCGGAGAATTTGATACAAATTCCTTTTGAGAATGTACTTAGAGCTTATATGGCAAAGAGTTCAACTTCTACTTCATTGTATCAACATTTTATAAAAGGCGGAAGAGAGTTTTGTGGACATTTTTTTCCTGATAATTTGATAGCAAATGGGCTACTACCTTATGTTATAGATACTCCGTCAACTAAGTCTGAAGAGCATGATGAATCTGTTTCTTCAGAACAATTGTTCCAAAATGGAGTCTGCACACCACAACAATATGCCCAGATAAGAAATAGTTCGATATTTGCTTTTGGCATGGTTTCTCAATTTTTAAGAGAGAAGGGATTGATTGCGGTAGATACGAAAACAGAACACGGAATAAACAGAAGAGAAGAAATTGTTTCACAAGATGAGATTTGGACAATGGATTCCTCAAGATTTTGGCTTTTAGATGATTATAATGATCAGTTGGTAAAATTAGTCAATGGTGAAATTAAAGAACTGGATCCAAGATCTTATTCAAAGGAATTTGCAAGAGGATTTTCCAAAGGAGAACAGGGATATACTGATGAGCAAAGAGCCCAAATTGCAGTAAGATATATTGAAGGAATTCAACATTTAATTGGAACGAGATTTGAACCAGATATGCGGTCAAGTGAAGAAAGGGTTGTTTCTGGTATAAAAAAAATAGTAAATCAATTAGTGGCTTAATTTGTCAACATGAGTAATACAAATGATTTAATTTCAAAATTAGATGAAGGAGAGAGGGTTCTTAGAAATCATGCTCTAAATTGTGTTTCTCCTGATGATGCAAAGTACGGAAAAGTTTCTTCTAAATTGGTTAATTATCTTGGTGCCGCTGCAGAATGGAGAGAATGCGCACATGTTCAAAAAGTTCTTTTGGAAACAAGAGCTGAATTTGGCCAGGCAGATCAAAGGAATGTTGATGAAATTACACAAGCACTAGAAAAAGTTGATCCTTTAAATATGTCTCTTCTTGAAGATAAAGTTACAAGGCATGATCAATTAGCAGTTATTGAAGAAATAGGCAGATTTGTTTCTCCTGAAACAAAAGCATTATTGCATCCTGGGACAACCTCTTATGATATTTTGGACACGGCCAGAGCATATCTTTTGAAAGGTGTTTGGAGTGATATGATAAAACCTGAAGTAGCAAGTTCGATAAGAAAACTTTGCGATATTGCGGAAAGATCTGACGGAATTTTGCAGATAGGGAGAACACATCTACAAGATACTTCTCCCGTTACATTTGGATTAACTTTTGCAGGTTATGCTGCTAGATTAGCGGATAGATTATCCGAAACTGATAGAAGTGTTAATGGACTTAGAGGTAAGATTTCTGGTATTGTTGGAACTGGAGCAAGTGTTGATATGGTGATAGGTGAAGGCAAATCCATTAGATTTGAAAGAGCAGTTCTTTCTAAATTAGGATTAGAACCTGATTATACAGCGACACAAATAGTTCAAAAAGAAAGATTAGCAGATGTCGGACATAGTTTAACCACTTTAATGCATGTTTTAGGTGATTTTGCTAATGATATAAGAATTTTATACTCTTCTGCTATCAATGAAGTAACTTCAAGAGATAATGCAGAGAGACTTGGTGGATCAAGTGCAGATGCAATAAAGAATAATCCAATCAATTATGAGAATATTGCCGGGACTCCTGTAATAGTTGAGAGCGGCATGCATATTCTTTATGCTATGATCTCTTCTGATTTACAAAGAGATTTAAGAGGATCAAAACAAGCAAGATATCAACCACAGATAATGATGGCTGAAACATACGAATCGTTTGTAAGATTAAATGAATCTTTGGGACAATTATCAATTAATGAAGATGTTGTTGCAAGAAATCTTGAGGCGGTGAGAAAGAATCCAGGTGAAGCGATGGTAGCTATTTTGAGAGGAGAAAGATGGGTACATAGTGAATACGGAATTGGACATGATTTTGTTAAAGAAATGGGAAAGAGAGCTAAAAAGCAAGGAAGAGAATTATTAGATGTTTCGTTAGGGGATTCTGAATTTAGAGGATTGTATGATTCTCTTCCTGAAACCAAGAGAGATATTTTAAATGGTCGAATGGAAAATTATTTAGGTTCGGCTAGGGAAAGAACACAACATAACATTGCTTATGCAAGAGGAGTAATCGGAGAATGACTATTAGAGATATGACAGGACACGCAGAGGTTGTTGAAGTTGTTTTTGATCCTGGAAAGGCAAGTTATGAAAAACTTTTAGAAGTTTTTTGGGAAATACATGATCCTACTACTCTTAATAGACAAGGGCCTGATGTTGGAAGGCAATATAGGTCAATTATACTTTATCATAATCAGAAACAGATGAAATTGGCGATTACTTCTATGGATGGAATACAGAGGAAATTAAGGAAGAAGATTGTTACTGAAATTGTCAATGCTAGGAAGTTTTATCCTGCTGAAGAATATCATCAAAAATATTTAGAGAAGAAAGGCGTTGCTAGTTGTGTTATTTAAAAAATAAAAAGAAGATAAAAAATAAAAAGAAATTTTAGTGTTTAGCTAGACTAAATACATTTCTTACGGCGACGATTATTGTTGCTGGTACAAATATTGCAAGCAATGCCGATAGAATTCCGTCAAGTACTGGAATAGCACTTAATGCCTGCTGACCTAAGGAACTTGCTATAATTAGTACAGCTCCAGATATTAAGAATGGACTGGCTTCTTCATCTGCAATATTCAGTAATCCAATTATAAGACCAATTATCACAAGGAGGATTGCCCAAGTGTTGTTCGATTGGAGAAGTCCTGCTCCCAAGACTATGGCAAGGATTACTCCGATTAAAAATGCCCAGCCTCCTATGATGTTGCTACTTTTGCTTTTTGCCATTTTATACCTCCTTTCATTTCACCTCTTTTAGAGATTATATATATTGTAATATAGATATTAGCATTTATAAGACTTTCTATACTCACTATTTTTTCGCTTCGTTTTTAGTTAATTTTACGCCTAATTTTTCAAGTTCTTTTGCATGGGCCTGAATTAGATTTTCTGTAAGCTGGGCTATTCTTATTAGTTCATTTCTTTCTGCTAGAAGAGTGTTAATTGCTCCCTTATGATAACCAAGCTGTTCTTCTTTTGACATTTTTTCTTTTTGCTCGGGCATTATTGATTAAATGAGAAGGAGTATTTAAGTTTATTGAGACAAGGATAAGAAACATATAGATTATCTACGATATTTCTTATTATTTTCTCAACCTCATCCTCATCTTGCGGATAGTAGTGATGGGTAGACACTATTCTACTCCTACTACCGGCCGCTGTCTTTGAAAGGATCATTTTTAGGCTGATGATCGAAATATATTTTCTATCATACAAAGACTTAAAAACTAAAAAGAAAATAAGGTGTTATGGAAATTATAGATAAAGTGACTTTTGAACATGGAAGCGATGTAAGGCATATAAATATTGATGGACTAATTGAATCGCTCGAGAGTAATGGGATAAAAATTGATCCTGCGATTTCTGAAAAGGTTGTGGATTATAGATTAGAACTTCGTCCTAATAATTTAACTTATCGGAAATCGTTTGTTCCTATGTGGATAGATACACAAGATTTGTATGTTGTCAGTTATATTTTAAGAAGTTATGATGAAAAAGGAAGATTAAGAATTGAGCTGCAAAATTCTCAACGAGGCGATGCATTGGCGACTTGTAATGTTCCTAATTTTCAAATAAAGGTCGAGTCTGATGCCGAACATGGAATGGAGATTATGAATAATGTTCGCAAATCCTTGGATGATTTTAGTAGAAAAATTTACAACTGGACCAGGTGATATGGGGGAGAGATGGTTATATTAATTTTTAAGTATAGATCTGATTCTGAACTAATTTCTTAGAGATGAGTGATGTTAAAATTTTGAGTGGACTTTATAGAAAATATGATTTCACAGTAAATTAAATAATTATTTCCGCCCTCTGCTTATCCTTTTTTTCTTCGAAGTCTGCGACAAGACTTTCTGTTGTTAGAATCATTCCTGCTATGCTAGCTGCAGTTTGTAATGTATTACGGACAACTTTTGTTGGATCTATAACTCCTGCTTTAACAAGATCTTCAAATTTATCTGTTTTTGCATTATAGCCAAAATTTTCTGGCTTTTCTTTTAATTGTGCTATAATCTCTGCACCCTCTCTTCCTGCATTTTCTGCAATTTGTTTTACAGGGTATTCTAACGTTTTTTTCACTATCTTTAAGCCTATTAGCTGCTCCCCTTCTAGATTTAGAGAGTCTAATTCTTTTATTGCATGCAAAAGAGCTATTCCTCCACCAACTACAACACCTTCTTCTACTGCTGCTTTTGTTGCATTTAGAGCATCGTCTATTCTTGTTTTTTTCTCTTTTAATTCTGTTTCTGTTGCTGCTCCTACGTTAATTACTGCGACTCCACTCGATAATTTTCCGAGTCTTTTTCTTAAATCATCTTTTTTATAGTCGCTATCTTCAGCATTTATTTGAGCCTCAATTTGTTTTATTCTTTTGTCAATTTCATTTTTCTTTCCACTGCCTTCTATAATTAATGTTTCTTCTTTCGTTATTTTAACTTTTTTAGCTGTTCCTAAATCTTTGATAGAGATATTTTCTAATTTTTCTCCGGTATCTTTTGAAAATACTCTGCCTCCGGTTAATATTGCAATGTCTTGTAGTAAATCATATTTTTCATCTCCAAAACCGGGGATTTTTACTGCGCAAACTTTTAATGCTCCTCTTAATAAATTGATGACTAAAGTGGTTAGAGCTTCGCCCTCTACATCTTCCGCTATTATTAATAATGGTCTTCCTTCTTGTGAGACTAATTCCAAAACAGGAATTAAATCTTTAATTGCTGAAATAGTTTTATCAGTTATAAATATAAATGGATCTTCAAAGTTTACTTCCATTTTTTCGGTGTCTGTAACCATGTAGGGGGATAAATAACCTTTGTCGAACTGCATTCCTTCTACTAATTCTAAATATGTTTCTATACTTTTAGCTTCTTCTACTGTTATGACTCCTCTATTGCCAACTTTTTTCATTGCTTCTGCAATTAGTGAACCAATTTTTTCATCATTATTTGCAGAGATTGTTGCTACTTGTGCAATTTTCTCTTTTTCGTTTACAGGAGTAGACTTCTTTTTTAAGTAGTCTATTACTTTTTCTGTCGAGATTTCTATTCCCTTTTTTATTGCAATTGGATTAGAGCCTGCGGCTATACTTTTTAAGCCTTCATTTATCATTATTTGAGCCAATAATATTGCTGTTGTTGTTCCATCGCCTGCTTTGTCTTGTGTTTGAGAGGCAACTTCTTTGATTAATTTTGCACCAATATTTTCAAACTTGTCTTTTAATTCTATTTCTTTCGCTATTGTTACACCATCGTTTGATACAACTGGAGAGGAAAATTTGTCTAGAATAACAAATCTGCCTCTAGGGCCGAGTGTTGTCTTTACTGTGTTAGCTACTTTGTCTATTCCTCGCATTAAGGCTTGTCTTGCGTGCTCTCCGAAAATTATTTGCTTTGCCATTTTATTCCTCGAATTTAGCGATTATATCTTTAAATTCTATTATTAAATATTTTTCTTTATCAATCTCAAACTCTTCTGAAGAATAACCCGCGTAGATAACTTTATCTCCCTTTTTTAGCGGCAGAGGTTTATTGTCTTTAAATTGTCCAACTTCTTCAACAATGCCTTGCTTTTTTTCTTCAGCATCTTTCGGCAAATAAATGCCTGACTTCGTTTTTTCTTCAGCTTTTACTGGCCTTAATACAACTCTCTCCCCTATCGGTGTTAGTTTCATTTTTTGTATTTTATAAGATTAATAAAATTTTATTATATGGTAGGTATTTAAACTTTCTTATGTTTCAGTAGATATGTTTTAAGGAGAAAATTTAACTATTTAAATTTTTGATTGTTACTAAACTTTTGCGTTTTCTTCGGATGCTTGTACCTTATTTTATGAGTAATTTGCAAAAGTTTAGTGAAAGATGCTTTTATAAATTCCTCTCCCCTTATAAAAATATGAGAAAATTATATGGAAAAATAGTTATGAGTCTAGCTAGTTTTTTAGTAGCTTGTGACCAAGATAAATGGGAGAATGGACGGCCTCAAATTGCAAGAGAAGAATTAAAAAAAGAGCAAATTCCTCAAAAACCTAGAGGAGAGTTATTTCCATTAGATGTCCCTTTAAAAAGCAAGTTAGAAATGATATTAGCCAATGCGTCTTTAAAGTTATCGGAAAGTGAGATCGTTCATGAAGAATACAGTCGTTTTATTTTTGAAGAATTAAAAAAACAAGGGCTTTTATTAGGAGGTTATTTTGACAATGGCGGACGTGTCGGAACTTTTCTATATCACTTTAATGAGAAGTTAAAAGTTAAAGATTTAAGTGGTTTGATGCATGATTACTATACGCTGGAAAAAACATCAATTTCAAAACAATCGCAGAAAGATATTGATGCTAATAACAAATTTATTAATGATGTTGGTGTTTATTTAAGAGCTAAAATTAGAGAGAAGGTAGTTTCTAAAGAGCAATTTGAAAACTTAATATCTGACTATATATCTTCAAACTTTGCATATATTGATAAATCTAGGCAAGCTTGGATTTGCGGTCGTGTAATCTGGACATATGAAAAAGAATTTGAGAATGTCCGATCTGACGATGTACGAGTTAAACGTGTTCTTAATGATTATACGATAGAAGATATTAAGAAAGCATTAGAGAGTACTGAATTGAAATAACTATTTAAATTTCTCTGTGATTTTGCAATAATCTTTATTAAGTTACTTTATTCATTATTTTTATGGAACGAGATGAAGATTTTTATGATTGGAATGAGGAAGAAAATATTTATCAAGAGATTTTAGGTTTACAGAAATCTTATGCAGATAGCTCTGGAGAGAGCTATGAGGATTTAAGAGCGAAAAAAGAGAAAGATAAATGGAGAGGTGAACTAAGAAAAGGATTAAAGAAGATTTGTTTAAATTCAATGATTCCTTTTGTTGGCTTTGGAATGATAGAGGGAGCTAATTTTTTGCACGATAAAGAAGAAGAAAAAGTTAGGATGGTTTGTGATTCTTTAGAAGCCAAGATTAAGGAGGGCATAGTTTCAGAGAAGATATCTAAAGATTATTTTAGAGAGTTATCTGAAAGGATTAGTGGGATTAGGAATGTTGGTTTATCTAATAAAGATGCTAATTACTTAAATGAAATTGAGCAATATTTGTATAAGGTACAACGATCCAGTGATTTTAAAGAGCAGAGAACTATTTTGACTGATACTTTTCCCAATATTTATGAAATTAAGGAAGTTGAAGAAAGCATTTTATTCTCGACAACTGTTCTTTTAGGCTTTGGTCTTATTTGGTATGGATTTTATCGTTTAGGAAAACAGATTAAACATTTATATAAAGCGAGAAATAAAATGAATCAAAGGTTAAAGGATTTGAAAGATGAATTAGGAGATTAATAAGATAGAGTATATCTGGAAAATTATTAAGTTAGATTTTCTCAACCCTCGGCCCTTGTGACGTGTCCTCGATTAAATAGCCCCTTTCTTTTATTCTTTCTCTTAAGATATCTGCTTTTTCCCACTGTTTTTCTTTTCT
>CAYJSG010000023.1:0-5032 GCA_964372815.1 Candidatus Woesearchaeota archaeon
AAGTGGATTTATGAAACATTATGCTAAGCATATTATAAAACATTTTTCAATTGCTGATATTTAATAATCTTCTTTAGAATAAGAAAGATAAATTAGAGTAAACGAAAGATATTTAATTAAATGATTATTGGTAATATTATGAATAAGGAAATTACAAAGATAAAATCGAAAATTAAAAGAATATTGAGAAAACACTATATAGTGAGAGCAGACATCTTTGGCTCTTATGTAAGGTGAGAGCAAAGTAAGAATAGTGATGTTGATATTTTAGAAAGCAGAGAATTATCTTGCTATGCTTCACTTTGCCTGTGGGATAATTACATGGAGAGCCTGTCTATGTGGATAGGCTCTTATTTACTTGAGAATAACTAAGCTTAAAAGTATGGGTGGGGCAAGATATCTATGGTGAAATGCATTCTTAAAAATATGGTGGGCACAATATCAAGCTTAAAACAAGATGAACTCGTTAGAGCTGGAGGAATTTTATTTATTGGTTCTTTATCTGTTGCTATTTTAAACTATCTCTATCATGTTTTTATGGGGCGCATGCTTGGTCCTGCTGAATATGGTATTTTAGGAAGTCTATTTGCTATAATTTATCTTACTACTTTTGCAGGAAACACATTCAGCAGAGTAACTTCAAAATATTCTGCGGAGTTCAAAGGAAAAAAGCAGGATGCTGCATTGAGATATTTAATAAAACGTGGCTTGTTTAAAGTGTCTGTTTATGGGTTTATATTGTTTATAATTTATTTATTTTTAATTCCATCGATAGCTAAATTTATGAATTTGGACAGTTATACTGGATTAATAATTGTTGGTGCAATTAGTTATCTATCTGTTCTAATTTCGGTTCTTACAGGCGCTTTAAATGGACTTGAAAAATTTGTCTGGCAAAACTCATTATCTTTTGTTTCTGCTGTTCTGAAATTCGGGCTAGCAATTCTATTTGTCTATTTAGGTTTTGGAGTAAATGGAGCATTAATTGCGTTAGTAATCGGAATAATTATTGCCCTATTTGCAGGATTCTGGTCATTAAAGGATGAGCTAAAAATTAAGATTACTGAGAAGATAAACACAAAAGAAATTTATCTTTATGCAATCCCTGTATTAATTGCTTCAGTATTACCTTTAATGGCAATAACTTTTGACCAGATACTTGTAAAGCATTTTTTTTCTTCAACAGATGCAGGGCATTATGCTGCTGCAGGTAATATCGCTAAGATAATCTGGTTTGGTTCTGGATTTTTAGTCTCTGCACTATTCCCAAAAATAGTGAGTAGAAAAGCTCAAGGAAAAGATGTTTCAAAATTATTGACTAAGGGTTTGATTTATACTTTATTTTTTGTTTTGATAGGTGTTGGAGTATTTTTTGCAACTCCAAGACTAATTGTTCTGATTATGTATGGTTCTGAATATCTAGATATAGTTTCTTTGATAGGGCTATTTGGTCTTGCTTTAGGGTTATTTTCAATCAATCAGGTTCTGATAATTTACAATCTTGCTGTTGAAAAATATAAATTCTTATGGATAATCCTTACAGGAATAATACTCCAGATTATAGGAATACTTATTTTTAATTCGGTCTTAAGTGATATAGTAAAGATAACTCTTTTAAGCCAAACTTTTATACTGATAGGCATGTTAATTTATAACAGAAAGGAGCTGTTTAATGGCAACAAGTAAAAAAATAATTTCCGTAATTGTGCCTGTTTATAACGGAGAGAAATTCATAGCTCAAAATCTGGAAAGAATGAAAGAAGAAGTTTCTGGAGTATTTCCCAATTACGAGATAATTGCTGTGATTGACGGCAGCAAAGATACCAGCTTTAAAGAAGCCAAGAAAGTTAGTGGCATAAAGGTAATTCAATTACCTGTGAACCAAGGCAAAGGAGCTGCTCTTAAAGAAGGATTTAATCATGTAACTGGCGACTATATTACTTTTGCTGACGCTGACAGGGACATTCCAATAAAGCAGATAAAAAATTTTATTCCTTATATGGCTACAGCTGATTTAGTTATTGGGAGCAAGAGGCATCCTTTTTCAAGAGTTAATTATCCATTTATAAGAAAAATACTAAGCAGGGGTTTTCAGTTTTATTCTTGGATGATTTTACAAGTTCATTTGAGAGATACACAATCGGGACTTAAACTAATCAAGAGAGAAGTTTTGGAAGTTATAATGCCTTTGATACTCGTAAAAAGATATGCGTTTGATTTAGAGCTTTGTTTTCTCGCTCAAAAACACGGATTCAGAATAGTTGAAGCACCAATATATGTAAACTTTGATAATTCAAAAAAAGGATCTGCATCCTGGAAAACAATAATTGGAATGTTCCTTGATACTCTTGCTATAAGATATCGTTATTCATTTTTGCATTATTATCAAAGGAAATTCTGGAAGGGGAAGTTTGACAAATGAAAATTTTAATGCTTGCTTGGAGAGATATGATGCACCCAAAAAAAGGCGGAGCTGAGATAGTTACAGATATTTATCTTAGAGGTTTACAAAAAAAGGGACACGAAGTAACTTTATTCACAGCAAAATATGAAAATTCAAAAGATGAAGAAAAATTTAATGGATATAAAATAATAAGAAAAGGCAAAGGAATTAGCACACATTTTAAAGGATTAATTTACGCAAAAAAACACGAGAAGGACTTTGATATTATAATTGATCAGATTAACACCATCCCTTTTTTCACGCCTCTTTTAATAAAAAAAGAAAAAAGGATGGCTTTTTTTCATCAGTTATGCAGAAATATATGGTTTTATGAATCAAAGTTTCCTGTTTCATTAATAGGTTATATCTTAGAGTATTTTTATCTTAAATTATACAAGAACACAAAAATGTTTGTTGTCTCAGATTCTACAAAACAAGATTTGATAAAATATGCGTGGGCAAATCCTTCAAACATTCTTATGTTGGAAAATCAAATTAATTTTAAACCAAAAACAAAAATAAGCAAAAAAGAAGATTATTTTGTTTTTTGTGGAAGATTGACAAAAAGCAAGAGAGTACATGACTGCATAAAAGCAATGAGCTTAATAAATAATCAAAACACAAAGTTATACATTATTGGAGATGGAGAAGAAAAATACAAGACAAAATTAAATAATTTAGTTTTAAGATTAGGATTAGATAAAAGAGTAATTTTTATAGGAAAACTTTCAAATGAAAAAAGGAATGAGATTATGGCAAAAGCAACAGCAATTTTAGTCACATCAGTCAGAGAAGGATGGGGTTTAATAGTTACAGAAGCAAATGCAAATGGCACAATTGCAATAACTTATGATGTTCCGGGTTTGGTTGATGCAAATAAGACTGGCTTTATCACAGAAAGAAACACACCAGAGGATTTGGCAGAAGATATGAAGATGATTGGAAAAGATAAAGAATTAATGGAAAAAAAGAGTAATGAATCAATAAGTTTTGCAAAAGCCCATTGTAACTGGGGTAAAAATGTGGGGAGGTTGGAGGAATGGATGGGAAAATAAATGATGAGATAATTGGGAAAAAATGTTTGATTGTAAATCATTTTTGGCCAGAGAATTTACATGCTTTACCAAAATTGGCTTTAAGATTTGTAGAATTATGCGGTAAAGACGAATGGATAATTTTATCTAATAGAGATAAAGACCATACCAGAAAGATTATATATTTAGGCGTTCCCATTATCTATTGTAATTTATCTGAAATAGACTTTAGTAGTTTCAAAGAAGTAGTCTTTTGCGGTTCCCTCATAGGCAGCATTTACTATATCAAAAAGATAAATAATAAAAATAAATCTGCTATAATAACCTCTAAAAAGTATTCTTTTTATGAATTATTCTCAATTAAATTTTATGACTTATTTCTCTCTTTAGAATTGACAAGAAAATTTATGATTAATCTTATTGTTAAGATAATTCCAGATTTTTTTCTAAGAAATGCAATGAGGGATTATCAAACGATTTATGTTCCTGGAAGATATTTTTTAAATTCCTTTAAAAAATATTTTAAGAATGACCAAAGAATCATACAATTGCCTAAGATTTGGTATAATTGTAAGATAAAAAAAGATCTGAAAATAAAAAAAGATCGGTTCCAAATATTATTTGTTGGACATTCTTATGTAACACGCGGTGCTGATTTATTATGTGATGCTTTTAGACAAATTATGGAAGATAAAAAATCGTTTGATGCAGAAATAAATTTTTTGATAAATCCTATGTTTGGACATAGATATAATAAAGGTCATACGAATGAGTTAAAATATATAATCAAAAAATTAAAAGAGAATAAGAAATATAAGAATTTTAAATTTAAGATAGGTTACTCGAAAAATCTAGATAAATATTATAGAAAAGCAAATGTTTTAGTGTATGTTTATCGATACCTTCCAGACATATTGGCTTATCCTTTAGTTATTTTAGAGGCAAAAAGCTATGGTTGTAGAATTATAACTTCTAATTTTAAAAATAATTTAGAGGTAACGGATAAAGAAGATTACTTAATAAAACCAAAATCTGTACGAGAACTGAAGATGGCTCTTCTTACAGAATATAATAAATTTAAAGGAGAAAGAAATGGGATTTAAAAAAAGCAATGAAGTAAAAAACTTTTTTGACAACTATGCGAACAATTATGATAAATTGGCGTTTAATGAGAGTTTGGGATTAAATTATGTTTCGAATTTTGAGATATCTAAATTATACAAATATAAAGATTTAAGAATTCTGGATTTAGGATTCGGAACTGGAAGAAATTCTGCGATTTTGGTAAAACAAGGGTGTATAATAAGTGGAATTGATATCTCAGAAAAAATGATTGAACAGGGAAAGAAAAAAATACCTAAAAAAAACATTGGTAAAATCATTTTAGCGGACTTAAATAAAAAAATACCATTTAAAGAGAAATTTGATATGATCTTATGTTTTAGAGTTTTAAAATACATAAAAAAATGGGAGAATGTTTTTAAAGAGTGAAATAGACTTCTTAAAAAAGATGGAATTTTTATATTAGTGTATTGTAATAGGGTTTCTTTGCAAT
>CAYJSG010000023.1:5042-11201 GCA_964372815.1 Candidatus Woesearchaeota archaeon
AATTGAATTTAAGAAGGTAAAATAATTTTATGGCAGAATATAACCAATTTTTTAAAAAGATAAATGGGTATGTTGTTATTCTTATACTTATAGCCATAATAACACATATAGAATGGTTTAATCTAAAAAGTTTGTTGTTTTTTCACGATTGGAGATATTTACCTGATAGTGCTGTAAGAGAATTTTTTACAGATTTATCTAGAACTACTTGGATTCATTGGTATGGATTTGGGTCAGCTAATATACAAAATTATATGTTTCCATTTTTTTATTTATGGGGTTTAATAGGTAGTTTTTCGTTGGGAACTAAGATATTATTTCTGTGGCCAATTTCTATTCTTTCTGTACTCGCCCCCTATTATCTATTAAAATATTTAAGATTCGAAGATCGTGTATCTTTTTTAGGTTCCTTAATGTTTGCATTTAATACCTATCTTATAATGCGGACAAATGTACACCTTACCATTGCCGTAGTTAATGTGCTCACGCCTTTGATAATTCTTTATTTTCTTAAATTTAAGGATAATCCTAATTTAAAAAATGGCTCGATATTTTTATTTTTATTAACTGTAGGAATAATTTATGAATTTAGAATTATGCTCATTGTTTTCTTCACATTATTTATTATAGGATTATTTACTTTACCTAATAAGGTTAATCGAAGATTATTAAAAAGTGCGTTTATAATTATTGTTTTATTGTTGCTATTAAATTCTTTTTGGATTTTACCTACTCTTTTTTCAGATAAAACTCAAATTTCAAGCGTAATAAACAGAAATTTATGGGGTGAAGAATTGTTTGACTTAAATCATGCTTTGGCTCTCTCAGAGTATCATTGGACTGGTGGAAAATATAACCAAGAGTTTATATTGACTCCAATAAAAACTTACCTTTGGTTGATTCCTATAATCTGCTTTATTAGTTTAGTTATATTAAAGAAAGATAATTCTTCCGAAAGAAGAGAAATGATATTTGTGTTTTCTATAGTAACATTATCGGGGATATTATTAGTAAAATTTGTTTCTGCTCCATTTCCTAATCTTTATCCCTGGCTCTACAACACTTTTCTAGGATTCAATATTTATAGGGAACCATCAAAATTTTATTTAATGATTTCTATAGGTTATCTTATGCTATTTTCATATTCATTAAACTATTTGTTTAAGTATATTAAGAATAATCTTAAGAGAAATATATTTTTCGCATTTATTTTAGTAGTTTTGCTTATTAATACTATTCCATTAGCAACTAAAGAAATAGGTGGTCTTTATGTAAGCCAAAAGGAACCGCAGGAATACAAAGAACTTCAGAATTTGTTCTTGAATGATACGGATTACCATTATAGAACATTATGGGTTCCAATGTATCATCAATTTGGATATTTTAACTTATTAAGACCTAAAGTTTCATTGTGGACAACAGATTTTAGTACATTGCAATCACCATTTAACAATTTAACAAATATGCGAGCAGATCTATCTAATTTTAAGAACCCTAAATTATATTCAAGTGTTTTTTTAAGAGAAGACGGGAAATCAATAATAGATGGGTTGAATATAAAATATATAATTATTCCTACAGAACAGCCAGAATCTGTTGAAAGAATATTTCCTTATGCCGGTAAACGAGAGGATTATATAGCGGAATTTGATAAGATTAAATATCTGGAAAGGGCAGATATAGGCAACCTAGTAATTTACGAAAATAAAAACTATTCCCCCCTATTTTATTTATCTAATTCTGTTAGGTTATCCGAAAAACCAAATTTAAACAAAAATGTAGAATTTCGATTAATAAACCCCACGAAGTACAGCGTTGAAATTAAAAATTTGAGTTCAAAATATTATCTAAATTTTGCGGAGACCTATAATAAGGATTGGAAACTAAAATTGAACAAAGCCGAAGATGTTTCCAATGATTTCCATATTACTAATGATTTATTGATTAATATTTGGACAATTGATCCTCAATACATAAAAGACAATTATCATAAAGAATACTACAAAGAAAATCCTGACGTAAGCATTGATGTTGAAATGGTTTTGTACTTCAAACCTCAATCTTACTTCTATCTTGGCTTATTAATCTCAGGAACAACACTTATTACCTGTATTGGCTACTTAATTTATGACTGGAAAAGGAATAGAAATAAAAACAGAGAATGTGGAGCCCATATATGATAAAACAGAGAAAATTAGGCTATTTGATTGCATTAATTTTGATAATTGGAATTATATTTATCATAATCTCTATTTTCGGAAGATATAGCATTACTCCAAATGAAACTTACAGGATTAATAATACTAATTTGATTGATGATGGTAGTTTCGAAAATTTCAACAAATCTGTGGGCGATTGTTGTAATTCAAATCCAAATATGTCTAAAGTATATGCTTCGAAATTAAATGATTCCGTTGAGGGTAACTTTTCTTTAAAGTTAACTGCCGAATATCAATGTGCTTGTATAAATGCCCCTATTTTAGAATTTAATAATTCTAATAAGTATTTACTTTCATTTTACTATAAAGGCGATAACCCCCGATTTTGTAATTGGGTAAATGGAGACAAAAAATGTCTTCCAAACAAAAAACTTGAAGTTACTCAAGAATGGACTAATGATATTGAATTATTAACTTACACCACTAACTCTCTAGCTCCTGTAATATACCTTTACGCAGATTCCCGCGACGGCAAAACAGTCACAAATCTCTACGATGACTTGCAGGTTCACAAACTAATCCCTATTGAAAACCCTTCTGAATATGAATATAACTCAGAAGAAGAATATATCTTTAAGACAAAGACAGACAACAATGTAAAAGGAGAGATAATAAGTGAGGTTGACAAGAAAACAGGAGAAGCTTACTTTATTGTTAAAGGAAAACCCTATGTAACAATTAAATTTCCTTTAAGCGAAATTGTTATAATCGTGATAATGATATTGATTATTGTTAGATTGCTCTTCAAAAAACAGGTTTTGCAGACTGAAGAAGAGATAAAAAAGGAAGTTGATAAAATAGTAAAAAGTGTTGAAAGATAATTTGGAAATTAGAAAATGAACAATAAAAAATATCTCTGGTTTGAATATCTGGGAGTAATTGCTCTTTGGTTTTTGATATTCGGAAAAAATGCTTTTTCCAATTTGCTGTTTGTGGATTATATCCCTGTAACTACAGGTTTTTTAAAAAGAAGTTTGATTGCGAATAATTTTACAAGTTCGATTAGCGCTATCAGTTTGTTGAGGGAAATATTTGGGATTATTGGGATTGAACGAGTTTTCTTTAGCTTTACAATTTTGTTTGCAATGATAGTCTCTTATTATTATATCTCAAAATTAATTCAAGGAAAGAAAAGAATGTTATTTGCTTTGATATTCTTCTTTAGCCCATTTGTGTACACAAGGCTTATGATTGGGCAGTTAGGAATAATTGTCGCATATTTGCTGATGCCTATGTTTTTAGTTTATTTGTTTGAAATGTTTAGCAAGGAGCTAGAATACAAGAGCGTCTTAAAAGCTGTATTGGTCATGACTTTGGTTGGTGCTATGACCCCTCATTTTTTTGTTATTAACTTTATCATGTTTTTAATAGGCTCATTTTGGTTTTATTTTTATAAGAATAAGTTTGACATTAGGAAATACTTTAAGGTTCTCGGAGTCTTTGTTTTACTACTTTTGCTATCGAATTTATACTGGATACAAGGACTGTTTGCAGGAGGAATGTTGGGTGAGATAAATGAAAAACATGAAGACTTTTTTGCTCCAAGGGCAAGTACTGGAGTTTCAGCTATTGCTAAAGTCGCTGGAATGTGGGGTTTTTGGAGAGAAGGAGCTTATGATAGAGTTTATACTTTAATACCTCTCTGGTTATGGTATGGAATCATTGGTTTATTGGTTTTACTTTTGTTGGTTGGTTATTATTCAGACAATGAAAACAAAAAATCAAAGTTCTTTTATACATTGTTCTGGATTGGCCTAATCTTGGGAGTTGGAATAAGCCATCCTTATACTGGAAAAATATTTGAAATATTGTTTAAGAATTTTCCATTTTTCAATGGCTTTAGAGATAGTCATAAGTTTGTTTCGTTTATTGCTCTTGCTTATGCTTACTTCTTGCCTAATGCGATTATATCAATCACTAAAAGTTTAAAGGATGAGAAAATCAGAAAATTACTAAGTGTGATTGTTGTAGCTGGATTATTAGCTTTAATTTTTGGGTTGAATTTTACAATGATTAATCTAAATGGGCAAGTAAGAAATACTGAATATCTGAATAGTTATCAAGAAGTTAATAATTTTTTTAATAATCAAGAAGTTAATGGGAAAATAATTTATCTGCCATGGCAAGGATATTTAACATATAATTGGAGCAGAAATGTTTCTTCTGACGGAAGAATAGGGGCATTTATAAATGGAATTATAGAAAAAGGAGTGATAAGTGGTCCTGATGAGTACGGGGGCAATAGCGGTTTTAGATTGGAGATTTCTAATTGTTTAAATGAAGAAGATGTGGTCTGCTTGAAAGAAAAAGGAGTTGAATATGTAATGCAGGATAAATGCGCCTACTATCCTGATGATTACTCTTGGTTAAAGAGCGAGGAAAATGTGTTTGAGAGCGAATGCGTTGACGTTTATTACATTGGTGGAAAAATAGAGGATAATAAGATACCATTAAGATTTTTAGTTAGTGTATTTATTTCTGCTCTAACTCTGGTGTATATTGTTTTTGTTCTTGGAAATGGGCGATTGCGTAAAAGACAAGAATAAGGACAAAGATATAAACAGCAGACCATTTGAGCAATTCAACAGAATTGAAGCGGTTATAGATGATTATTACAGTTGTTATAACTCCCCAAACAGAGAGTAGAGAAATTGTTTTTTCTTTACGGATAAATGTTTCAATAAACTTATCAAAATCTATGGAATTTACGGTTTTCTTGTAATGCTCTACAATCTGTAAGACAACTCCCACAACAAGAAAATAATAAACATAAACTGCAACGGTTTCTGCAATTTCTTTCTGAGCACCAATTAGTAAGAAAGGAATGTATCCTAACAAAATTAGTGCTGGAAGTATTAAGAATCTGGAATCAATTTTGAAGTCATAGAAAATTACGGTTATAATCAAAAAGCCTAAAAATGCCCATTCTAAGGAATATATTTTTGGGCTTAAAAGCATGTTTGCAATTATAAGGGCATAGCAAAATGATAATACAAAAGAAGGATGAATGAACTTTGTTGATTTTTCATAAACTCTATGGGCAAAGAGAATTGCGAAAAACATTAGAGAAAGGATGAATAAAGAAAAAACAATTATGGAGAAATAGGTGTTAGAGATATTTGGTTTAAATGCAAAATATCCTATTAAAATAACTATCAATGTTAGAATTAAAAAAAATATTGTTTTTGGCTTATTTTTCTTTGGACTAACAATTTTTTCTGAAAAATCTTCTTTTTTTTCTACTAATGCAGGTTTCTCCTCTTTGACTATTAATTGTTCTTTTTTATTTTTTGCAGACTTCCATCTCTGGAATTGTTCTTCCCATTCTCCTTGTGGTTTGTAAGATACCATTTTGATAAAAATATAGCAAATCATAAGTTCTTAAACGCTTTTATTGATGGGGTTATACAATTGGGAGTATAAATGCAGGGAAGAGAAGATAGTGCAATTATGACAAAACAGTCTTAAATTAAGAGCCTATTCACATAGACAGGCTCTTAGTTCTTTAATCTCCAAAAGGATATATGAGAGAGGAGTTATATAATTGGGATGTATATTTTGCTATTATCTTATAGTTCATTCATTATCGACAAGTTCCAAATCTTTTATTTTCTCGAAATGTTTTATATTCCTTGTTAATAACTGATCTTTGTTTACAATTACTATGGACGCGATCATAATATCAGGTAAATCTATAATGCTCCCTTCTGATTTTAACCTATTAAAAATCTCTGCAGACTTCTCTGAAGCTCCTAAATCAAAATTAAAAATTCTAAAGTTAGAGATAAATTCTATTATTTCTTCCTTACTCATTCTCAAATCTTTAAGTCCTTTTAGAAGTTCGAATGAGTTGATTGGAGTAATATTTAACTTTTCATTTGAACTTAATTCTTTTATTCTTTTTATTACAAATTTATCATTTCTTAAGAAATCAATTAAT
>CAYJSG010000024.1:0-11161 GCA_964372815.1 Candidatus Woesearchaeota archaeon
AAAGGAGAGATTGTTATTGTTAAAGGGAATCATGATAACATTTTAGAACCGATTGTTAAGAAAAGAGCTGGAGTTGTGATGAAAGATTTTTTTATTATTGATGGGATTGCTTTTCTACATGGGGATAAAGATTTTAAGGAGATTTATTATAATGAGATTAAAACTTGGATTGTGGGGCACGGACATCCGGCGGTTAAATTACAAGAGGGAATTAAAATGGAAAAGTATAAGTGTTTTTTGGTTGGAAGATTTGAAGAGAAAGATGTGATAGTTGTGCCAAGTTTTTTTGAATATAGTGAAGGAAGCGATCCTAGGGAGAGTGATCTGGGAATGGCTTGGAAATTTGATTATAAAAAATTTAATGTGAGAGTTGTTAGTGATGAAGGTTTGAAGGTGTTGGACTTTGGAAGATTGGGAAAGTTGGGATAAGTTTATTTTTTGTGGGCTGTATAGAAATAATCATGTCCCAATCTATAGCTCCCGATAGATGCCCTATCTTTCCTCGGAGGGTCCCTTTCGTCATTGGTCGGCGAGAGCCAAAGGAATCTTACAAAAGAGTGATGAGGATCTCGGTCTCTTTGCTCTACGCCATAGAAAAGGAATTGCGTTTCTTGATGTTTTTCAAGACAGGCATGGAGAGATTTGAGTTGGTCTTGAAAGAGCCATTTCGCAAGATCTGTGCTTTCTCTATTTATAATAAGGGGAATGATAGATGCAGGATTGTTGAGAATAAATAAGGCTCTTTCTTCTAGAGGTTTTTGCTGCTCTTTTTCTGCTTTCTTTATATATTCTCTTTCTTCTAGGAGATAGAGTTCTCTTTCTCTAGTGTTTGTTGTTAGGATCTTCTGGAGTTCTTCAACGAGAAATGATCCTCTTGTGAAAATATAGGAATAATTATTATACGGTGTTACAATTACTGTTTCTTTAATCATAATTGAATGATTGAGTGGTGTTTCTTTTGAGAGTTTGATAGCGACTTTTGTTCTATCTCTTTTGGATATTACTCTGGGACTGTTAATATGATTTTGTGCGTAGATAAGATCTCTTGCACTGATGGGGCTACTATTTTGAAACATTTTTTCTGCTTCGAGAAGAGAAATGGGTGTTTTTCCTCTACTTGCTCTTGTGATGACAAGTGTGCCTATCTCTATTTCATAAATATCTTTTTGGTTTTCTTGGGGTGGATACATAAGAGAAGTATTTTTTCTTCCTATTTAATTTTTTCTCTTATAGAAAAGAAGTATCTCTCTTAATAAGAAGTTTTATCTGTGGATAATTGTGATGATTAGAAAAGAGAGAGAAATGAAAATTTATTGAAAATATTATTGAGCTTGTTGGGGTTTTTGGACTTGGGGAAACGGTATATGAACTGGGAGGCCAAGGTCTTCCTCTAGTGAAAGAGCTCTGATCGAGCATCTTTTGATTATGAAATTGATTAGAAGAAGACGGATATTATCTGGGAGTTGTTTCTTTTTCCAAGATTTTAAGATTTCTTTTGATTCTTCCTTGTTTGTGGAAAGAAGTATGTCTCCTTCATAAGATATTTCACCGTGTTTGGTTTCTTTATCTTCCGCGTCTTTATATTCTACTGTGAAAATAAAAGAAACTTTTAATGCCTCTTCTTCTTTAAATAGCTCTAATTTTTCTTTATTGACATCTTTGAATTCTATGTTTGTATTGATTGAACTTCTTTTAAAATCAGGAGATTTTAATGCTAAAATTTTTTTAAAATTAAAACCTATTATTTGCATTAGTAGGATTATTCTAGAGTGTTTTTAAAGATTGTTATAGGGTTGTGATATTAGATTAATTGATAATATTTTAGTGATATGTTATAGTATTACTTTATAGTTATTACAATAGAAAGATTTTTATAGTAATTAAAAGTGGAAAAGTTATGGGATATGAGATTTCGAAGGAGATATTTTTTATTTTGATTTGTTTATTTGTAAGCCTTAATGTTTTTTTAGTAAATATTGTCTTGCATGAAGCCGGCCATTATATTGCTGCTGAAAATTTTGGATTGGAACCAGAAATTAAATTTGATTTTGGTGTGGGTAATTTAAGTTTTGGGTTTGAAGGAAAAGCTCTTGCTTCTACGAGTTTTGACGAACCAAGTAATAGAGGAGAATTATTTTTTGTAAGTATTGCCGGGCCATTAGTTAATTTGATTTTTGGGATTATTTTTAGCATTGTTTATTTTTTTGTTAGAGATAGTAAAGTAAGGTTATTAATTATTATTTGTGTTATTGTTTCTTTAATTAGTTTTGTTATGAATATGTTACCTTTGTGGGGAACGGATGGGAGTATTGTTTTTGGAGCAATTTAGTTTAGAGCAAATCTTCTTCAGAAACTACGACAAAATCACCAATGGCGATTATAGTATTATAAGGGATTAAGGCTTCTTTAGTTGATGAAATGTCTAGATTAAGATTCCGGGTGTAGGGAGTGGGGTCTTTTAAGACTACTTGGATTAATTCTCCTGTTCGCGTTTCAAATGTAATGTCTTTTACAAAACCCAAACGCTTTCCTTCTTTAGTAACTACCAATTTACCTATAATTGCTTTTAATGGTTTTTTATCTAAAGGCATGGAAAGGATAAAAATAAGTTATATATAAAGTTTTCCGTGGTTTAAGATATGTAGTTTGAAATAGGTGATGTAGTAATAGAGGGAAAAAATATTAGAAGGGTATGAAGAAATATGGGGAGAGTGACCCCATGGTTTCGTTTGGAAGTTTGTGAAGATTTAAATAGTGGAAGAAGATTTTAATTTGATTTAATTTGATTTTTAAATTTTTATATTATATATTATATATATTATATTAGTATTATTATAGAATATATATTAGTTCTTGTTAATGATATTTATAGACTGTCGTTAATGATATTTATAGATATTTTGAGGGTTTCCAGAAGAAATGAAGGTGTGTTAATTTTTAATTTTAGTTAGGAGAAAAAAAGAATTTTATCTCGATAATGGTAATATCTTTAGAGGAAATCAAGGTATAAGTCAGATAAGTTTAAATAGAGCGTTTGTTTTTTACACTACTAATATTGAGAAGAGGCGAAAATGAATAAAATAGATAGTATTTTTGATGTATATGTGAATAATAATTTATTTAATGATAAAAGTGTTTTACAGGCCAATTATATGCCTGAGGCTATTTTACATAGAAAAGAACAAGTAGAAACCATTGCTTCGATTTTAGCTCCTACTTTGAGAGGAGAGAGAATTAGCAATTTGTTTTTATATGGCAGAACTGGTTCTGGAAAGACACTAAGTATCCAACATGTCGGTGAGAAATTATTGGAGAAAGTAAAAAAAATTGGTTCTGAAAATCTGAAATTTATTTATTTAAATTGTAAAATGAAGAAAATTGCTGATACGGAATATAGAATTATTGCAGAAATAATTCATTTATTGGGAGGTCGCGTGCCCGCAACTGGTTTGCCGACTGATGTTGTTTATAGTCGATTTGTTGAGATGATTGATGTGAAAAAACAGATAATTGTTTTGGTTTTGGATGAAATTGATCAGGCTGTTAAGAAAATTTCTGATAATTTTATTTATACACTAACTAGGATGAATTCCGAATTGAAGAAGGCTCAAATTGGTTTAGTGGGAATAAGTAATAGTCTGACATTTATGGACAATTTAGATCCTAGGGTGAGGAGTAGTTTAGGTGAGGAGGAATTAGTTTTTCCACCATATAATGCCCTACAATTACAAGATATTTTGAAGGAGAGGGCTGATAGGGCTTTTAAGGAGAGTGTTCTGGAAGAAGGCGTAATTGCAAAATGTGCTGCTTATGCAGCTAGAGAACATGGGGATGCCAGGCGCGCTTTAGATTTAATTAGAGTAGCTGGCGAGTTGGCTGAGCGAGAGGGAGCTAAAAAAATTATTTTAAAACATATTGATCTGGCGAATGAGAAAATAGAGAAAGATAAAATGCTGGCTGTGATCGAAAGTGTGCCTAAACAATTTCAATTGATTTTGTGGGCTATAATGAAATTAGACGAAATAAGAATTGAGAGAAGAAAGAAGAGCAAGGAAATGGTCGATGATAGAATTTTTACAGGAGAGGTTTATAATAAATATCAGGAGATTTGTGAGGGAACAAAAAATGAGGTTTTAACACAACGCCGTGTAGGGGACATAGTTGCGGAGTTTGATATGTTGGGGATTATAAATGCTAGGGTATTAAGTAAAGGCCGTCATGGCAGAACTAGAGAAATTAAATTGATGTTAAATTCTGGAGTGAAGGAGAAAGCTAGAGATATTTTGATGGAGGGGTTGGGGGTTTAGATTGGATATTTTTGGAGAAGTGTTGTTATTTTAAGTTAGTTGCTTAGTTTTTTATAGTTTAATAGATTGAGAAAATTATGGAAGAGGAGATTTTAAAGCTGATTAGGGAGAGAGGGCTGTTGTTGGAGAAGGGTGTTTTGGAATTGATAAATGGTTTAGAGCCTGGTTTCGCGAGGGAATTTTTAATAAATATCGAAAAGGTGTCTGGGCAGAAATTTATTAGTTTGAGCTTATTAAATAAAAATGTTGAATTCGTGCAGAGCGTGGTTAGTAGACTAGATGGAGAGAAGAAAAATTTGATTGAAAATACTTTTATTAAATTAGGGATAAGTCTGGAAGTGAGGAAAGAGAGAGAGGTGGTGGATAGGTTTAGTGTAAAGGAGGAAGAGAAGAAAGAAAGCATGAATTTTAGGGTATTTTATGCGGATACAAAGCCTGAAAAGAAATTAGAAGTTAAGGATTTTGTCGGGCATTTTAGAGGAAGATATCAGAATTTACAGAGAATATTGATGAATCGTCCGGAATTACAGCAAAATTTGGTTTCAATTAATAAGATTGGAGGAGAAAGGGCAAACGTTTCTGTTATTGGATTTATTGTTGAGAAAAGAGTAACTAAAAATAAGAATTTTATAATTAAATTAGAGGACTTAACAGGGGAAATTAGCGGGATCGTAAAGGTAGACAGAGAGGAGTTGTTTAAATTAGCAGGAGAATTGCAGTTGGATGATGTTGTTGGTGTGCGGGCCTCTGGAAACAGAGATTTATTGTTTATACATGAAATATTTTTTCCTGACTCTTTTTTGTTTAAGAAGACCAGATTTAAGGAGGATATTAATATTGCTTTTTTGAGTGATGTGCATTGTGGAAGTGATAGGCATTTGGGAGAGAATTTTGAGAAATTTTTGAAATGGATTAATAGTGATGATGAGGTTGCGATGAAAGTCAAATATATTTTTTTTGTGGGCGATAATGTTGATGGCGTGGGAATCTTTCCAGGACAGGAAAACGTTTTAAAGTTGAAGAACATGAGAGAGCAATATGAATTGCTGGCCTCATATTTGAAAAGGATTCCTACAAGGATTACGATTTTTATGTGTCCAGGACAGCATGATGCTGTCAGGGTTGCAGAGCCGCAGCCCATTATTGGCAAGAAATATGGAGAGAGATTGTACGATATCGAGAATTTGGTTTTGGTTACTAATCCTTGTTTTGTTAAATTGCTGGAAGGAGAAGAGGAGTTTAAGGTTTTGATGTACCATGGGGCGAGTATTCATAGTTTTATTAACGAGATTCCATATTTGAGATTAATGAAGGCGCACAAATGTCCTGCGAAGGCGGTTAGGGAAATGTTAAAGAGAAGGCATCTAGCTCCGGCGCATGGAGAGGTTGTTTATATTCCAAATGCAGAAAAAGATCCCCTAGTTATTAATGAGGTGCCTGATATTTTGTGTACTGGGGAGGTTCATAGGTTAGATATTGAAAATTATAATGGGGTTTTGATTATTACAGGAAGTTGCTGGCAGGCACAAACTCCATTTGAGGAAAAGATGGGAAATATTCCTGATCCGTGTAAAGTGCCTGTTTTTAATTTGAAGACAGGGCAGCTGAAGATTTTTGATTTTGGTGAATGAGAAGGTTTAATTTTCGGAATAATGTCGGTTTTTTTAATAATTGTAGCGAGTTTTGTTATTGCTATAAGAACAGACAGATATTTAGAAGGATATGGAAATATTAACGGAGATTTTGTAGAGGGTTCTTTTTATGTTTATGATGGATGGAATTTGGTAGAGTTTTTAAGGAAGAATTATTAGAAGAATTTGAGGGTAGTTAATTGTTTTTACTAGATTGAACTTTTATACAACAATATTTTTATAGTTGTTGGTTTGTTGAATTTGTAAGGTGAAAAATGAAAATAGAGGAGTATTTTAAACATATACAGGAGAGGGTTGGAGAGAGTTATAGTGTGGCCAGAGAGGCGAGGAAGAAGGGAGTGGATCCTATTGCTGATGTTGAGGTGCCGGTAGCAATGAGTTTGGCTGAGAAGGCTATAGGTTTGACTTCTACCATATATCCACAATTGCAGGATGAGAAAATTGTGAGAAGGATTCTTGAATTGGAGAAGAAATATGGACAATTGGACATTGCTGTGGCGTTTGTTATTGCTGAAGAGATTGCCAAGGAAAGATTTTGTAAGTTTGAGAGTTTATTACAAGCGATAGACGCGGGAATTAGAGTTGGTTTTGCATATATTACTTTAGGAGTTGTTAGTTCTCCAATTGAAGGATTTACCGAGTTGAAAGTTAAGAAGACTAGACAAGGCGAGGATTATATTTGCGCTTATTTTTCTGGGCCGATAAGAAGCGCTGGAACAACAGCTTCTTGTGTTGTTTTAATGTTAATTGATTATTTGAGAGAGTGTTTTGGATTTGCCAAATATGATCCCGATGATAATGAGGTTAAGAGATACATCACTGAAAATTATGATTATCATGAAAGAGTTACTAATTTACAATATTTACCGACAGAAGAGGAGATTGCTTTTTTAGCGGGAAATATCCCTATAGAAATTAATGGAGACCCTAGTGAGGAGAGGGAGGTTTCTAACTATAAAGATTTGGACAGAGTAGAGACAAATCGTATTAGAGGAGGGATGTGTTTGATTTTTTCAGAGGGGCTTGCGCAGAAGGCTCAAAAAGGATTGAGATTATTGAGAGGATTTCAGGCCCGAGGTTTCAAGACAACTGGGTGGGATTTCTTAGATAAATATGTGGAATTGTTTAAAAAGAAAAGCAAGACAGGAGGAGATAAAACTCCTACATATATTAGGGATTTGGTTGCCGGCAGGCCTGTTTTATGCCACCCTTCTAAACCTGGGGGATTTAGGATGAGATATGGTAGAGGTAGAGTAGGGGGATTTTCTGCAACAGCAGTTCATCCTGCTACGATGGCAATCACAGACTCTTTTTTGTCTTTTGGAACACAGTTAAAAATTGAGAAACCTACTAAGGGATGTGCTATAACTGCTTGTGATGAAATTGAAGGGCCGATTGTTAAATTGGAAAATGGAAATGTCAAGAAAATCAGAAATTTCGAAGAAGCTAAAAAAATCTATGACAAAGTGGAGGAGATTATTTATTTAGGAGATATCTTGATCTCTTTTGGTGATTTTATAAATAGGAATTATGAACTGTTGAAAGCAGGATATTGTGAGGAATGGTGGGAATTGGAATTGAGAAAAGTAGGTTTTATTGGAGAGATTGATAAGTTCAGAGTAAGTTTTGATGAGGCTGTTAAGTTTTGTAGAGAGTATAATGTGCCGTTACATCCCAATTATATTTTTTATTGGAAGGCGATCGAGCTTGAGTTTTTTGGAGAACTGTTAGAGTGGATTAGACGCGGGAGAATTGTTGAAGAAAAATTAATTTTATCATATACTAGTTTGGAAAGAGAAAAATTTGCCAAAGGGAAAAGAGCATTAGAATTAATTGGGTGTGAGCATGAAGTAAGCCTAGAACATGTGATTATTAACGGGGATGAAATGAAAGCACTATTTGCTAATTTAGGGATTTTAGGAGGGGATTTTAATATAAAGATTATGAATATAAGTGAGAAGAGTGTTAGAGATGAAGATGTTTTGGAGAGCATAAATGAGTTAAGTGAGTTTAGAATTAAAGATAAATTGGGGAGTTTTATTGGAGCAAGGATGGGGAGGCCTGAGAAGGCAAAGTTGAGGAAATTGATAGGCAGCCCACACGTTTTATTTCCTGTTGGAGATGAAGGCGGCAGACTTAGAAGTTTTCAGGCCGCTTTGGAAGTTGGAGGGGTTTATGCTGAATTTCCTATTTATTGGTGTAAGAAATGTGATAAGGAGACAGTTTATCCAAGATGTGAGAATTGCAATGAACAATGTATGAAATTGAAATATTCACCTTTTAAGGACAAGTTTTATTTTGAGAAAGATGTTGATGGCGATCAGTTATTAGAATTTAGAAGCAGGAAGATTGATATTAGGAACTATTTTGAAATTGCTAGAAAAAAGTTGGGATTGTCCAATGACGAAATAAGAATGATTCCAGTGATTAAAGGGGTTAGGGGAACAAGCAGCAAAGATCATAGCTGCGAAGAGCTTGCTAAAGGGATTTTGCGGGCAAAATACAGCTTAAATGTAAATAAGGATGGGACAATAAGATATGACATGACTGAGATGGCAATCACTCATTTTAAGCCTAAAGAGATTGGAACAAGCATTGTTAAATTAAAAGCGATGGGATATGAAAATGACGTCTATGGAAAGGAATTGGAGAATGAGGAGCAAATTCTTGAATTGCTTCCTCATGATATTATTTTGCCAGCGTGTCCTGTTTCAAATGATGAAAGAGCAGATGATGTTATTTTGAGAATTTGTAATTTTGTAGATGAAGAATTAGAGAAAATTTATAGTTTAGGAAGATTTTTTAATGTAAGAAAGAGGGAGGATTTGACTGGAATTTTGGTTGCTTGTATTGCGCCGCATATCTGTACTGCGACCGTTGGGAGGATTATTGGATTTTCTAAAACACAGACTTTCTTAGCAAGCCCATATATGCATGCGGCAATGAGAAGAGACGCAGATGGTGATGAATGCGCGATAATTTTATTAATGGACATGCTGCTTAATTTTTCTAGAAAATTTTTACCTGCACATAGGGGAGGAACACAAGATACGCCCCTAGTTTTGAATGTTTGCATTAGAGCAGGCGATGTCGATGATCAGATTCTGGATTTTGAATTGGGGAAATATCCTTTAGAATTATATGAATTTGCCGAACAGGGAAAGCATTCTTCTGAAGTTAATGTTGATAATGTCAAATCCAGATTGAAAAGTGGAAAGAATCCTTTTATAGGGGTTTTATTTACTCATGATTGTTATGACTTTAATAATTGTGTTTTGAATTCTTCTTATAAAATTTTGCCTACAATGAATGAAAAGGTAGATAGAATGATGGCTTTATGTGATAAGATCAGGGCTGTTGATGCTGGTGATGTTGCTAGATTAGTTATAGAAAGACATTTTGTTAGAGATATTAGAGGTAATTTACGTAAATTTTCTATGCAGATTTTTAGGTGTGTTAATTGTAATAATAAGTATAGAAGACCGCCTCTTGGCGGGCAATGTACAAAATGTGGAGGAAGAATTATTTTTACGATTACAGAAGGGAGCATATTAAAATATATGCAGAAAGCTTTGGATTTGGCCAGAGTTTATAATGTTTCGCCGTATTTGTTGGAGAGCTTGGAATTAACAGAAATGTACATACAAAGCATTTTTGGGAAGGAGAAGGAAAAGCAGGAGGCGCTGGGGAAGTGGTTCTGATAGAGAGTTTGGATTATCTAGAAATATGTGCATTGTAATGACCACAAAGTTTATAAATATGTACATTCTTATGCTTGTATCATTAACATGGAAAAGTCGAAATTGGAAGAGTTTAACTCGTGGTGGTTAGCTGGGAAAGTGGACGAAGATTTGGCCTTACCTTTTAAGAGACCAATCTATTTTGAAGTAGAGAGGTCTTTGGAAAGGAGGTTTATTCTCGCATTAGTTGGATTGAGGCGGACTGGAAAAACTACAATTTTATATCAGATAATACAGAAATTAATAAAGGATAAAATAGATCCTTCTGACATTTTATTTTTTTCCTTTGACGAATTAACAGTAAGTATAGATGATGTTATAAATAGTTATAAGGAGATTCATTTAAAGGACTTTAGGCAAAAGAGAGTATATGTTTTTTTAGATGAGATACAAAAATGTCAAAATTGGGAAAACGAACTTAAAAAATACTATGATCTGTATCCGAAGATGAAATTTTTAATAAGCGGATCTGAATCTTTGTTCATACGGAAGAAGACTAAGGAAACGTTAGCTGGCAGAATATTTGAATTTGCATCATATCCTTTTTCATTTAGGGAGTATTTGGAGATTCATAATGTCATGGAAAAATATTTTAAGTATGAAACGAAAATCAGACCGTTTTTTTTGAGATATATGTTAAAGGGAGGGTTTCCAGAGATGTTTTCTTTAGAGAAGGACAGCGAAATAAAAGATTATATTAGAACATTAGTTGTTGATAAAATAATCTATAAAGATATACCAAAAATTTTCAATATTGATGATCCAGAGTTTTTAATAACAATTTTGGAATTAATATCGTCCAATCCAGGGATGTATTTGGAGTATCAGTCTTTAAGTAAACAATTTGGAAAAGATAGGAGAGTTATTAGGGATTATATAATTTATTTAAAGGAGAGCTTTTTAGTTAGATTATTAGGCAATTATAGGAGAGGAAGTACTACATTAAGAAAACTGAAAAAAGCATATCCAGCAGATAATGCTCTTATTTTTTTATATAAATCTGGAGCAGACGAGGCTTTTTTTGGCAAGATGATGGAAACGGCTGTTGTAAATAAGATAAGGGCGATATCTTTCTGGAAAAACAGCGGAGAGGTTGATATTATAGCAGAGGGCTATCCAATCGAAGTTAAATATCAGGAAAAGATAAATTCGAGTGATATTAAACCTATGAGGAACTTCATGAGGAAGTTTAACACGAATGAGGGTTTGGTTATAACTAAAAATGATGAGAAGAAGATAAGGGTTGAGGAGGGAATTATAAAGTTGATTCCTGCTTGGAAATGGTTTTTGTTGTAGGGAGTTCGCGAGTGTTTGAATATTATTGCAGCTCGGAAAACGAGTATATTTATTTGCGAATTAAGTTTAAAGGGTAGAGAAGGACATTTCAATACCATTAACTGTTAATTTTGGGCATAATAAGGTTGAGAGGGAAGAGGTTGAGTTTGCGAGGTAATGGATTAAG
>CAYJSG010000025.1:0-11123 GCA_964372815.1 Candidatus Woesearchaeota archaeon
GAATTTCATTAAGACATTAATTTTGTCCTTGAGAAATATTTTTCGTATAGCACAATGACAGTCCCCTTCAATATCCTTATAAACAGTAATGACCACATTAAGTAGATGGAGAAACGAAACGTTATTCTATTGCGCGTGTTTATCATAGTAATAGCTATCTTGATTATAGTTGTTATTGTGATGATCTTGGCAGAAAAGAAGGAGTTCAGGCGCGCTCCCTATAAGTGTCGGTTCCCGTTCAAGGTTCTTCTGCTAGGGATCAATATCGATTCATCGTCAATGGCAATGCAGGTTTGGAATAAGACGCTCCAAAACACTACACTGAGAGATGAGCTGCTCAGAATGTGCCCGGATGTAAGCAAAGAAAAGTTTTCATATCGGTTTATCGATAACTACACGGTTCGCATACAACACTGCGAGGATTTCTTTATAACTAAGCAGGGAGAGATATTTCGGCAACCTATTTGTGAATAGGGATTAGTTGTGCGTCTAACACCCGCCGCGGTTAGCTCAAACGCATCAATCCAGCGAGCGACTTGGACGTTGAACTGGTGCTAAATCCCCTTGCGGCGGGGGATCGCAACCTGGAACTGGCACTCTCGGGTAGGTCGTGTACGAAGCCTCGCCAGACCCGCATCTCTGACTGATTCGAACATGTGCCTGACACGGCGCCTCCGGGTAACCCTGGCTCACCACAAGTTGAAGCCGAACCTGGGCCGCGAGCTCAGGAGGATGGCAAGAGGCTGGCAGGAAGTCAAGCAGTAAACTGAAGTCAGCGCATCAAGGGCAAGGATGTAGCACGCCGCTCGACGAGCAGACATCAGAAGAAAAGCAGAAAGACCAACACCGAGAACACCAACGACGCTGACGGTGGCGATGACGCCCCGACTAGTAGTAACGTCAAGTACGTGAAGAGGCAGGACTTACGCAGATAGAACTGGCAAAGCGCCTGAAGAAGCCTCAGTCTTTCGTCTCGAAGTATGAGACAGGTGAGCGTCGCCTGGATCTCCTGGAGTTGAGGCAGGTCTGCAAGGCAGTCGGCGTGTCCCTCGACGAGTTCGTCAGGCGGTTCGAGCAGAGGGGCAGAGGGGGCGGCGCTGAAGCCACTCTGTAACCTCCGCCGCGGTGCTCTCGGGGTCAGTTTCCGTGAGGAGTTGAGGGGGGGGGAGGTTGACCCCTCTTCGCTTCCCACGTCTCCCCATCGTGGTATCGTGGTAGGGGGAAGACTGTCTCAACTGACTTGCTAAACGATATTTCCGTAAGAAATAGAAAACCGAACGGAACCGGCCGACTCCCCGATGCCGCATCGGGGAATTGTTTATAAAGTTTATTTCCCTAAAAACCATATGAAAAAACCCGCATTAATCTCAATTTTAGTAATAATAACAATAATTTTAATAATTATATTCTCTTCAAAATCTAATAATAACATACAAAATCAAAACCAAGAAATTGAAACAACACAACAAACAATGAAACTAACATCAATATTTAATAATAATGAAAGAATCCCAGAAAAATACACCTGTGAAGGCGAGAATATCAATCCACCTTTAGAAATTTCAAACATTCCTGAAAACACAAAAGCTTTAATCTTAATTATAGACGACCCAGACGCACCTTCAGGAACTTTTGATCATTGGATTGTTTTTAATATTCCTCCTACTACAACAGAAATCCAAGAAAATTCTGTTCCAGATAATTCAATACAAGGATGGAACAGCCTAAATAAAAACTCCTATACTGGCCCTTGTCCACCGTCAGGCACACACAGATATTTCTTTAAGCTCTATGCTTTAGATGTCCCATTAAAAATTAAACCATCCTCAACAAAATCAATTGTAGAAAACGCCATGCAAAGTCATGTTCTTGAAAAGACAGAGTTAATTGGGTTGTATTCGAGATAAAAATTTTTCACCTAATCTTTCAACATACAAAATCCCCATATATAACTTCCTGAAAAAAATATTCTAATAAGAATAAATTATAGATTCTATTCATCCTCATAATCATTAACGCCTCCTTTATTAACGCCTTTTTTTATCTGATTGCTATTTCCGCGACTAATCAGAACATCATCTATCCTTAAAATCATTGTTGCAACTTCAGACGCAGACTGAATTGCTTGCGTCTTAACTTTTAAAGGTTCAACAATTCCCGCACTAAAAGTATCCTCGATATTATCATTAAATAAATTTAAGCCCTGATTATACAAACCGGCTTCGTGTCTTTTTCTCAATTCAGTTAAGATATCAATCGGATCTAAACCAGCATTTTCAGCTAATGCTTCTGGAACAGATTCTAAAGCATTAGCAAATTCTTCGACAGCTAATTGAGCTCTTCCGCCCTGTGTTCGAGCAAAAACTCTTAGCCTTCTCGCTAATTCTAATTCAACAGCACCACCGCCAGCAACAACCTTCCCGCTCTTAACAGCCGCAATTACATCTCCTAATCCATCTTTAACAGCTCTTTCAATTTCATCAACAACATGACTTGTCCCGCCTCTAATAACAATAGTAACTGCACGGGGATTTTTACATCCTCTAACATAAGTCATATTATTCTCTCCTTTTTTAATTTCTTCAACATTTTCAGCTGTTCCAAGAAATTTATCTTCGATATCGTTCAAATTAGAGATTATCTTTCCTCCTGTAGCACGAGCAAGTTTCTCCATATCACTTTTAGGAATTCTACGGCAAGCAAAAACCCCTGCTTTAGCCAAATAATATTGAGCCACGTCATCTATTCCTTTCTGACAAAAAATAACATTTGCCCCAGAAGAAACAATTCTATCAGTTAGGTTCTTTAAATATCTCTCCTCTGATTGAATAAAACTATCTAACTGTTCAGGCGTTGAAACAGAAATCCTCGTCTCTGTTTCAGGATTTCTTAATTCCAATGCACAATCAGTCAATAAAATTTTTGCGTCTTTAATCTTAGTTGGCATTTCACTGTTAGTTCTATCTTTATCAAGAACAATCCCTGAGATAAGTTCACTATTTTCCACACCCTCACCCTTTATCTTTTCTATTTTAATATCATCTTTATCAATTTCCCTTCCAACAGCAATTTGATCTACTGCCTTTACTATCAGTTCAGCCAGCAACTCTTTATGCCCTTCAGCTCCTTTTCCAGTCATGGCAGTTTGAGCTATTTGAATTAATACCTCTCTATCATTTATAGGCATGGAAATCTCATTTAAAATCTGAATCGCCCTATCCGCTGCATTCCTATATCCTCTAACAATAACAGTAGGATGCACATTTCTATCTAATAATTTTTCCGCATTTTCCAACAATTTTCCTGCAAGTAGAGTAGCAGTAGTTGTCCCATCACCAACCTCACTCTCCTGCGTTTTAGCAATCTCAACCATCATCCTTGCAGCAGGATGATCAATCTCCATCTCTTCCAGTATAGTAACACCATCATTCGTAACTATTATTTCTCCAGTAGAATCAACCAACATTTTATCCATTCCTTTAGGCCCTAAAGTAGTCTTAATAATATCGGCAACAACTTTAGCAGCCAATATATTATTCCTCTGCGCGTCTTTCCCTATCGTTCTAGAAACATTCTCCGGTAAAATATAAACTGGCTGCTTTTCCACCATATCTTTCAACAACATAAGGTATTTTTAAGTATAATGGTGATAAAGAATAATAAAAAATATTTTTGACGTTCGAGGTTTCAAGCAGGTGCAAGCAATTATCTTAAGAATAGATAACGAGCACTTTGGGGCAAAAATCGTAATGAGCCTTGAAACATCTGTCCAAAGACCAGCAATGCGAGGTAGGGGCTGAAAATCAGTAGAGTTCGGAGCGAGCGTAAGTTTTTTATAGTCTATTAGAATGATATAATATATGGGCTTATACGATACTATTTATGTAACATTAAGGTGCCCAGTCACAAAAGAAGAAAGTGAACTTGAGATTCAAATCAAATGGACTAATCCTTATTATAGCGGGGCAGAGCCTACTTGCATGCGAGAATTTAGAGTTGGAGAACAACTACCTTATGGACCTCAAGGAAATTTATGGATGCCTGAAGAGAGTACATGTAAGAAGTGCGGGGAGTATAAGCTCATATCTAGGAGTGAAAAACAACTTGTAAAACACGGTCGGCATGATGTATATATCCATCTTGACAATGGAAAAATTCTAGAAATAATTTTAGAACAAGAATTTGATTTTCGCACTAAAGAAGGAAAGATTAAAGAATTTGTATCAAGGTATGGGACCTACCAAACCGAAGGCGTTGAGTGAGCCTCCAAATTTCTTCGAACGTGAACCTACCACATCAGAAATTTCTCTACATTTAAATATTCATCATAATAAAAAGATCTATGTCACACCAAAAAACACTTTTAAAAATTTACAATGACTTATTAAAAAAACACAGCCATCAAGGCTGGTGGCCAATTAAAGGAAAATATCATCAAAATAACTACAAATATCCAAAAAAAGAAGAAGAAAAATTTGAAATCTTTATCGGAGCAATCCTAACACAAAATACTTCATGGAAAAATGTAGAAAAAGTCCTAGAAAATTTACAAAATAAGAATCTTCTAAATCCTAAAGCAATTCTAAAAACCAAAAAAGCTCAACTAGCTAATATAATAAGAAGTTCAGGCTATTTCAATCAAAAAGCCAAAAAACTAAAAGAATTCTGCAAATTTTATATCAATAATAAAAAAATTCAGACGAGAGAGCAACTTCTTTCTATTTGGGGAATTGGTAAAGAAACAGCCGATTCAATTCTCCTTTATGCTCACAAACAACCAATTTTTGTAATAGATTCTTATACAAAAAGACTAATGAATAAACTTCTGAAAATAAATTTTAAAACATATGACGAATGGCAGAACTTCTTTCATAAAAATCTTCCAAAAGACTACAAACTATTTAATGAATTCCATGCCTTGATTGTTGCTGAAAGTAAAAATATAAGATAATATCTAACAAATTAGAAATTAAAAAATAAAATCAAAAGCTAAAAAATTGGAAGAAGTAAAACTATTCTTCAAAAGATTCTTTTTTATCAGAGATCTCCTCTTTGTCTTCATCTAATGAATCCTCTTCATCAGAGTCCTCGTCCTCATCCAACGACTCATCATCGTCTTCGTCATCAGAGTCGTCATCTTCATCCTCTTCATCAGAGTCAGAGTCTTCTTCATCAGACTCTTCCTCATCTTCTTCTTCCTCTTCAGACATGGTTTTTTTGTTTTTCATCTTTTATTCAACCCCTTAGAGTTTCTAAATACTAAGAAAGTTGGTTTTTAAATATTTCCTTTGATAATTAAACGAACAAAACAAATCAAATTATCTTTCCTGCTTTTTTTAACGATCCAATTCTTTCCATATTCGATGATAATCTGCTCAAAAATTCTTTTATACTTTTTTCATCAACTATTTTCTCACTATAAACTCTTATTAATTGCTGATATTTATCTTCTCCCCAGGGATACAATACAGCTAAAGGAGTATATCTAAAACCAGAAATTACAGCTGATTCCAACATATTCCACCATTTACATCTATCATTAGTAGTTACATGTAGTTTTAGAGAAGAGTTTTTATAGACAGCTGTACCTGCAGCTTTCAAAAGTAAACCGGTATAATTATATTCTTGATAAACCCTATTTATCCCGCCCGTAATATTATCATTATATCTAACAGGATAACCATCTAATTCAGAAGTCATCCTGCAAATATTACTTCTGTATCCCATGTCGCTTGTATTAATATCGAAACAATCTTTAAATTCTGCAGAAGCTTTAGATTCCATAATATTAAATAAAAAGGCTATTTTTAAATCTAATTGATTTATATATGAATAATATTTGATAAAATAATTACCAATTACCTAAAACTTCATAATACTCAACCAATAATTAGTAATAAAAAATCCCCCCGCCCAGAATTGAACTGGGGATCTTCCGGGTTCTGCTTTTCAGCATCCCAGTTTATTCAGTGGAGCCGATCGCGTTTCATCCTTATCCTTAATGGAATGTCCACGTTAGATCATAAAGTTTTTCAACTTCAATTATCTACAGCCGGACGCTCTAACCACTGAGCTACGGGAGGACAAAAATCTAAATTTCACTAGCTATTTAAAACTTTTCAGATTAGATTTTTTACACAATTAAATTAATAAGTTTAATTAAACTAAAAAAATTATGAAAAGTCACTTTTGTCTTGAAGAATTGACATTTGAAGATTTCAGCAAAGTCCAAAAAAACTTAGGAAAACCTCCGATAAAAAAATCTATTCCCGATAAAAATGGAAGGATAATAAAGACTAAAAGATTTTTCAAAATATTGAATGAAATTACCTACAATTCAATTGAGGATATTCTATCAGAAACAAATTCCACAGGAACCTTCCCAAAATGTATCTGGATACCAGGCTCAATCCCAATAGGAAGAGCAAGAAATCTAACTCTTAATAAAAGAGAAAACTACTTTAGATTATTAATAGAAAAAGAATCTAAATATGATAATGTCATTGTAGAAATCTCTACAAAAAAAGATTATTTGGGAGAATGGTATTCTAGTAGTTTTGAATATAAAAAAGAAGATTCTGTCTGGACATTAAAATACTTTATGATAAACTCTCCAAATTTCCATCTTTATACATTTGAAGGAATAGAAAGATTAAACCATAATTTAACGTATATGATCGTTGCAGCACATATTAATTAGCCGTCAATTCCTATCGCGCTTAAGTCTCTAAAACATTCTCTTATTTCAGGATATCTAGAATTATCGATAATAGTCTCATCTTTATCCACAAAGAAGGTTTTATTCATATCATTCTCCCATTAGCTCACTAACAAAATATGTCTTATTAGACCAAACTTCTCTTTTCTCACTATCTTGTTCAAATAATACAACGGCAGAAGGAAGTTCAAATCTTCCTACAGTTCTAACTTTAGAATAAAATATGTAAGAATAAACTCTTTCTTCTCCTTTATTCAGGCGAGATATATGCCAGATTAGCCTTCTAGTTTGCTCGTCAATCTTATCAGGCTTTCTCCCAAATTGCTCATATAATTTAGCCATATGAGGGATTCTATCAATTACCTGAATATTTCTAACATCTTTTCTTGCTCTAATATAAAGATTTACTTTTAAAGCAAATTCTCCTCCTCTAGTCTTAACAAAGGAAACTTTTTTACGTAAAACTAATGTTGTCATAGTATAAATTCTCACTAAAAAAGCGATTACAATAACCAGAATAATTAATATAAAAGGAAATGTATAGTTCGTAGTTGTAGTTACGCTAAAATCCTCACTAGGATATATTTTTCTTTCCCATTCATATTTAACAACCAGACCATCTCTCTCAGATTTTATGGGCTCCAAAGAATAACTTGTAAAAAGTCTTGAAATAATATCCTTTCTTATCTCTATCATTGCATTAACAGGCACACTGCCCTCGTTAACTTTAGTTACAGTTGTCTTTCTAACTAAAAATCCAGAAGATTCTTTAACAATAGAAGTTCCCTCTTTTTCAAGATAATTAACAACACCCTCAAATCTAATGCTACTATCAGCAACTTTAACTATTGCATTAACTATATATGGGCCAGCAACCAATTTTGAAGTTTTCTTTTCATCTATTTCAAATTCAATTTTTTTATTTTCAAAAGGATCAAAACTAATTTCTTTAGAAAAATCAAAAAATGCAGAAGCAAAATTAACATTGATATTATCTAAGTAAGCGTTTACATTGTTTTTAATACCAATCTCAATTTTGTTATCATCTGGATGAATATTTTTATATTCTAGGCTTAGTGCCCCTTTTAAAGACACAACTTTAATATTCAATTTTCCTTTAAATATTCCTCTAGTTTGCCCTCTTATTTGATATTCAAAAGAATAAGCTCCTTCTCTATTTCTAATTTCCTTTCCAGGATATGCCATAACTTCTATAATACTTTTCCCGTTAGGGATTTCAAAAGTTCCTTTTGGGCTCATAGCAACTCCTACTAAAGTATAAATTTCAGCAAAATCACCATTGCCATTATTTGTAATAATAAATTCAAAAACAGCAGGGTTATTCAATTCAGATATTATCACTGATCCATTATCTCTAATCTCAATATCCAAATCAAATTCAGCTAGTGCAAATGAAATATTTGCTAAAATTAAAATTAATATCAAACCAAATTTTAGTTTCATGCTATCATACTATGAAATTATTATATAAATATTTGTATACTCTAAAAAAATAACCTACCTTCTTCCACTTAACTCCAGATACGCCTTTAATTCTTCCTTAAAATCCTGCATATCTTCAATAACAGTATATCTCATATCATTAATCCTTTTAGGTATAACATATTTATCATATAAGTCTCTTAAAAATCTGGAAAAAGGATTAGTATCCCATTTACTTTCAGGATCCCTGTTTAATAATGCCTTTATCTCCATAGATATCTTGCCTTTATTTGTCTGTTTTCTTTGTCCATCTATCTCAACTTCAACATCTGTTAAACCACTTACCTCAAATTTAATCTTTGCCTCTATCTTAAAATAATCAGATAATGTCCTAGAAAGAGTCCATTCTACATTTATATCTCTTGCATTTCCAGAAATTTTTTCTGAATATTTATCCTCGATAACTCCATAACCCTCATCCTGCAGCCACTGGAAAGCATAACTATATATTCCTTTAAAATCGAAAATTCCAGAATGATCAAATTTTTCCTTTATTAACTGCTCTTTCTCTACCATTTTACATTTAATAAATCACCTTAAATATATAAAAATTAAAAACTATTTAAATCTTCTCTAATCATTGCTTTTCACCTATTCCAATTTCAACTTTATTATTAGTCAAATTTAACTCTCTTTCATTAGATAAAACTTCAAAATTCAGGATATTTGTATTCCTTGGTATTTTTAAATTTTCAACCTGTAGAATCTTTCTAGTTCCTATTTCTGTTTTATTCAACTCAAATTCCCTAATCTCTTCTCCATTTGTAGAAACCAATAAACTAGAGCTATCAGAATCTTTTAATCCAAAATTTCCTACAGTTATTTCAAAATTCAAATAACTCCCGCTTTTTTTAGCAGAAATTTTTTCTATAACTAGGTCTTGTGCTGAGTCAACACTATAAAGCCGATTTATTTCATCTATTATGTAATTATCAAATTCTTGCCCACACTCTGCTACAGGATACATAATGCTATTAGAATTGCTATTGTGGTCAAATCCTAGTGCATGCAATATCTCATGTATTGCAATTATTGGCTTAACACATTCTCTAAACCTTCTATATAAAGAAACTTTTCCAGACAAAATAACTGCATAATTAGTAGTATTAATAATTTCAGAGGGGCCACCCTCGCCAGCAACAAAATGTCCTCTTTCTTCCGGCTTTGGAGTAATATTAGAACAAAGAACATCTATCTCTCCTCTGGCTTTATTATAAAATTTCAGCACAGTTTTTTCAGCTATAAAATTAAATGCTCTTTCAACATCTTTCTTTTTAGCTTCGTCACAACTCTCTGATATGCTGTAACTAATTATTTCATTCCTATATCTCATATTGGGATAAAATTGAAATTTACTAAAATTTCTTATTTCCTTAAGATTCACTTTATACTCTTCAAAAGAAACTGGTTCTGCAGGTAAAGGTAAATTAGTCCATAAAAAATAAATTCCGATACCTAAAAGCACAAACAATACAATCAAAATTAATAAATCTAAAATCTTCATATAATTAAGAAAAAACTCAAATTTATAAATTTAATTAACTATCAATAATTATGAAATATCAATTCCTAGAGCATACAGCAGACATAAAATTCCAAGTATATGGAAAAACTTTAAATGAAGTTTTTGAAAATGCAATTCTGGCAATAGCTGAATATTTATCAAGGGGACAAAAAATTAAACCATCAAAGGGCAGGATAATGTCTGTTTCCGGCACAGATTATGAATCTCTTTTCTACAATTTCATGGATGAAATTATCTATCTTCTAGACGCGGAAAATTTCATAACAACAAAAGCAAAAGTCACAATTCGCGGATATAATCTTCAAGCAGAACTATTCGGCGACAAAGCCTCAAATTACAAAGATTTAGATCACATAAAAGCAGCAACTTACGCAGAAATGTATATTAAAAAAACCGACAACGGCTTTGAGGCCCAAGCTGTTTTAGATGTTTGATTCTAAATATTTGATTCCAGTCTGAAAGATTCAGAATGAACTCGATATACTCTTACATAATTATTTGGCTCAACTTCTTGATGAGCGTCAAACCATCTTTTAAAAGATCCCTTAATGTGATTGTCTGCATCAGGAGCGTATGCTAAAAGCCTTCCTTCTACTTTGCTTGTTTAGGATGACAAAGATAACCTCCTTCTTCACTTCCGATTTCTGTGCCGTCCTCACTTGCAGTTAAGTGCATCACAAATGGTTTAACATCTGTTTCTAAAACAAATTGCCTCCTATATCCTGGAAAAAATCCTTTGGTCTCTTCTGTAACATGAAGAATGCCATATTCACGGCTACTGGGATTGATCTTTAGCTCAACATAAGGAATATCTTCACCTTCTTTACCGATTATTTCAATATTATAAATCTCACTGCCAATTTTGCTAACTAATACCTGCTGATTCACAGACAATCTTAAAATTCTATCCATTATTTCTTCGATTTTTGCATATTTCAAGCTATTTAGAGGCGAAATTAATGGTTAAATAATAGTTACAATTATCTTTCGGGATCAAAATAATTAACTATTTAATCTTCTTATCTTAGAAAATATTATAATAATGATACTGATTACAATTATAATCCTGCTATTATTAATTGTTACAATCAAAGGCTAAAATGGAAAGAGATATAATAGAAGATATATTAACGATTTTAGTGATAATTTCATTTCTAGTAGCGATATTTATGCTTCTGTGGAAAATATTTGGAGATAGTCCGACTATTATAGACTTTTTAACAATATTGGTTATCGGACTAGTTTTGTATGTCTTTAAAGCAAAATATACCAGAGGGAAATTCGAAGGCCGATTTAACTCATTTATTTATTACACAAAAGAAGGTTTTAGTAAAGTCAAAGAAGACATAAATAATCTTAGAAGTGATATGAAAGAAA
>CAYJSG010000026.1:0-10756 GCA_964372815.1 Candidatus Woesearchaeota archaeon
AGATTAATTGAAAGAAGAGACGAGTTATATACGAGATTAATTCATATTATTAACAAACTCTAGATTTTAACTAATTGAAGTTCTTACATTTTCAGTTTGTTGTTTTAATCTATAGAATTCATTTAGTAATTTATGGGCAAATCTTACACCAGAATTTTTACCATATACAAAACCTGTAAAAACTTGGAAAAAATCTGCACCGTATAGTTGTGCGATTAGTGCGTCTTTGCCTGTTGAAATACCTCCACAAGCAATTATTATTTTAGTTGTTAAATCGCTTGTTGTTTTTATCAGATTTATTGTGTAAGATTTTAATTCTTGTCCGCTTAAACCTAAAAAACCTTGTGTTTGATCGTAGATCTGATATGTATTCCCACAAATGTAACCATCTACTTTATCATCTGCTATTTCAATTATTTTTCTTAATTGTTTTGACTCTAGATTTGGAGATAATTTTAAGACTATTGGCGTTTGTGCTTTTATTTTTTTTATTTCTAATAAAAGAGCTTCTAAATTTTCTGGAGCTTCAAAAGTTTTGCCGTCTAAAGTCGATGGGCAGCTTATGTCGAATGCGGTATAAATTAATTTTTCTCGAGGAAGATTTTCTATTGCTAGTTTGTAGATACTTTTTATGTCTTCAATTGCTTTATCTCCCTGAATTTCTACTTTAGGGGTTTTTGCTATATTAATCGCAAATGGTTGTTTTGTATTTTTTAGCCTGTCAATAATTAGATGTGCGGGTTGGCCTGCTAGACCGATTCTATTTAATAGGGTTGAAGGTTGTTTTCTAAATAATCGCGGTTGATTATTACCTTCGCAGCCGTGATATGTTATACTACCAACTTCTGTCCATGCAAATCCGTAATCTACAATCTGATCTGAAATTTCACCATTTTTATCGAAACCAGCAGCTAAACCTAAAGGATTATTTAATTCAAAATCGAACAGATTTGGTTTTTGTTGAGTTATATACTGGCCTGGTGCAAAAATCTGATGTTTTATTGCCAATTTGCCTAAATTGTGAGCTGTTTCTGGAGGGAATTGAAGAAGTGATTTATGAGCAAGGGTTTCTAGTTGTGAGTAGATAAAGGTTTTGATTGGCATTTTATAATCAGGAAATCATACGAATATTTAAATATCTTCCATACTAAATAAAAGTATGGAAAAGGATATAGATAGAATAACTAAGAATGCTGATACGGACATAGTTATTAGGATAGATGATTTTGGTGGAAAAAGAGGAGTTACAATACGGGAGTTTGTTAGAGGAGAGAGATATACTGGTTTTACAAAATCTGGGACAAGAATTCCTGCAGAACAATTTAAGTTGTTTAAACAGGCAATTAATTCTATTGAAGAGAAGGAATTAATGGAAGGAATTGATAATAAAGGGATGAGCGTAACTAAAGATAAAAAAAATGAAAATATAGAGAATATTGGAAATGAAGAAGTTGTTGATGAAGTTGTTGATAATACTGTAGGAGATATAGGCGAAGAGGCTATGTAGGTTTTTACTATATTCAAAGTGGAAGAGATAAAATAATTATGAGTACTGAAGATATACGCAAAAAAGTCGATCAAGAGAGAAGGTTTGCACAAGAGCAGGAAGATAGAAAACGAAAGGAATATTTTAGCTTACCGACAGTAAAAGAGTGGGATTGTGTTTTGGTTAAATTTTCTAATAGAATATATAGTGAATTATTTCCAGGAATTTTTAGGGGGGCCATCTTTTACTAGAAAGTCAGGAGAAATTATAAATGATCGATTTGAATATGTTTGGAGTGTTGTTGAGAAAGATTTTTTAGCAGTATATTCTGTAGTGGATGTAGGCTTAATCAGATGGAACGAAAATTCAAAGAGAAACCCTGTAACTTGGAGAGGAGAACTTTATACCTCCTGTATCCAGTCATGCCTTGCAACAGGGAAGGATTTTTCATCACCCTCTGAACTTGAAGCTGCTTTCGATGACATATTTGAATATTTCTACAGGAAGAAATCAAGCTAAGAATAATACCTCTCTGTTTTTTATCCGGCTTGTTTTTTTGTTTGGGATAAAATGTAAAAACGAAGAGATTTGATAGATGGAAAGATTCAAGTAGTCTTGTATAGTACATAATATAATTAAATTCTATATGAGATTATATAAAATGAAAGCATTAACTAAAGTTCGAAAAATAGGAGGATATTTAGTTGTTACTATACTTAAGCAGGTTGTTGAAACAGAAGATTTAGAGCCAGAGATAGTTGTGGAGATTGAAATAGGAAAAGTTAAGAAAAGTTTTTTTGGAGTAGCAAAGGGTATTGGGTCATTTACTAAAGAAGATGAAATGAATGGATGATGAATAAATATGCTATGGATGCTTATGCATGGATTGAATATCTTGAAAGGAGTTCTGAATCAGGTTTAATAATTAAACATTTTAAGAATGTTATATTTGTCTGATTTAATTTTTCTCTCAAAGTCTAAAAAGTTGATTTTTATTTTTCGTTTCCATTAAATTGAGAGGAATTCTTATCAAAATTGTCAAAATATTCATTTTCTAATTTATTTAAAAAAGCCTTCATTTGCATTATTACTATTTCTATAGGAACGCCTCGATTAGCACTTTGAGTTTGATATTCTACTTTACTGTCTTGATTTCTTATTATTCTGATTCCAAAACCAAACCTTCCTAGTTCAATTGGTTTTTCTGGCATTTTCTTTCCATCCCAATAATTCAAAAATCCAATTTATGTTTTTTGTAGATGTTTCTATCTTTATAGTGGGGAGGTTTTTTCCAACAAGTTTTTCCCAATCTTTAATTATTATTTTGTTTTTTATGCTTAAATTAGGGTTATAGTATATTTAAATTGTATCTTTTAGAAAGAAAATATAATCTTGCTTTATGCAAAAGCTTTTAACTCTATATTTCTTACCTTAAATATGATCAACAGGAGAAATAAATATGGAAAACAAAAATCAAACTCTACGTTCACCAATAGTAACAGTAGTCGGACATGTAGATCACGGCAAAACGACAATTCTTGACAAGCTTAGAGGAACAAGTGTTCAGGAAGGAGAAGCTGGAGGAATAACACAAAAAATATCTTATACTAAATTTCCTTTGGAAAGAGTAAAAGAGACTTGTCCTTTAATTGAAAAAAAAGGAATTAAATTGGAAATTCCAGGATTTTTATTTATAGATACACCAGGACACGCCGCTTTTACAAATTTAAGAAAAAGAGGGGGGAGTTTAGCTGATTTAGCAATTTTAGTTGTGGCAATCAAAGAAGGGATTAAACCACAGACAGCTGAAGTGTTGCAGATTTTGAAGACTTATAAAACTCCTTTTTTAATTGCTTTGAATAAAGTTGATACAATTTCCGGATGGAAAAAAGGAAATGAGGACTTGAGAGAGAGTATTGAGAGACAAGCAGTTAATGTTGCTCAAGAATTTCAAGAATCTTTATTAACTTTCCAAGGAGCTTTAAATGAACATGGTTTTGATTCTGCTTTATATTATGAAATAAATGATTTTACAAAACAAGTTGCAATCGTTCCTTGTTCTGCTAAGACAGGAGAGGGAATTTCAGAGTTGTTATTTGTGCTTTGTGGTTTGTGCCAGAAATTCTTGAAGGAAAGATTAAAAGTTAGTAATAAGGCAAGGGGAGTTATTTTGGAAATAAAAAAAGAAAAAGGAGTTGATTATGTTGAAAGTATTTTGTATGACGGAAATTTGAGGATCGGGGAAGAGATTGCTGTTGCTAGCTTTTCTGATTTAATGGTTACGAAAATAAGAGCCTTAGAGGAGATTGAGCCTCTTTCTTTTGATTATAAGAGTGTAAAAGAAGTTTATGCAGCTACAGGAGTAAGGGTTCATTTAACGAATAGGGAAGGAATTTTGCCTGGAATGCCTTTTCAAAAATTTGATAATAATATTGAGGAATTGAAGAGGGAATTTAAGAAAGAAATTAGCGGAGCGATGCAATTAGATAAAGAAGGAATTGTTGTTAAGGCTGATTCATTAGGGAGTTTAGATGCTTTGATGATGTTATTGCGGCAAGAAGGAATTAAGATAGTTAAAGCAGGAATTGGCAATATTGGAAAATCTGATATAATTAGTGCCAAGGCTAATTTAGAAATTAATGAATTAAATGCAGTTGTTGTTGGATTTAACGTTTCATTGGAAGAAGAATTAGACGTTGGAAGAGTTAGGGTGTTGAAAGGAAATATTGTTTATAAATTAATTGAAGAACTACAAAAATGGAGAAGCGAGAGAGCTAGCGAGATTGAAAGAGAGAGGTTAATGGAATTGGAAACGATTTGTAAATTAGAGGTTTTTCATAATTATGTTTTTAGGAATTCTAATCCTGCTGTTTTTGGGATTAGAGTTGTTGGAGGCAGGGCTAGAGTTGGCTTGCCTTTGATTGATGATAAAGGAGAAGAATTAGCTAGAATAAAAGGATTACAAAAAGAGAAAGAGAATGTTTCTGAAGCTAAGGAAGGAGAGGAATTAGCTATCTCATTACCTGGAGTGAACTTTGAAAGAAGATTAAAAGATGTTAAATACATATATTCTAATATTTCTTTTAACGGATTTAAGAAGTTTAAGAAGAATAAGGATTTGTTAAATGCAAATGAGTTGAGAATTTTACAGGAAATTGCTCAGATTAAGGGGTTTGGATGACAATTCCTACAAACCCTAATTTTTATTGGATAATCTTTTATTTTTAACAATTACAAAGTTGTATCATCTTCTTTTTAGGAAAGTTTATTAATATCCACACATATATGTAGACCATGGTAACAAAAAATATCTCAATAACTGAAGAAGCATATAGGAGATTAGCTAGTTTGAGAAAGGTAAATGAAAGCTTTTCAGAGATTATTTATAGGATGACTGCTAAAGAAAAATTAAGCGACTTTTTGGAATATTATCTGAAGAAGCGGCTAATAAACTGGAGAAGGGTGTAGAAAGAATTAGAAAGGAGCGCGAAAAAGCCTATCGCAAAAGGATAGAGCGTCTTAAGAAAAATTTAACTTAATATGGTATGCCTAGAAACTTCTTTTGTTATAGATTATTTAAGGGGAAAGGAGAATGTACGCATTATTATTAATAAATTAAGAGAAAATAATGATACATTAACAATTGCTTCTCCTTCTATTATCGAATTAATAAGTGGTATTGAATTAGAAGAAATTAAGAAAGAAAAGGAAGATATTATTAAATTTTTATTTTCTATTGAAGTTTTGTCTTTAGAGAACTTTGAGCAATTTTGGCCGGAGAAATAGAGGCATTTCTTGTTTTATCTGGTTAGACTATAGAATTAAGCGATGTTATGATCGCAGCTATTGCAAAACAACATGAAGAAAAGTTAATAACGAAAAATGTTAAACATTTCAAAAGAATTGAGGGCTTGGAAGTTGAGGGATATTAGACTATTATCAAACTAGTGAGTTAAGGGTTCTAGATGAGATTGCGCAGAGAAAGAAATTTGATGTTTGAGTTGTAAAATATTATCTAGAGAATTGAAGCTAATTTGATAAATATGGGAGATGCTATTAATATAGAAGATATTATGATTGGTGCGATAGTAAAACATAATTGTGAAAGATTAATTACTAGGAGTGCAAAGCATTTTTCTAAGATTAAGGGTTTAGGGATAAAAAGTTAGTAAAAGCAAGTTTTAAAAACCCTTTTTTATTGTGATGAAGATGGTATTTAAATTTGTTATTGGACACGGAGGAAAAGCATGGAAAGTGGAGAAGGATGCTGATTTCTTAATTGGAAAAACCATCGGAGATAAAATTGAAGGGAAGGAGCTTGGAAATGATCTTGATGAATATGAATTTGAGATTACAGGAGGAAGCGATATCGCGGGCTTTCCTTTATCTAAAGATGTTGAGGGAATTGGGCTAAAGAGAGTTTTATTAACTAGGGGATGGGGAATGAGAGATAATAGAAAAGGAGTTAGATTGAGGAAGACTGTTAGAGGAAAAGTAATTTCTGATAGAACTGTTCAAATAAATATGAAGATTTTAAAAGAAGGAAAGAGAAAATTGGAAGAGGTATTTAATGAACAGAATGTTAAGAGAAAACAAGAAGAAGCAGGGAATGTAGAAAAGAAGGTATAAAAATAGATAAGAGAAGAAGATTAGCTTTTATCTTTCTCTTATAGTAATCTGCCGGTGTAATTTTTTAAGAGCCATATCTTCTATTTGTTGTACTCTCTGTTTTGTTAAACTTAGTAAAATGCCTATTTCTTCTAATCTATGTTCTTCTCCATAAAATCCATATCTTAATTTTATAATCTCTCTTTCTCTATGTGTTAAGTTGGTTAGTAAATAATTAATATCAATTTCTAATTCTTTTCTTCTTTTTCTTTCTTTTGGTGTTTCTGTTGGGCCGAGTAGTTCTCTAACTTTAGACAGAGATGTTTTTTTATTATCCATAATCCTTTCAAGAAATAAGTGTATTAAAATATTTGTTTGAGCGACAGTAGATGAGCTCATTTTACTCGGAAAAGCTCATCTACTGTCGCTCACCGAAAGTCTTAAAAACTTTGGGCTTCTTTAAATTATATGGAAATGATAAGCATACCAAAAGATGAGTACGAAAAATTAGAAATGCAAGCAAATATAGATGTAGATTTATTAAAGCAATTAGTCAGAAGCTTAAAAGACATAAAAGAAGGCAGAGTAACAAGAGTAAAGTAATCTTCAGAATTCTTCGTCTTGAGAATTATCTTGTTTAACTAATCTTTCTATTTCTTCCCTAAAGAATTCTAAAAATAGTCTTATTAGGCTAGATACTGTTAAATCTTCGGCATATAAATCAATTTTTGATATCTTTAAATAAAATATTTTTATGATATTACGAGATAATTTTAATTAAAATAGTATTTTATCTTCTATATATCTTATATTTTTTAAGAATAATAAAAATAGGAAATAGGCTTTCTAGGTGCATTATGATTTTATTCAACATATCTGCCGATATAGAGAATTCTGGTAGTTAAGTTACAATTTGCCCATAACCGAAGAGTATCATATAAAATATAAAAATCAGAAAAGTTAGTCTGGAATAGACTAATAACTAATAATTTTGCAACCGCAGACTTTAAAAGATATTGTTTTCTAGAGAGATGGATGACAGATAATAAAACTGACAGCGGAAATGTTTTAAACGTAGGTTTAGTCGGGCATATAGATCACGGAAAGACAACTTTGCTTTGGAAATTAAGTGGGAAATGGACTGATACACATTCTGAAGAATTGAAACGGGGAATTACAATAAAATTGGGATATGCTGATATAGGAATTTATCATGATGAGAAAGATGGCTATAACATTAAAGGAAAAGGAACTAAATTGAGAGATGTTAGTTTTATTGATGCTCCTGGACATGAGATGTTAATGGCAACTATGCTGTCAGGAGCTGCGCTTATTGATGCGGCCATTTTGGTTGTCGCAGCTGACGAGGGAATTAAGCCACAAACGAGGGAGCATCTGATGGCCTTGCAAGCGAAAGGAATAAAGAATTTGATTGTTGTGCAAAATAAAATTGATTTGGTTTCTATGGAGCAAGCCAAGGAAAATTATAAAGAGATTATGGAATTTTTGAAAGGAAAATATGATAATGCTATCGTAATTCCTGTTTCAGCTCAACAAAGTGTTAATGTTGATATGGTTTTGAAAGCGCTTAGTGAAATTCCAGTTCCAGAGAGAGACGATAAAAGCGAGCCGATTTTTGTTGTTGCAAGGAGCTTTGATATTAATCGGCCAGGGACAATGCCGAATGATCTGCATGGAACTGTTCTAGGAGGCACTTTGAAAAAGGGAAATCTGAAAATAGGAGATTTAATAGAAATTAAGCCTGGAAGACTTGTTAAAGAGGCTAATAAATATCGTTATGAGACTATCAAGACGAAGGTTGTAAGTTTATTTATTGGAAGCAAAAAAGTTGAGGAGTTAGTGCCTGGAGGGAGTATGAGTATTGAGACAGAACTTGATATGGCATTGGGAAAGGCAGATACTCTTTCAGGGAATGTTGTATCTTTAGTTGGAAAACTTCCTGAACTGACAGATAATTTAAAGATAAAGTTTAATTTATTTCCAGATGTTTTTGGAGTTAAAGATAAGATAAAAGTTGAGCAAATAAAGGCTAGTGAAGTTTTAATGTTGAGTGTTAATACTTCAACTACTGGAGGAGTTGTTAAGACGATTAGGGAAAAAGAGATGCTGATTTCTTTAAAGCTACCAATTGTTGCTTTTAAAGGAGATAATGTTGGAATTGCCCGTAACGTGCAAGGGCATTGGAGATTGATTGGACATGGAAATATTATTTAATATAAATTATTAGGTTATACAGAGATTCCTTATGATTGTGTTATCTTTTGTTAGGGAATCTCTGTCTATACATTCCCGTTTTTTAGTAATATAATTAACGGGAATGTCTATAGTAGGAAGATATATAAATTTTTTTTTGTTATTTATGTTATGATAAATTTAAGTGAGAGAGAATTATTGGAGGTTTATCATGGGTTTTTTGAAAAGGTAGTAGCAGGAGTATCTTGCGGTTCTCTAACCAAAAAAGAAAAGCCCAGTTACTTGGATCTTATTACTTTAGTATCGCAAATCTCAAAATTAAATCTAGAATACAAAGTAGCTCTTATAAAGAGTTTTTATGAAATTGTAAGGGATAAAGGAGAAGACAGGTTTCCTATATATTTGCATTGCTCTGAAAGGAAAAAACTTGAAGAAGATTTAGCATATGATGAAATGTTTTGCCAAAGAGCTGGAATTTCTTATGTAAATTTCGATCGTCATATAATTGACATTGATCTGGCTTTGGCTGTTTTTTATGTGCGACAGATAAGAGAGTTTTTAGAGACTAGTCTTTTAAAAGAAAAGATGGATTAAGGAGTTAATAGTGAATCGTGATAATCTTTTTAATCTAGTGTTTCTAGATGAATAGATGGAGAACAGACAGGAAAAGGCAATTAAGAAGATAAATGGGTCATGTGTTGTCCTTGCTGGAGCAGGGACAGGAAAAACTCATACCATTGTTGAAAAGATTAAGTATTTAATTAATAATGCGATTTATAAGCCTGAGAGAATTGTTTGTATTACTTTTTCCAACGAAGCAGCTAATAATTTATTGACTAGAGTGAGAAAATCTTTAAATTTTGATAATGGGAAAGAGCCGATAATTAGGACTTTTCATGGATTTTCTGCTGATTTGTTGAGAAAATATGGGGATAGAATTGGAATTAATAAAGAGTTTAATATTTTGACTCCTGATGAGGCAAAGGTTGTTTTACATCGTTATTTAAAAGTTTCTGCTGGAAATTGCCATAAATATATTAGTGGTTTAGGAACTGCTAAGGATTTAGGGATAGGACTTGATTCTTTGAAAGAGTATGTAGAGATGAAAATACGGGATTTAGGAGATAGTGAATTTTTAGAGGAAAGGTTGGAGAGTCTAGACTTTGAATTGAAGACACTACATTTAAAGAGAGAGAAATGGAAAAAGAATGAAATTGTTGCTGAAATTATGAAAATTAGAAATTTGTTGGAATTGAAAAAGTTTGTTAATGCGTGGAGTGCATATGAGAAGATAAAACAGATTAAGAATTATCAGGATTATTCTGATTTGAATAGAAACGCTTTGTTTTTGTTAGAGAAGAATGAAGAAATTACTAATGATTTTGATTATGTTATCGTTGATGAATTTCAGGATACTAATAAAGTTCAGCTTGATATGTTATACTTGCTTGCTAGAGAGGGTAATGTGACTGTGGTAGGTGATTTAAATCAATCTATTTATAGATTTAGAGGAGCTTATAATAAAAATTTTCATGAATTTAAAAAGAGATTTAATGTAAATAATGATGATCTTTTTAATTTAGACAAGTCTTTTAGGTCGCCAAATAAAGTTTTGAGGGCAGCTTATCATTTAATTTTGAATAATTATTCTAATTTAGATGAATGTTTTGAAGTTTTGAGTCATGACAACAGAGAAGGGGAAAATGTTGAAGTTTATGAATTGAAAAATGGGAAAGAAGAAGCTCGAAAGATTGCGGATCTGGTTGAAAGGGAAATTAGCAGGGGTGTTGAAATGAGAGAGATATGTGTTATGTTTAGGACACATCAACAAGGCAGAATTATAAGAAAAATTTTAGATGAGAGGGGAATTCCTTTTGTGGCGGTGGCCAAAGGATCTTTATTGAAAGAAAAAAGCATTAGGACAGTTATTGATTATTTGACAATTTTGAAAAAGTTGAAGGAGCATGAAAAAGGCGGCGAAGATGTTTGGTGGGATTTGATTTATAATTTAGATTTTTCTGGAGATGATTTAATAAAAATTGGGAGATTTATTAAGGATAATAGGGGAGTGGAAAATCTAAACGCTGTTATGTTGAATTCTTTATCAGAGATTGGACTTTCTGATAACGATAGAATGAAAGCTAAGATTTTAGTTGAGAAGATTAGGTTATTATTAGGGGAATTGGATAAGCCTGTTGAAGAGTTAATCAGAGCTATTTATAATATTACTGGAGCGATAAATCGGCAAGAAACTAGGGAGGAGAAAGTTGTTATGATGAATTTGAATAGGTTTTATGAGCTTGCAAAGGAACATAGCGCTTTGCATGGAAATGACGTGGCTGGATTTATACATTATTTGAATATTTTGGATAGTTTAGGAATAGAATTGGATGCTGTGGATTTTGAAGAAGATGGTGTTAGGTTAATGACATTGCACGCGACTAAAGG
>CAYJSG010000027.1:0-10513 GCA_964372815.1 Candidatus Woesearchaeota archaeon
AAATATTTAACTGTTCTAAAAGTAAATCTCAATAATCATAAAAATTATAAGAATACGAAAGATTAAAATACTCTACTGACTAAAATCAGAAACAAAAGATGGAGCCTAAAAAAGAAGTACAGGAAAGAATCATAAAAAATAACGATAATAAAGTTTCAGAAGAAGAATTATCCTCAATTTTAAAGCTAGTTGCGCCAGGCACAAATTTAAGAACTGCCTTAGATGGAACTCTAAAGGCACAAAAAGGAGCATTAATCGCAATCGAAAACGAAAATTTATTTCCTCTCATTGAAGGAGGATTCAGAATTAATACAAAATTCACTTCACAAAAACTAGTCGAATTAACAAAAATGGACGGAGCAATCGTGGTATCGAGAGATATAAAAAGAATAAATTACGCTAATGTTCTCCTTACACCAGACAATAAAATACAGACTTCAGAAACAGGAACAAGACATAAAGCCGCAGAAAGAACAGCAAAACAAGCAGCAACATTGGTAATTGCTATATCAGAAAGAAAACATGAGATAAACATCTTCTATAAGAATGTTAAATACCCAATTATAAAAACAGACGAATTGCTTAGGAAAGCAAATGAAAATCTCCAACTTCTTGAAAAACAACGAGAATTATTCGATAATCACATAGAAAAACTAGATAGCTTGGAAATTAGAAACTATTCGAGTTCAGATCAGGCAATTCAAGTTATTCAAAAGGGACTTTTAATACAAAAGATAGCAGAAGATTTAATAAGGTACACTATAGAATTAGGAAAAGAAAGTACTCTGCTAAAAATACGTCTTAAAGAAATAACAAAGGGAGTAGAAAAAGAAATAGACTTGGTAATCAAAGATTATACATTGTTCCCATTAAGAAGGTCAAAAACACTCCTGGAAGATTTATCATATGAAGAAATCCTCGATAATGAAAGAATTCTTGAAATCCTCGGATATGAGAAGACAAATCCACAGCAGGCAATTACAAAGGGCTGGAGAATATTAAGTAAAACATCATTAATAGAACCAGAAATTGCAATGCTTATTCAGGAAGCAGGTTCAATTGGGAAGTCTATACATTCAAGTGTAGATTTCTACAAACAAATTTTAGGAGAAGAAAAAGCAAGACAATTAAAAGAAGAGTTGAGTAAAATTAAGATTGACAGCATTACGTAAAATTCTAACTATAAAAAATAAAAATAAAATACCTAAAACCATCCAAATAAATACAATAAAAAATCCAAAATCTTTTTTATCAGTTAAACATTCTTTACATTTTCCTCCGCAATCTACTCCCCTCTCTTCAGAATCCAAAAGAGAATTATAACAACTATCATCAAAGTTTAAATAATTCTGAACAAAAATTACATTCAATCTCTTATTTCTTAAAGAATTTATATCAAAATAAGCGATAGGCTTATTTGTAAACTCGCTCATAAAAATAATATGTTTCTTACCATTAATTTCTGAATTTATCTCAAGTTCTATATTTTCATTAGAATTGCATAGCTCTCTTTCTTTAAATCCAGAAACACATCCAGGAATATCGATACATAGCCTTTCTCTAAAACCTCTCTCTATATTTTCTCCTTTTAAAATATCCCCTAAATTACTTGCATAAACACAATCGCTCCATTCTCCACATTTAAAATTAGGAACACAGCCATTAAATTCAGCCCTCTTTATTTCTTCCTCAATTTCAATAGGTATTTTTTTAACCGAGATAGCTTTTCCTCCAGAGATAATATCACATTCTATATCTCCAAACAATCTAGTAAACTGATTAAAAAATCCAGAATCCTCACAACTAGAAAAACCGTAAGAAAATCTAACTGGCAAAATCAAAAAAAGAAAGAAGATTAATACAAAAACAAAAATAGTTATAATAACAGCAAGCCTATATTCATCAAACCTCCTTTTATTTGCCATAGTTTCAATAATAATCTTTACTATAAAAACTTTCGTCAGGCCTTATAATGATTAGAACTATGGATAACTGCGTTGTTTAGAACACAATGTTTTAGCAGTTGTCCATAGAGAACTGTATAGGGCAAGGGCTATATGCTATGCAGTTCTCTATGTCAAATCATCTAAGGAACCCTGCTATAAAAAATGTTAATAATAGTCCAATCTACCAATAGCAAAATCAAAGCAACAACAATAAATATCAATGACAAATTCAAAAATTTCTTTCCAATAAAGTTTTTAGAAATACCACTATAAATACTCTCTAATTGTCCCTCATTCTCTACAAAAGAATACTTCCCGCCGGTATTTTCAGATATTTTTATCAGGGAATTCTCATCTATTCCAACATCATCACTATTCTTTAGACCTACTCCTATAGTATAGACAATAACACCATTCTTATTAGCATAATCTATCGCTGTCTCTTCAGAAACACCAACATTAGATCTCCCATCAGTCAGCAAAACTATTACTCTTGGTTTCGTAGAAGACAACAAAACATTAACCCCGGAAATAATTGCGCCAGCTACATCTGTTCCACCAATAATCTGAGGAGAGATATTTTTTATTTTGGTCTTCAAACCAATTTTATCAGTTGTTAAAGTCTGTTCTATAAAAGCTGTTCCTGAAAAACTCATGAGAGCTGCAGAACTTCCAATAGGAATATTATCAATAAATAAACCCGCAGCCTCTTTTGCAGCTTCTAAACGATTAGGTTTAAAATCCTCATTTAACATACTAGAAGAAGAATCTATCGCAAGCATATAATCAACTGTCGAGCTTTTGCCTATATAAATCACGGTAATTCCAGCAAGTGCCAAAACAATTAAAATAAAAATAAACGTTCTAACTGTTAAAACAGTAATTCTATAACTAGTTCCGCCACCAGAAACCTTGGACAAAACAGCAAAATTAGCGAATTTTAAAGCCCTTGCCTTAGAATATCTCAAAGCAAAAAAATGCATAAAAATTATAACTGGAATTCCCACCAAAGCCCATAAATAACCGGGATTTATAAAAATTATCTCCATAATCTCCTCCTCGATGAAAAGAATTCCAAAAGTTTGGCAATGAAAGAATCTTTAGTATTTAATTCCAAAACAGAAATTTCCGCCTTTCCGAGATCCTTTTTCAATTTGTTTAATTGATCCCTAGATTCCAAAGAATAATATTTAGCAATCTTTTTTGGATTAATAATTAATTTTTCTCCATGAACTGGCTCTTCTACAACAACTTCTCCTCTTACAGAAGGCAGTTCCAGATCAAGAGGATCTCTAACAACAACAGCTATAAAATCATATTTCTGACCTGCAATAGCAAGAAGATTTTCAAAATTATTCTCGAAAATAAAATCAGAGACTAAGAATACGACATCTCCATTATTTAAAGAATCTAGCGCAAAATCTACAGCTTTTTTTATATCACAACCTCCTCCATAATAATCTAAATTACTCAAGACATCAGAAATAAAATAAAAATGTTTCATTCCAAGATCAGGATAAACAATTTTCCTTATCTTATCAGAAAATAAAGTTAAACCAACTTTATCTCCAGCTCTTAAAATAGTATGGGCCAAAGAAGCAACAAAATCTGCAACATACTCTGCTTTTAACTTTCCAGTAGAGCCCAACATCATCTTAGAAGAAACATCCACCAAAAATAAGACATCCAAATTTCTTTCTTCAATATATTCCTTAACGACCAACTTTCCAGCCCTGGCGCTTGTTTTCCAATCAATCCTGCTCGCATCGTCATCAGGCATATAAGCCCTAAAATCTGCAAACTCGATTCCCTGTCCTTTAAAAACACTTGGATAATTTCCCATATACCGTGAATTAGTCAACCCTTTTATAACTAAATCCAATCTGCTCAAAGAAGGACTAACACTTATCTTTAATCTTGCCATATTAATAAGTCTCGATTTTATCCAAAATTTCCTGAACAATATCATCAGTTTTTATCTTCTCTGCCTGTCCTAAATAATTAAGAATAATCCTGTGCCTCAAAGCATCTTTTGCAACATTTTTCACATTTTGTGGTGTTGCAAATTCTTTCCCATGCATAAATGCGTCAGCTTTGGCTCCTATAAAAAAAGATATCCGGGCGCATTGTCAACCTCACCAGTCGAAATATTTCACTAGGTATATACAATATATGTCAGGATTTCTTGTAGCAGCCACTATCCTAATTATATAATCCTTAAGTTTATCAGAAGCCTTAACATTCCTCGTTTCTTCCTGCATTTTATTTATTATAGAGGCATTAACGACCTTATTTATTTTGAAATCTTCAAATTCATATATAGTTATGTTCTGATCTAAAATAATCTTTTCATCATCAAGAGAAGTATACCTCATCTTTAATTTAAACAAAAATCTATCAATCTGCGCTTCTGGTAGGGAGTAAGTTCCTGAACTCTCTAAAGGATTATTATTAGCCATTACAAAAAAAGGCTTTGGTAAAGGAAAAGTTCTTTTTCCTATTGTAACTTGTCTTTCCTGCATGGCCTCCAAAAGAGCTGATTGGGTTTTAGATGGTGCCCTGTTTATCTCATCAGCTATTATAAAATTAGCAAATATCGGTCCCTTAACTGTAGAAAATCCCTTTCCAGGAGTATAAGTCGTCAGACCCAGAATATCAGAAGGCAATAAATCAACAGTAAACTGTATTCTGGAAAATTCACATCCAATAGCAACAGCCAATGTCCTTATCAAAAGAGTTTTAGCAATTCCAGGAACTCCTTCTATCAAAACATGCCCGTTAGCCAGAATTCCTCTCAAAACTCCATCAACAATCTCTTGATGCCCTACTATAATCTTTCCTACCTCTTTTTTAACCTTGGAAAATACCTCTCCCATTCACAAAAATATTCAGTATAGTTTAAATAACTTTCTAAAACGAAAAATTAAAAGAATTTAAATATACAACAGTTCTTATAAAAAAATGTGGTTTAAAGCAAAAGAAAAGGAGTATAATAAGAAAGATAATTTAAAAGATCTAGCCTTGAAGAAAATAAAAAAAATTAAAACACGAAATAAAACAAAATTCGACCCACAATTAATAACAGAAATAGTAAAGATTTTTAGAATTTATATTAAAAAAAGATATGCTCTAAAAAAAGAATTCACACATGAAGAACTTTTAAGCATTCTAAAACAAAAAAAAATAAAAAAAAGTCTTAAAACAAAGATAATTCTTTTTTCATTAAAAATATATGAAATAGAATATGAAAACTTTAAATTAGATAAACCTTCTCTTGAAGAAATAATAAAAAACCTGGAAGAAATTATATTAGAATCTTAATTTCCCACTCTGCCAATCTCTCAAAATCAAAAGCGCAGCTCTTCTTTCATCAACAATTCCTCCCTTCAACAAGAATCCTTTCATCCTAGCAATCTCCTCAAGAATATTAGAATATTCCTCTCCTACTCTAATTCCATAAACATCCTCCAAAACATTTTTATCATAATTAACAAACATCTTAACAATTTCAGAAGCAACTCTCTCAACATTATTTAACTTTTCAGGATTTTTAGATCCTAAAATTCCTAGTACGATGTTTCCATCATTATAAGGAATAACTCCTGGCGAATCAAATAATAAAAATCCACTAGACTTAATCCACTGAATTCCTCTAGTTGTTCCTGCGCTAGCTGAAACTTTTGCCCTCGCCCTTTTAATCAATGCATTAATTATAGCAGATTTTCCCATATTTGGATAACCAACGATTGCAATTTTAGGCATTTTTATCTTTAACCTTTTAGCAAGAATTAATAAATATATCTTCAATTTATTGATATTTATATTCCTTGTTCCAGAAACAAAAAAAGAATCTTTATACTTATTCTTAATTCTCTCTAAATATACGTCAGAAACAAGATCTATCTTTGTAAATACGATCACAAGATGCCTGCCAAATTTTGTTATCAACTCCTCCAAAGCTTTATTTCTAGATGATTCAGGCATTCTAACATCGCCCACTAAAACAATTATATCTGACTCTCTAATAAGATTTATAACAACTGGCCAAAATCCCATTCAAAAACAAGGAAAACAAAGTTTATAAATCAAACTTTATATAAAATTTCATGAAAAGGTCATCTAGAAGATGGAAAAAGAAAGGGCAAATGCGCTGGAAATGGCAGCGCAAGCTGATAAAAAAAGAGAAAAGACGGCGCAGGTTGCATAGACAAAGGTCTGCCTAAAAATAACATAAATCTTTATAACCCCTCTATTCCAAAATCAAACATGACATCAGAAATTTGGACAGAGAAATATCGCCCACAAACTTTTGATAACCTCGTCGGACAACAAGAAATCTTAAAAAGAATAAAATCATTAGTTCAGTCTCTAAATATTCCGCACTTGCTTTTTGCAGGTCCTGCCGGGACAGGAAAATCAACATTAGCACTGATTATTGTAAGAGAATTATTTGGCCAAAGATGGAGGGAAAATTATTTAGAACTAAATTCATCAGATGAAAGAGGCATTGATGTTGTAAGACAAAAAGTAAAAGACTTCGCAAGAACAAAAGCAATTGAAAACATGCCTTTCAAAGTTATCTTTCTTGATGAAGCAGATGCATTAACAAAAGAAGCGCAACAAGCATTAAGAAGAACAATGGAGAATTTCACCCATACATGTCGTTTTATCTTAAGTTGCAATTTTTCTTCACATATTATAGACCCTATACAATCAAGGTGTGTTGTACTTAGATTCAGATTATTAGAAAAAAAAGATATAGTCTCTGTAATAAAAAAAATTGCAGAACAAGAAAAATTATCTATTTCTGACGATGCATTTGAAACGATATATGAAGGCTCTGAAGGAGATTGTAGAAGAGCAATAAATCTCCTACAAACAACTGCATCAATATCACCAAATATCAATGCAGAAATGATAAACATGATTCTTTCTTCAACAAGACCAAAAGAAATTCGTGTAGTCCTAGACTACGCGCTAGCAGGAGATTTTGTAAACGCAAGAGATAAACTTCTGGACGTTATGTTAAAAGAATCTATTTGCGCAACAGATATAGTAAAGGCAATTCAAAAAGAGATTTGGAACTTACAAATAGAGCCTGAAATTAAAGTCAGACTAACAGAAAAAACAGGAGAAGCAGAGTTCAGAATGACAGAAGGCTCTGACGAATTTGTTCAATTACAAGCCCTTTTAGCCTCCTTCGTCTTGGCAGGGCAAGGTAAAGCTACGTAAGACTAATACATTAATCTCATCGTTAAATATCTAGGTTCAAAATCTCTTCCATCAAATTCACTTTCTGGTTCTTCTCCATCTCAAAAATCATTCCAGAACTCCAACAATTTTCATAAAATCTCATATTTTTCTTTATAGAATACCATTTATATAAATCTCTATGCTAAATCCTTATGCCACCAAAAACTAAAATAATAAATAACAAAAATAGAATTATAAATATTAAAATCCATCCCTGATATTCAAACCAATTTCTTATTATAAGCGCTATGTTCATTTTAATCTTGACTTAATCCCTAATAATAAAATTATAGAAGATAATATATAAATAACATCACTTCAGCAAGTGCATAAACTACTTCCTTTTCCATAATAGCCAAATAAAAGATTTAATTAAATACATTTCTTACCACCACAACACGATAATCTTTATAATCGCATCTTAATAAATAAAAGAATGGAGACCATAACATTAGCAGAAAAATACCGCCCAAAAAAATATGAAGATATTATTGGACAAGAAAAAGCAATAGAAAGCATGAAAGCATTTCTAAAAGAATTCCCGAAAAAGAAGGCCCTCCTCCTGCATGGACCAGCAGGCACAGGTAAAACCTCAATAGTCCATGCATCGGCCAAAGAAAATAATCTAGAAATCCTTGAACTAAATGCTTCCGATTTAAGAAACAGAGAAAAACTAGAAAGTATTCTAAAACCAGCAACAGAACAAATCAGTCTCTTCAAAAAAGGAAAAATTCTTCTGATGGACGAGGTCGATGGTGTTACAGGCACGGACAGGGGGGGAATTCCAGAATTAGAAAGAATAATCCAGCTAACAAAATATCCTATAATAATGACTTGCAACGATGTATGGCAATCTAAATTATCTCCGATAAGAGCAAAATCCAGAGTTATAGAATTAAAACTACTGGATATAGGAACTATAGTCTCAATTTTATCAAGAGTAGCAGAAAAAGAAAAGTTAAATAAAAACCCACAATATCTTAAACTAATTGCAATAAAATCTCAAGGAGATATGCGAGCGGCATTAAATGATTTACAATCCTATTCAACATCAGATTCAGAAATAAATATAAATGAAAGAAGAGACATTGAACAAAGTATATTTAATATCCTTAGAAGACTCTTTAAAGAACACTCTCCCTTCTTGGACTTATTTGATACTTCATCTTTATCAATAGACGAAATCTTCCTATGGATAGAAGAAAATATTCCAAAAGAATATAAAAGTGATTCTCTAGTTAAGGCATATTATGCACTAAGCAAGGCAGATGTCTTCAGAGGTAGAATTTATAAAAACCAGCACTGGCGTTTCCTTATTTATCAAAATATATTCCAAAGTGCAGGAATTTCATTCGCAAAACCCGCGCCAATAACAGGATTCACATCATACGAAAAACCTAAAAGAGTGTTAAAAATCTGGCTCCATAATCAAAAATCAGAAAAAAAGAAGACTATAGCAAAAAAATATGCAAGATTAGTCCACTGTTCGACAAAAAGAATTATGCGTGATTTTTCCCTTCTCAAACCAATTCTTCAAAACACAAAAATACAAAAACAACTTAATTTGAGCGAAGAAGAAATTGATTTTTTAAAGAAATAGCTAAAAAAATAAAAGGATAAAACCATCTCCTTTTATACAATTTTAATTCAGATTTATCAACATACCTTAATCTATCATCTAATAATTCGTTCTAAAATTCTTTCCTGAACTCTTCATCAGCATCTGCATATCTATGTCTTCTTACCATTTAGAATTAAAAGCTTTTCGCTATTTAATAATTCCTATAATTCAACTCGCCTCATTAAGAAGCTCATCATTGCCCAACGCCCAATAAAAATCAAAACATTTAAATATGTGTGCACTTTATGTATATTGTAAACAAAATGACAGAAACAATATCAGTAAGATTAGGAAAAGATATAGGAAAAGAGTTATTAGAAGTTGAAAAAAAATGGCATATTGACAGAAGCGAGGTTATAAGAAGACTACTAGCCAAAGCAATTAAGGATTGGAAAATTGAAAATGCCCTAGAAAGACTAGCTGCACATAAAATAACGTTGGGGAAAGCAGCAGAAGAATCTGGAGTTTCCATATGGGAAATGCTTGATATAGTTAAAGATAAAGGCGTTGACTGGATAGGCCTTACTCCAGAAGATATAGAAAAAGATTTAAAAATAGCCAAAGAATTATCAAGGAAAATAAAATGAAAGCTGTTTCTGATTCTACACCGTTAATACATCTAGCTAAGATATCATATATCAACTTACTTAAAAATTTGTTTAATGAAATAATAATTCCAAAAGAGATATATAAAGAAATTGCTGAAGGAAAAAAACATGGAAAGAATGAAATTTTAATAATAGAAAAATTCATAGAAGAAAAATTTATTATTGTAAAAGAACCCAAATCTATTTTAGAGATAGAAAATCTTGATAAAGGAGAAAAAGAGTGTATTTCACTTTGCAAGGAACTCAACATAAATAATATCCTTATTGACGAAAAAGAAGGTTTTCATATTTCTAAACTATTCAATTTAACGCCTATACGAACAACATCAATATTAATAATTCTTCTAGAAAAAGAAATAATAGATTTCAAAGAATATAAAGAATTACTGAAAAAATTATTAGAGAGCGGTTATTTCCTCAATGCTTTAACCTATGAAAAATTGCTCACGATTGGAAAAAACTTGAGAAAATAATCATTTTTTATCATTTATAGTCTTTTTAGTCGCATTCCTTAATCCCTTTGTTCTGAAGATGAAATAAATATAAAAATCATCTGACAGTAGAGGGAATCAAACCCTCTCCTTCTCGTTGATGAGGCGAGATGCAATCTCTTTCTTTTTTATTTCAATAAAATTTTGAAGATATCTTGCATTCCTTAATCCCTTTGTTCTGAAGATGAAAGACTTAAAGCCTGTCCACATAGACAGGCTCTCCATGTAATTATCCCACAGGCAAAGTGAAGCATAGCAAGATAATTCTCAGCTTTTTTACACCAACGAATTAAAATTCCTCTAAATCTGTTCAACCAACTATGTGTTCTTTCAACAACCCATCTTCTTGCCTTTTAGAATTAAAAGCATTCCTCTATTTAATAATTTCTGTAATTCAACTCGCCTCTTCATACAATTCATTCACCTTTTCCCAATTCACAACATTCCACCAATCATCAACATATCCTTTCCTATTTGACTGCCACTTAAGATAAAAGGCATGTTCCCACACATCTAATCCAAGTATAGGAAGTTTACCCTCCATCAAAGGAGAATCCTGATTAGCTATCGAATATACTTCCAACTTCCCATTAG
>CAYJSG010000028.1:0-10416 GCA_964372815.1 Candidatus Woesearchaeota archaeon
ATTTGAAACAAAATTCTCCTTTCATTTAAAACAAAAATGCGACAGATTTAGGAGACTAAATAAAAAAGAAGTCGCACAGTTCTTTAATTAGCCGAATGAAACGAGGCATTAGTCGTGGGGGGTTTGGGGGGTGAGGGATTAGACTTAAAACTATTTTATTATATCTGAAATTCAATATTCTTTATAACAAAATTTCCTGCTTTGTCTATAACTTTAATTTCTAGTTGGTGATTGCCTCTTCTAAAATTTTTTGTTGTATTACAAGCGTTGTTTCTTAAACTGAAACATAAAGCTTTCCATCTAGGAATTCTGTCATTATAGTCTATATACTCTACCGCTCCCAGATTACTTTCTATAATACCAATAATAAATTTAACTCTAAAACCATCAATTGAATAATCAAACTGATTAATAATTGGGTGAATTGTATCAATAAATACGGGAGCTTTATTAGAAATATCTTTATTTCCTGCTATATCCTCTATTTCAAACCAATATTCAATTTGTTGTCCATTCCAGCTGCTTAAATTAACTTTGATTTTACATTCTTGCTGTCTTCCAGAAGGACAGTTATTCATAGTTAGATTTGGATTCCAGAATAATCTTGCATACTTTAAATTATCTTCATTATACTTTACTGTAAATTCTCCATTTGTAAATGAATTTCTTCCAGGTCTAATAGATAAAATATTTGGCTCTTTGCTATCTACAGAAAGACTTATTGGATAATCTTCAGATTTGCTTTCTTCGTCATTACATTTAACGATTATATTATGCTCTCCATCTGTAAAACTAACCGCCTTTTTATATTCTGTACAATCTCTACATAAAATTCTAAATCTAGGTATTCTTTCGCTAAAATCTATATATTCTATTTTATCTAATTTTTTAGGGGCATTTATTAAAAATTTAATTCTGTTTTCTTTGTATATTGTATTGTTTGTTGGAGTTGATATATTACATAATCTTTCTAAGGGTTGAGAAACATTTACATTAAACATGATTAACGTATCTGCTTCTGGATTCTCAACAACAGAATGGTCGTTATTAGCTAAATGTGCTCTTAATTTATATTTTCCATTTGGCAAATTGTTTAGCCTGACTACATTATTACTAATCCATGTCGCAAATCCTGTTCCTCCATTTCCAAGATTTAATTCTACAATTCTGTCAATTCCATTATAAAACATTAAATGATCAGAAAAACTTAAGTCAGGCAATCCAGAAAGATGAAAATGAATGTGTTTTTCTCCTTTACCCCCTATTTCCCAATTAGTTGCGTTAAATTTTACTAATATGTTTGATGCATTAATGATTGAATTATTTGATGGGGAGGATATAGTTAAAACAGGTATTGCATCCATGACTGATTTATATTTAACTAAGCCATAACCAAACTCCTTGTCTTTGCCTTTTATGCCTAAATCTAATGCGCTTGATTGAAGTTTTTCTCTTAATTCCTGTGTGCTTAAACTTAGATCGTCTGACAAATATGATGCTGCAACAATTCCTACATGGGGAACGCTTAATGATGTTCCTGCTACCAGATAATTATCTATTCCATCAGTTAATATAATGTCTTCTCCTGGAGCTACGAATTCTAATGCATTTCCATAATTTGAGAAATTAGACCTTTCCAGATTTGAATTTACAGAACCAACGGCAATAACAGAGTCGTATAATGCAGGATAAGTTATTTTTTCTTCTCCCCTATTTCCTGCTGCTGCAATTAGTAGTGTGCCTGCAGAATATGCTCTCTCAAGAGCATCTTTAAGAAAAAAAGAATCGCTATCCCCCCCGAAGCTCATAAGGACGATATCAATATTATTATCAATTGCCCAATTTATCGCCTCTATTGTATCACTGACATAACCTTCTCCGATATTATTCAGAACTTTAACAGCATAGATTTCAGCACCTGATAAAGGCCAATTTATTCCTGGAGATTTTAATATCTGTGTAACAAATGTTCCATGCCCGTTATCATCAGAAGCGTCAGTATCTTCATTTACGAAATCATAGCCGGAATATACATTTAACAGAGCAAAATTTGCTCCTGAATCAAATACTGCTATTCTAACGCCTTTCCCTAATTCTTTATTAATTGAAAAATTAATTCCTATGATCCTAATATTCCAAGGAACATCTTCTAACTTATGGAATTTATAGTCTGTTTCTATGTTATATATTCCTTCCTGTTTTTCAAGATATTCTTTTGAGATGTTAGCAACAACTAACTTCTTCTTTCCAAATGCTATACTTGCAACAGCTTTTTGCCTATAAGCTTTAGGAGGGTTAATTTCTTCTACAATTTTTGTTTTTATAGATTCTATTGAATAATTTTCATCTAATTCTATAATATATCTTTCTTCTGATAATGCTGAAGCATTACATAATAGAAGAGATGCAATAAACAAAACAGACAACATAATACTCTTTTTCATCTTTTTTTAAAAAGTGCTTTTTATTTAAATTTAACTTATTTTTGATTGGTAAAATTAAAAATCCTTGTTCTATAAAAGAATTTAAAAAGGAGGATTTTTTATTAATTATATGAAAAATAAGATAAATAAAAATAAGTCCAAAGTTGTTATTGGAGTTGCTATAGTTTTAATCCTGGCAGTTATTGTGTTCTTTGTTTTTCAGTTTGGATTTAATTTTAGTTATAAGAGCAAGGAAGGAGAAGTTAAGAAAAGAATCAATAGCCAGACAAGCCAAGTTATAACAAAGGAAAATCTACCTGTTGTGTTGAGCGGGAATGAAATAATAAAGAATTTGCCTGATAATGGTGTTATAAATTTACAAATAGATGATAGCTTTTATAGTATTAAAAATTCTGAAATCAGGAATGAGAAAGCAGAAGATTCTGATATTAGTATTTCAATACCTTCAAATTATTTAAGCAATATGAATCAAGATTTTTGCGGGGTATTGAGTAAAGCTTATAGAAATGGAGATTTGAAGATAGAAGTGCATATATCTAAAATTGAGGCTTTATTCAAATATAGCTCTATGATAAAATACAGGGAATGTTTGGGTGTTTGAGCTTATTAACGAGCAAGACAGATAATTAGATATTTAAATTAGCAACACAAAACATATAAAAGTATGGTAAATATAATATTTCTATGAAAGAAGAGGAAAATATGGATAATCTTAAAAATAAGGTAATAGAAGGAAATTGTTTGGAAGTAATGAAAAATATTCCAAGTAAGTCTATAGATATGATTCTTTGCGATCTGCCCTATGGCACTACACAAAATGAATGGGATTCTGTAATTCCTTTAAATAAATTATGGGAGCAATATGAAAGAGTAATAAAAGACAGAGGAGCAATCGTTTTAACTTCTCAAGGAATATTCACTTATAAATTAATTTTAAGTAATGAAAAATTATTCAAGTATAAAATAGTTTGGATAAAATCAAAAGCTACAAACTTCCTAAATGCTAAAGTTCAACCATTACGAAAGCATGAAGATATATGCGTCTTCTATAAAAAACAACCAACATACCACCCTCAAAAAACATTAGGAGAAGCATATGATAAAGGATTTAGAAAAAATCAACATACTGGTTCTTATGGACTATTTGAGACAAGACATGTTAAGAGCAATGGTGAAAGATATCCTTCTGATATTGTATATTTCAAGACGGCAGAATCGGAAGGAGAGGTTTATCATCCAACGCAAAAACCTGTTTCCTTAGGAAGATATTTAATAAAGACATTCACAAATCCTGGAGATATAGTCTTGGATAACACTTGCGGAAGTGGTAGCTTTTTAGTATCGGCAGTTCTTGAAGGAAGAAATTTTATAGGTATCGAACTAAATAAAGAGAATATATTGCATCATAAACATAAGATTGATATGCAAAAAATATGTAATGAGAGAATAGAGAAAGCAAAAAAAGAATATAATAGTAAAAGAAGTCAAAAGAAATTAGTTGAAGAAGAAAGCAGACCAAAAAACGGGGATAAATTTACTCTTGATATGCCACTTCTTGCATAATTTCCGTTAATCTTTTTATTTCTTTATCTTCAACTTTCCCTTTATCTTTTAACCATTTTAATAAATGATGATACTGATTTGAGTGCATTATAGTTGGTATTCTCCTTTTTATTTCTAATTTGTCTTTCAAGAATTGAATAATATCTTTATCGAGAATTCCATGACCAACCATATCTATAGCTATCCTAATGGCATCAATAGAAGTAAGATGTAAATTCATTGCCTTTTTTCCATCTTCTTCTACGTCTTTTTTATCAATTAAAAGTAAATCTTTTATTTCAGAAAATCCATTAAGGTGTCTATGATAAAATTCTATCTCGTGACCTCTATAAGCAAACCATTCATTACCTCTTTCAGTTATTGCACCACGAGGTAAATATACTCCTTCTTTTTTTACACGTTCTTTAGAAACCCAACCGCAGATATATAATCTCCATTTTCTTTGCCTTATAGTTCTAGGCAAAGCAGTTTTCTTTCCTCTTGGCGCTTTAGGACATTCCAAATGAACCATTACATAAATATCAGAATCTAACTTATCATTCCATATTTGTCTGGCAAAGAAATTATGTTTAGCTTCCCTCTCTAAATCGCCACTTCCTATATATTTCTCTTGGAATGCTTTAGTTCCGCCCCTACATTTTACATCAACTTTTATCCCAGATGGTAAGATAAGGTCAAATCCTTTACTTTGGTCTTCCTCTGGTTCTAAAGGTAAATTTAACATCTTTCTTATTACCATTTGGGCTAATATCCCATATGTTTGTTCTTGTTCATTACCGGCTTCGACTCCTCTAACTTTTACTTTTTCTACAAACTCAACAGCTTTTTCTCTCAATTCAAATCCCTCCTGCCCAGAGAGAGGAAACAAAATTGGTTTAGGTAAAATATATTTATACATAAAAAAGGCAAGAAAAACTATCCTTTAAATCTTTCCAAAAAGAGCCTTTAACTTAACAGCACAGTAATTAGATATTTAAATTCCAAAAATCTATAAATAAAATGAGAAAAACGGTGATGTGGTTAATACTATTTTTGTGGATAATTATTATTCTACTAATTGCTTTAAAATTTCAAAAATATGATGAAAAAGATATAGTAAAAAGAGTTATTGATGGAGATACTATACAACTAAATTCCGGAGAGATAATAAGATTCATATGCATTGATGCTCCTGAAATTGATAAAGAAAAAGGAAAAGAGGCGCGGGATTTTTTGGAGAAATTGGTTTTGAATAAAAGAGTTAGGCTGGAAAAGGACTCTAGTGAAAAAGATAAGTATGGGAGACTTTTGAGATATGTTTATATAGATAGTGTTTTTGTTAATAAGGAATTGGTTAAAAATAATTATGCCAGAGTCTTCAGATATGGGGAAAATGTAAAAAAATGTGATGAGATTTCTGCCTAGCTATTTTAGGCTGCAGAAATAAACCTTGAGTAGGGAGGATTCTTCCAATAAAATGCACTTCTCTTTTATTATGTTTAGGTTTTTTCTTTGATCTTCAACTAGTTTTGAATATCCAAATTTATCTTCTGCTAATATAAATGAATTTATTTGTGGACTCTCAAAATTGAATTGCTCTGCACCTGTATAAACGTCCAGATTATTGTATGTAAAAGAACTGTTTTGAAGGCCTGTTAATGAGAATGGAATAAAATAATCTGGATTTTTATAATACCAAGCAAATGATGGTGTAAAAAGCGTTACAATATTAGAATTTAATATTGTGTTCTTTGTTTGTTGAGATAGCTCTTTGTAACTTATTGTCGGCTCGCTGAATGTTGATAATTTATTTTTCTCTGGTTTTATTATTGTTAGATTGCCATGTTCAAAGAACAAATTTGATGGATAAACTAACGATATTATTAAAACAAAAAAGAATAGTGATCTTGTATTTTTGTATATAAAGGAAAACAAAATAGAGATAAATAAAGGAGCAAGAAGAATTATAAAATATGAATATCGGATAGCATATAACTTTATGAAAAATAAAGACATAATTAATATTGATGAGGGAACTATTAATAAGAGAGTTAGACGCTTGTTAAGTTTGAATGCGAAAAGCGAACCAATAATAGTTATAATTGCGAATGCTCTAAGATAGTAAAATAAAGTTGAAGAATAACTTTCTATATATTGCGAGGCTAATTTTGAACTATATGATATTCCAAAAATATTTGGTAGATGATATATTAGTATTAATATTGGGATTAATAATAACTTTCTATCTTTCTGCTCTTTTAGAAAAAGATAAAAGAACAATGGAATAACAGCAATTCCTGCGAGATGTGTGTCAACTAAAATTATCAGGGAAACTGAAGCAAACCATGTATACTTTTTATTTTCTTTCGATTTGTATAAAAAGAAAATTGTAAGGAAAAATAAGAATTGGAACATTTGGTAGAAGCGAGCTTGTTTTGAGAATATTACTTCTAAAGATAAAACTGCTGTGAATAATGCTGCTACTAAACCTGCAACATTATTCTTCTTTTCTGATGAAAATTCTCTTGCTATAAAAAAGGCAAGAATTATTGTTGCTGTTCCGAATAAAACTGAAATTAATCTTGCCCCAAGGTCATTGTTGAAAAAGAAAAGGAAAGATGCAAGAATATAATGAAAAACAAAGGCACGAGAATAAAGAAATCCTGAATCAAAGATTGGGAAGCCTTTCTCCAGAATTTTTCTTGCTGCTAATGAAGAAATAGATTCATCGAGCCAGAAATTAGGAGAAGCCAAAGCATAAAATCTTAGAATAACTCCAAAAATAAGAATTAAGCTCAAAATAAAATAGATTTTATGTTTTTTAATCAAATATACATATTTATTCATAATAATTATAATAGGGGGACGTTTATTAAATATATTTGTGTAAACGCAAGGATATGTTTTTGGGTAAGAAAATTAATAACTTTTTTAATAAAGAAATGTCTTAATTATCTTCTCTTAGAAGCGATATATTTTCTTTGTGCAGAATCTACTTGTTCTTGTGTATAAAGATGATTGCTAAGACCATACTCAACAGGCTCTTTTATTCCAACTCTATCAATTCCTGCATTTTCTACCCAACCTAAAGCATCTTTTGCTCTTTGTTCTAAATTTTCTGTCATATTATTTGCAGAGATTTGAGCTATCTAAATCTTTCTATTATTGTTACTTTATAATTACTATATTTGCTATAGAAACCTTTAAATATAAGGTTACCTTTTAGGTAACCATAGATAAAACACCAAAATAAGACAAAATGACAACAGAAATACCACAATATGGATTGAAAGCTTATGCTTTGTTTTTTGAAAAGCATAAAGATAAAGAAGAATTTAAACAATCAGAGTTAGATTGGATAGTTGGGCAAAGCATGAAAAAGAAGATATTTTCTTTATTATTAAGGGCTGGCTGGATTAAAAAACAATCAGAGAACACCTATATCTGCATAAATCCAGAAATTGTAATGAAAAGTTTATTAGAATTTAAAGTTCCTCAAATAATAAAAGAAGCAGAAAAAGATTATGCTTTCACTAATTTGTCTGCTGTAGAGATTTGGAGCGATTACTCTTATGTTCAAAGAGGAATAGAAAAATCACCTTATTTTATTAAAGTTTCAAAGAAAGATATAAAGTACTGGAAGAAGTTCTTTAACAAACATAATATTCCAAATTATGTTAATGAAGGAACTACAATCGGTGAATATATTATTTTAATTCCTGTTGAAAAATTAAGTTTTGAAGAAAAAGAGGGTTATAAAGTTGAAAACTTAAAAGAAACAATCAAATTAGCAAAATTAAATGAAATGTATTTGTACGCTTAGAATTATATAAAAGATAAATATAAAAATGTTGCAGCTTAGAGAAAAAGAAATTTTTGAAACCTTAAAAAAAATTGGAAAATTCAGGTTTGTAATTATTGGAGGATATGCTGTAAATGCTTACACTCTCCCGAGATTTTCAGTTGATTGTGATATTGTAGTCAAAAATAAAGAAGAATTAAAAGAAATCGAAGAAGTTTTAGTAAATTTTGGTTATGCAAAAGAAGAAAATAATAAAGACAAAACTTCTTATTATGAAGATTTTTTAAGATTAGAGAAAGATTTAGGGAATAATATTAAAGTAAGCATAGATATTTTAATAAAAGAAGTTTTAGACAGGCAAACAAATGCCACTTTTTCTGCTGATTGGATATTTGACAATTCAGAGATAATAATGTTGAGAGGAAAAACAATCACAGAAGAATTAAAATTGAGAGTAATAAGCTTAGATGCTTTATTTGTCTTAAAGTTTGTAAGTTGCCGATTAACAGATATAAGAGACATTTTTATGTTAGTTCCAAATATAAAGCATAAAGAATGGGTAAAAGAAGAAATTTCAAAAAAATATGATTTTAACAAATTATTTTTAAAAATAAAAGAAAAAATAACTTCAAAACAATTTAAAGATAGTTTGCAAGGAGTTTATGGAATCATAGATGATAAAGTTTTTGAGAAACATAAAAAGGCAATTCTGGATTTGGAGAAAATTAAGAAATCTAAATAAAGCTAATCTTAAGAAAGTATATCCTTTTTGATATACTTTGTGTAAACAAATATATCCTAAAAGCAACCTTTTCTAACGAGCCACTTATTTACAGGGATTTATTTTTAATAATAAACATTATCGTGATGATCATAATCTAGTGAGTATCTCAAATTGTAATTTATCTTTCTTGGAGAGTTTAGAAAAAATTCTATCCAAGTGTTCAGAACTTATAAGTTCATAAGGCATAAAGATAATTAAGTATACCTCTTCTTAAAATCTTCTATACTACCTACTTTAATAAATCTTTGATGCTCCATCCCCTATTAAGCAACTCTTTCGCCTTTTTTCTTTTTAATATTAGCAACTCTTTTTTCATTATACACTCATTTTTTGGCTTATTATAAGTGTATCGTTTTCATATCAGACTCAACCGATAGCTTCTAACTAACTCTAAATCAAGTTTGTCATCAGTTCTAACACCACTTTCAACATCGATACTTACTCTATTTGGAAAGAATTAAAATATCTGCTTTAAGTCCGATATCTATTTTAAAAAGAGGGCATAGCATAATAATGAAAGATAATAAAATAGTTAAAAGTTTTTCTGATGTTAAACTACAAGACAATATAAATGTAATATTGCACAAAGGAAAACTGGAGGCTCAAGTTAAAAAAATTAGGAGGAACAAAGATGTTACCAAAAACTATTTCATTTGAAGAAAATCTAAAAAAACTTAAAGAAATCGTTGAAGATTTAGAAGGTGGGAATTTGCCTCTAAAAGAATCTTTAGAGAAATTTCAATATGGGGCAGAGATAATTAAACAATGTTATGAAGAATTAGAGACAGTGGAATTGAAAATTGAAACAATTATAAAAAAAGACGGAAGAATAATTACAGAGCCCATAAGTAAGAAATGATTATAAGATATGTGTTATCTGTAATTTGAGACGCCTCAAATATTTAAGTAAAGAATAGGAAATAATATTTTTTATCCCGCCCAATAGGAGAGACGTGCGCAGTTTTCTTTTCAAGAAAACAGATAGCAAAAATCAAAGATTTTTGAGATTTATTTTAATTTTTCTTTAAAATCATCTAGGATTTTTTGTTGTCTTTCTATGTAATCTTTTGAATCTTTTAAGCATTTTTCAACAGGAAATCTTTCATCCCAATTTTTATTTGTTTTTTTGAATAATTTCATTTAGCTTAATTCTTTGCGAATTAGATGCCCAATCAATCTTAAAGACTTTCCTCTTTAAAATCATTGCTAGCGCTAAGTAAAAATTCTTTAAGTTTTTCAAAAGCAATTTTTCTCATAGATATACTATTTTTTTCTTCATTAGTCATTTCTGCAAATGTTTTATCATAACTTTCTGGTCTGAATATCTTATCCCAGCCAAATCCATTCTCCCCATTAGGCTCTTCACAAATCTCGCCTTTAACTATTCCACTAAATATATAAAATTTATTTCCATCAAAATATCCAATACTTGTTTTTGCATACGCTCTTTTGTTATCCATACTATTAAGAAGTTTTATAATTCCTTCGTTATCTATTGATTTAAGAACCCATTTGATAAGTGCTCCAGGAAATCCATTCATTGACTCAAAATAAAGTCCTGTGTCCTCTATTATAAGGGGTTTTTTTACTTCCTCATATGCTCTTCTTGCTTTATATTCTATTATATTATCTACTTCTATATCTTGTATCTCTGGCGCATCAATTTTTATACCCTTAACTTCAAAACCCAATATCTGAGATGCTTCTCTTAATTTATTTTCATTGCCTGTAACAAATAACAATTCCATGAAAACTTAAAAATAATGAAATTTATAAACTTAATTGATTTAAAGGGTGTGGGACAAAATTAGCCAAATAGAAAGAGCAAATTATGCCAAATAGTC
>CAYJSG010000029.1:0-7266 GCA_964372815.1 Candidatus Woesearchaeota archaeon
AAATCTTCTTCAAATGCTGTAAAGGCTTTACGATAGATGCTATCTTTTTCAAAAACCCTAATTTTTCTTACTTTTCCGTTTAGGGAAGCAATATACTCTTGCGAGAAGTCAAGAGATTTAATTGCTCTTTCAATCCCTTGCGCTCTAACAATCCTCTCGAATTCACTAAATTCATTTAAAGGAAGTCTCCTCATAGAGGGTCTGTACAAAATTCTACTTGGGCTAGTCCTTATTGCTTCAACAGATTTAGCAAGATAATTTTGCTCAAGAAACACGACATCTGCATCATTTGTGTACACAAATTCTCCTGTTGCAAGTGCTACTGCTTCATTACGTACATTTCCTGGATTAAAATCGCTTAAATCGTGTTGAGGCTTGTGATACTTAAAAACATATCTAACTCCTACCATCTCTGGAAATCGGCGATTTTTCCCTTGTTCAGAAACAATAACTTCATAATTAATACCTCTTTGAGCTAAAATGGACTCAATAGATATGGAAGTTCTTGCTAAATCAAATTGACCGTATACCGGTACAACAACACTTAATTCTGGCGTTTTTGACATAAATATCTTAGCAGGTTCTAATTTATAAATTTGCTCCTTTATAGTTACTATGATATAAAAGCAACTCTGAAATTCTGTAAAAAAAGTAACCTGATTTAAGGACTTATTTTACAAAGCCTCTGGTTTTGGAAAGAATTTTAATGATGCTCCTATAATAATATGAGTAAATTTCTCTTCTGATTTAAATCTGTATCCGTCTTCTACAGAATAGTCTATATCTATGCTCGGCGCATATTTCTTTTTATTTTCTATTGCGGCTTCAACAGATTTTTCTGAGATATCAAAAGATTTTCCAGTACAATCACTCATGATTGCTAATTCTCTTGAAGAAAATCCGGTAGTGCAAGCAATTTCTAGAATTCTAGATTTTTCATTTAGATTAGAAAACACTTTCCATTTTGACAGCGTATTAAATGCTCCAGGTAAAACATTCCACTGGTTAATAAAACCGACAAAATCTGTATAAGACATATTCTGAATAGCTTTAGCAGTTATTTTTTCCATTTTACATGACTCCAGATTCTATTATTTCTATTTCTTTATTTTCTGCATTTAATTTAATCTTAACCCCATAAGGCAAAGTTATCATCGGCATTATATGCCCAAATTGGACTTGCGTAGCGATAATTAAGTCTTCTCTATTATACTCTTTAGCCACTTTTAGTAAAACCCCTTCGTATTCCTTGAAGCTTTCTAAATGTTTTTTTAATCTTTCTTCATAATCGGGAGCATCAAATTCTATATCTCCCCCTGGAATTCCAAAGATTATCCCATTAATACTCTTTAATATCTCTTGAGAGCCATAGTTTCTTAACCAACGTTTAAATTGATCTGGAGAAGGAATATCTTCTGAAGTCTCTAAAAATAAGATTGCATTTTTCCATAAAGATTCATCAGGCCATAATCTTGTTCCCTTCATGAATTCTAGAACATCAACACAACCCCCGATTAAACTCCCTCCTACAACTCCTGTTCCTTGAATAAATTTTATTTGTATGGGTTTTTGCATTTTTCTTTTTTTATTTTGGTATTCCTTTTTCCATGGAACTCTATCCAGAATCCAACCATTCCCGCTATTTTTTATTTTTCCTATAGGTTTATTTGAAAAAAGGGCCTTTTCAAAATATTCTTTTGTATAATTATCTACCCCTCCATTTTCTGCTAAACCAAACAATACTGAAGGTCCGTAAAAAGATACAATTCCGGCTTTAAGGCATAAAAAATTAATAGTTGTTGTGTCTGATAAACCAATAAAGATTTTTGGATTTCTTTTAATAATATCAAGGTGTTCATTTTTTATAAAATCTAATAATCTAATTGAATCGTCTCCTCCAATGATAGAGATAATTGCTTTAATTTCAGGATTCTTAAAAGCCCACATTAAATCATTTAACCTCCCTTCAGGATGCTCGTAAACCCAATCGGCAGATTTCAAAGCATTTGGAGTTTCAATAACCTTTAACCCAAAGGTCTGTTCAATCTGTTTTTTACCAGCAAGATATCTATCCTTACATTCAGAAGCCCCACCCCATGATAAGGTTATGAGTGCTACTACATCCCCCTTTTTTAATCTTCTTGGCTTAGTTAATTCAGTCATTTTATTAAATTAATCCTCTCGCATTATTCAGTTTATCAGTTATATAATCTTCAGAATAGTAATTAAATTCAACATTAATAAACTTATTTATTGAATCTTCTAAAGTCCCTTTTGGGATATCAAATACTCTTTCTGCATAAGCTATTTTTTTAGCAATTCTCATAATTTCTTTCCTATGCTTACTTATCATAAGACTAGGATCAATGGTAGAGGCAACTCCTAAGCAAGAGGTCAAATCCAAAAGCGTTTTAAATCTACATTCGTTTGGTAAACAATGAAAAATTGTCCAAGCGCTATAATCTTGTCTTGATTGAAGTCTAGAAAGAAATGTTTCTACTCCAAACCCAAATTCAAAAGTTTCCCTACCTCCTAAACTTTTTATTTTAATTAGCTGTCCAATTTCTTTAAAAGTCTCATCTTTTTGTTTTAAACAAAAAGTCGCGCCACGCCCATAAACTCCCCTTATTCCATAATCCCAGTGATAAAACGATTCTTGTTTTGTGTCATAATCTATATTAACTTTAAATTTGAGAATTCTAATATTGAACCTCCGAGACTTCAAACTAATTATGATAAATGGATGATGACACAATTACAAAGAGCAATTATAGATTCAACTTCCTTAATGGAATCAAGAAAATTTAGAGAGGCGACAATATATGTTGGTGGGGTGACTAAAGATATTCAGAGATATACTTCTAATGAGAATCCTGATGAAAATCTTACTAAATTATCTCTGAACAACCAATTAGGTTTGCTATACCCCTTTGCACCGAGAATAGTTAATGAATTGCAGCAAAATTTATTTAGATCATCAGTATCTATTTGGCCCATTTACTCTTCTGAAATGGAATTTCCAGAAGAACATGATCAAATTGAGTATCAACATTTAGGAAAAAAATATATTGGATTCTTGTAGGAGCATTAAAAAAAAGTGTTGGCGTTGCTAAAGGCAAGGGCATTTATGATGAAAAAAAAGCAGAAGCGGTTTTTCCATCGAACTATTCCATAGAATTGTTAAGACGCGAAGGAAATTTATCTAAGTTTTTAGGAAATTGTAAGTTACAAGTTGAGAAAGGAGTAAGAGTTCCTTACATTAGACAAGAAGGAATTGACTTTTAGTATATTTAAATTAAAGATTAAATCTTGCTCATCTTAATCAAATTTAACAATTTATTGATTCCTAGCTCTAATTGTGGTATAGCAATTTCTGTTAGTGTTTTATTTCCTAAAGCCATGTGTTTTCCATCGAAGTTATAATTTATTATTTCTTCTTCTCTTTTTTGTCTTCTTTATTTACTTCGCTCGCTGCTTTCCTGAATTCCCTCAACGAATTGCCTATTCCTCTGGCTAATTCAGGGAGTTTTCTTCCTCCAAAAAGTATTAGCACAATCAGGAGAATTATTATTATTTCTTGTGTACCTATCATGATATATAGAATATTTCCAGATTAATAAACTTTATGTTTTCCTGAATTGTTGAGTTTGAGCAGGCATTGATGTGGAAGATTGTCTTGGAAATTGTCCTGGAAACTGGCGATATTGTTGAATTCTAGGTATTGGCGTTGATGCCAGTTTTTGTTTCTTTAACAATCTGTAAATAAAGAAAAGGATGATTATTATTGCTATTGATAAGATGGCTATAATAAATATGAAATAGAATCCTGAACTAATTCTTCCTGGAACTATTTTTTCCACCTCTTCTTTATTTAAGCCGAGAACTATAGAAGCTGTATCTGCTGCTAATTCTTTGATTCCTGCATAGATTTTAGTTGTGCCAAACGTTATTTCAACGACTTCGTTTTTGTTAATATTAAATTCTTCATTTAGTGTTCTCATTATTAGTTCATTAGTTAAAATCTCAAAAGTGAATTCGTAAGAAGTACTTGTAGTCCCTATATCTAAAATTATTTCTTCTCCGTCGTATATTTCTACTGTCTTTGGTTCGTTAGTTAAAGATATTCTTCTTAATAAAGGCTCTTCGTCATCTGTTTCAATTGGTTGTTGAGGTATTGTTAGATTTTGTCTGGTTTGATTTGTTTGATTAGCTGGGCGTCTTGGTGTGATAAAACCTCCGCCGCCTCCACCGCCTCCACCGCCTCCACCGCCTCCACCGCCTCCGCCCCCATTATTCTGATTATCTTGTTGTTGTCCTGCTGCTGTTCCACCATAATTCGATTCTCCATAATTACTTTCACCATAGGGTGTGCCTTCTGGTGCTAATAGGATTTCTTTTTCAGCCAAATAAAGCCGAATTACTATTAATAAAAGAAGAATTAGTATCACAAGTGCAAATAATAAAAACTTAGGATTATTAGCATAATTTATTTTACTAATTTTAACAGGCCTCTTTTTTGATTTCTTCATGATATTATATAATCTTATCTTACTTAAATATTTCCATTTTAAAAATATAAGGGTACTTTGTTATGTAAGATGGATATTAACATATAAAAAGAAAAAAGTGTTATGAGTTATATGAAAGTCTTATCAATAAAACAACCCTTTGCTGAACTAATTATTCAAGGAAGAAAGAAAATAGAACTAAGAAAGTGGAATACAAAGTTTAGAGGAGATTTTCTTATTTACGCTTCCAAAAATCCTGATATCATATGAAAATGAATTTGAACATTTGAGAGATAAAGAATTGCATCTTGCCTCGTCATATTGGGGCAATTATGGTTTTGTTTTGGCAAATCCTGCAAGGTTAGAAAAAATATATGTCAATGGAAAATTGGGCTTTTTGGAATTTAGCGATAATAAGTTTTTCTAATGGAGAGGAATATTACAAAGAGAAATATATTTAAAGCATTGATAACTATATTTTGCATGGAAGAGGTGTTAGAAAAGAGGATGTCTAGAAGGGATTTTCTAAAAGCCCTTGGATTATTAGCTGGGGGGAGTCTTTTAATATTGAAAGATCCGTTAAAAATTTTCAAAAAAGAAAATAAAGAAAAAAGAGGTTATGGTCATGGGCCTTATGGTTCATAGTTTTTAAAATGGCTAGATTACCAAGTGTTGGGAGTGATGTGGGAAATTGGGGCACAATCTTAAATGAATTCTTGCAAGCTGGGCATAGAAATGATGGAAGTTTGAAAAGTGTTGGAAATGTTGTGAATGTTTTAGATCATGGTGCTATTGGAAATGGTGATAAAGAAAATCCTGCCGACGATACAGAATCAATTAATAAAGCTATTGCAGCTTTAGAAAATGGCTCTATTTTATATTTTCCTGCTGGAAAGGTTTTCAAAGTTACAAAAGCATTAGATGTAATTGGCAAGGAAAATGTTGCAGTAACAGGAGGCGGGACTATAAAAGGGGTTGATGTTGATGGCTATATTATATCTATTGGTTCTAAGATATCAGGCACATTACAGAATTGTGTGATGAGTCATTTAAAAATTATTGTATCTGGCAATAGCAAAGGCGGAGTAAAATGGTTCCATGCCCAAAGTTTCGTGATGGACAATGTAAAAATTGAAGATGATTTTTCTACAGAAGGAGGTATTGGTGTTGAGATTATCAATGGCAGTTATCAGGGAGTTATTAGGCATTGTAAAATACATGGATTATTTGACAAAGGTATAGTAGTATTAAAAGGAAACGAAGAAGCACCGTTTGATGTTGCGCCACATGGTATTCATCTAATAGGTTGCTGGTTGACAAGATCAAGTCCTGCAAGAAGAGGGGTTGGTCTATCTTTGGAAGGAAATGCGTTTGGTGTAAAATCTTTATTCAATTATTATGAGAGCTGGGATACTGGAATAGATGTTACAGCGAATGCGGCAGATGGATTTAAATCAATTTCTGATACTTTTGAAGATGATCGTGTATGTATCAATGCGAAGGCGGGACGCGTACTGGTATTCTGCCCGAATTTTGCTTCGTCAGATCCTGCTCCTGAAGTTGGTGTCCATTTTTCTAATGGAACAAATAGTTCTGATGGAGCTGTCATGCATATAACAAGGAATGTAGTTCCTTTTTTCCAGCCAGATCCTAATTCTCCTCCTGAAAGAGCTTTAGTAAAAATTTCTCAAGGATGTAAAAGAATCAGGCTTGATATTGAACAAGCATTAATTGATAATAATGTAGTTGATAATGGGGAAGAAACAGCGTATTACGGGCAGAATAAAATAAGATTTGGAGATGTAAATATTTATCGTTCAGTTGCTGACACTTTAAAAACAGATGATAAATTAATTGCTGGAGCAGGCATTGGCGTAGGAAATTCTGCAGATGCTACAACTTTAGGAACAGTTAAGAAAAAGATAGAGATTTTTGATGCTAATGGAAATAGTTTAGGATTTATTCCTGTTTATGATTCGATAAGCTAGCCCTGCTAGTTTTTCTTATATTTTTTAGTTTTGCGATTATTAAAGTTAATTCAAATAAAATTATCATTGGGAGAGCTATTAATATCATTGATACTGCATCAACTGTTGGGAGTAAGGCTGCTATAATAAAGATTATTAAAATTGCATATCTCCTTTTTGTTTTTATATACTCTAATGAAATTACATTCATACTTATTAAAGCAAAAAGAATTATAGGAAACTGGAAAACTATCCCGAAAGCTAATAATAAATAAATTGAAAAATTAACATAATTCTCTAAAGTAAGTGATGAAGTCAGGGGAAAGCCATTAAACTCTGTAAGCAACTTTATTACAGCGGGGAGTATAGCAAAATAACAGAATATTATTGCCCCATAAAACAGCAATAAAGAAGTTAGGATATACTTTGTAATTTTTATTTTATTCTCTTTATTAAAAATTATTGATATAAATTCCCATATCTGAAAAATTATATAAGGAAAAGCCAATATTACACCCAATACGATAGAAAGATTTATTAAAACTATTATTGGCTCTGTCGGAGATAGAAAGACTAATTCTTTGCCTAAAGGTTTAATTAAAATTTTTAAAACTTCTTTTTTGAAGATAAATGCTAAGATAGAAAAAATTAAAACAGCAAATAAAGACCTTATGACTATTTTTCTTAATTCTTCTAAATGCTCAATGAATGTTTTATTCTCTTCTTGTTTTTCTTTTATTTCTTCCATCTAAACATAAAGAAAAAGAAATTTAAGTATTTATTGTATTAAA
>CAYJSG010000029.1:7366-10226 GCA_964372815.1 Candidatus Woesearchaeota archaeon
TAAATTATATTATGTCTGCTCCTTGAAGGTCTTTGAAATGATGGTCTAATGTTAAAAGTCTTATGCTGTATATTCTAGCAATTGCATAGATAAACGAATCTAACATTACCCGGTTTTTAATAAACTTTCTCTTCTCGAAATTTATTTTGCCTGCTAAAATTACTATATTCCTCTTGAGATTAATTACGAATGAATTGTTCTCTATTACTTTTATATAATAATCCTTATCTAAATTGTTTCTCGCACACCAGTTGACTATTTCTGCTATCGAGACTATACTTGTAAATACTTTGTTTTGATTGTCTCTTTTAAATTTAAATTTGGGATTTTTACACTGCCAAACGCTTCTTCAAGTAGTTTAATATCTTTTTTTAATATTGCTATTTCTATTTCATTTCCCCCACTTATGGATTCTTTTTTTATTATTCCCATAGGCATCAGAATTCCTAATGACGATCCTACATGTCACACTTTTGCTTTAAATAATTCTGCTCTTTTAATTTTGATCTTTTTTGATAAATTAAGTACAAACTTCTTCCTTTAATTCTGGAAGAACATTTCTTTTAGTCAAGCTCCAATCAAGCTTAATCAAATTCTTGACAAACTGATTGTCCAAATTGAGTTTAAAATAATCAGACTTGCCTATCTTTCTAGTTTTGCAGACAATTCCAGACTTTATAAAGTAAGGAAAGAATACTTTAAGAGAATTATAACTTACATTACTCTCTCTTGCTATTTCAGTTATAGGATAGTCAAAGAAATGAAACCCTATCAAAAAGTCAAGAACTCTCAACTGAGGAGTATCTCCAAATTGCATAAGAAAAAAACTTTTATTTTCTTTTATTTGCATTTTGATTGTTTTATAGTTTTATTTAATTAAATTATGTAATCTGGTTATTTTACTTCTTTTTAAATCTTTCTATTAATAAAATTAAAATGTCAAAAATAGAAACATTTAAAAATATTAGAAATCTGTATTTATATGGCTTCTGATTTAGAGAAAGCCCAGCTAATGTCGGTTTTAGCAAGAAGTAAAGGAAATTGGGGTGGGAAGTATGATAGAACAGAGCATTTTAAGAGATTTCAAAACTTAAAAGAAATAATCAAAGAACTTTCTAAGCAAGGTTGGTTAATTATCCATAATAAACCAAAATTTATAGGCATTTCTTTAAATACACAATTCAAAAGAGAGATTATAGAATTTATCGAAAGAGAAATACCTTATTTGAAAGGAATTATTAAATAATGTAACTAAATTAATTGATATTGATAGATTGGAAGAATATGGCAAGAGATTTGAGGAAGGAATTAGAAATTTCTTTTTACCACATTTGATGTAGAGTAATGAGAATAAGTCCGATGTTAAAAAAATAAGGAAAGATATGCATGCTCCTAATTAATTTCTATTTTCTATCTTTTCTTGAAGTTCTTTGATAAAATCTTTTGGTTTTATATTGAATTTTGGTTTTTTTCCTCTTTCCCTTATAGCTAGAGTGTTTGATTTTTCTTCTTTGTCTCCTATAACAATGATATAATTTATTCTCTGTATTTCTGCGTCTCTTATTTTTTCATTCAGTGTTGTGTTTCTGAAATCATAGTCTACTCTTAATGAGGGGATCGCATTTTTTAGATTTTTTAGAACTTTTTCTGAAGATTTTGTGTTCCTATCTGTGAAGTTTATTATTCTTACTTGAATTGGAGAAAGCCATAATGGAAGGTTTCCGTTTAAGTGTTCAAGAAGAATTCCTATGAATCTTTCTAAAGAGCCGAAAACAACTCTATGTAAAACTATTGGTGTATATGTTTTATTGTCTTTTCCATTATATTCTAATTCAAATCTTTTAGGTAGATTAAAGTCTAATTGTAAGGTAGAACACTGCCATTCCCTGCCTAAAGAGTCTTTTATTACTACATCTAAACTTGGGCCATAGAATTTTGCTTCTCCTTTTACAGTCTCGTATTCTAGTTTTAATTTTTTCAGGCCTGAAGAAAGCGCTTTTTCTGCTGAATTCCATAATTTATCATCGCCTAGATACTTGTCTTTCTTTTCTTCACCTCTTATGCTCAAAGTAAACCTATACTCAAAATTAAATCTATCTAAAACTTCTTTAAATAATTTTATTACATTTATTATTTCACTTTCTAATTGGTCCTCTGTACAAAATAAATGGGCATCATCCTGTGTTATTCTAATCACTCTAAATAAACCGGCTAATACACCAGAAAGTTCTTGCCTATGAACAACCCCTATTTCCGCTAATCTTAAAGGTAATTCTTTATAAGATCGTGTTTTAGTTCTATAAACAAGCATTGCGCCTGGACAGTTCATAGGTTTAACTGCAAAGGCCCTGCCTTCGTAATTTGTAAGGAATATATTCTCTTTGTAAAGTTTCCAGTGCCCTGAAACTTTCCAGACCTTATTGTCTAAAATTTGAGGAGTAGAAATTTCCTGATAATCTGCTTTTCTATGAATTTCTCTCCATAATTTTATTAACTCATTAAATATGAGCAAACCTTTATCATGCCAGAAAGGCTGACCTGGAGCAGCTTCATTGAAACTAAACAAATCTAATTTTTGGCCTAAAATTCTATGATCATTATCTTTTAATTTAGAAGTATCTAATTTTGTTCTTGTTATTTCCCTTAAAAGTTGTTTTGGATCATAATCTTCTTCTATTTTTTCCTGGACTAGCTTGCCCGAAGTATCTTGTTTTGTGTTGTCTGACTTGAATTCTTTTGATAATTCTGCCAGAGGATGGCCTTTGCATTTTAATTCGAATGTTTTATAGTGGCCAAATGGTGCCCTTGTTACTTGAAAGCCAGATCTTTGTAATGTGTGCTCTGCTTCAACAAGATATTC
>CAYJSG010000030.1:0-9826 GCA_964372815.1 Candidatus Woesearchaeota archaeon
TCTCTGTCTATACATTCCCGTTTTTTAGTAATATAATTAACGGGAATGTCTATAAAGGAAGTCGTAGAGAATCCAACTTGCTATAAACATCTTTAATATGATCTTAGTGGTAGTTGTAGACTATGGATAGGAAAATGGAGGATTATTTTCTCTTATGACGTACAAAGGCAGGAACTGTATTTAGAAAAAGTAGTTTTTGGGCACAGGTATTGATAAATTATTTCCCCAGAATCAACTTAGCAACATCCACCAGTCTGTTGGAATATCCCCATTCATTATCGTACCAGCCTGAAATGCTAACAAGATCGTCAATAACAGAGGTTAGTTTAGAGTCAAAGATACAAGAATGAGGGTTGTGGATTATATCAGAGGATACTATTGGGTCTTCTGTATATTCTAAAATCCCTTTCATTTTACCATTTGCTTCTTTTTTAAATGTTTTGTTTACTTCTTCTGTTGTTGTTTTTTCTGAAACTCTTGCTACAATATGACTTATAGAACCGTCTACGACAGGGACCCTTATAGCAAAACCATCAATTTTTCCTCTTAATTCAGGGATAATTTCAAATATAGAGGTTGTTGCTCCGGATGATGTTGGCACTATATTTATAGCTCCGGCTCTACCTCTTCGCATGTCCCTTTTATCATCTCCATCAATTAATTTTTGTGTTGCTGTGTATGCGTGCGCTGTTAGAAAATAGCCATTGATAATCTTAAAATAATCATGAAGAATTTTTATCATTGGTGCCAAACAATTAGTAGTACAGCTTGACGCGGATATAATTTGGTGGTCTTTTTTTAACGTTTCATTGTTAACGTTGAAAGCGATACATGAATCATGACCTTGTGCAGGAGCTGAAATAAGAACCTTCTTTGCTCCTGCTTTGATATGTTTTATCGCTTTATCTCTTTCTGTAAATTGTCCTGTACATTCTACTACTAAATATATCTTCTCTTTTTTCCATGGGAGTTTTTCTGGATCTAATTCATGAAAGACTTTTATCTTTCTTTTGCCTACGATTAAATGTTTGTTGTCGTGTGTGACGTTAGTAAAAGATGGGTGGACAGAATCGTATTTTAATGCATAAACTATGTGATCTAGAGAATCAGGATGATTAATAAAGAAGTTCCATTTTACTCTTTGTTCTAATGCTGCTATGAAAAACTGCTTTCCTATCCTACCAAATCCGTTGATTGCTATGTTCATTTTGCCCCATTTTATTTAATTCGATAATCTAATTAATATAGAAGGATATATAAATTTGTTTGTTATAATAATCTTACAGCTTTTGCTATGTGTTTTGCACTAATTTTATGCTCGTTTAATAATTCTTCTGATTTGCCGGAATGAGGAATTTTTGTGATTGAGAGATGAATAACTTTTATATTTGTGTTTTTTATTGTAGATAGGATAGCCTCACCTATACCTCCCTCTTTGTAATGATCTTCTGTGATTACGACTTTATTACCGTGTTTTTTTATGAACGTTATTAATCTCTTTTCATTTATTGGTTGAATACAGTATAAGTCTATTACAGCAGCGTTTATGCTTTGTTGTTTTAGCAGGTTGTGGGCTTTTAGTGATTCATGGAGAGTTATTCCTGAACCTATAAGAACTACTTTGTCTTTGTTTGATTGTTTTAATATTTTAAATTCGCCTAACTGGAAAGATTCTGTTATATGATAAATTATTGGAGTTTTTGGTCTTGTTGTTCTTATGTACTTTATATTAGGAATTTGTGCAGATAAATAAGTTAATTTTTCTGTTGAGGTTGCATCACATGGGTAGAAAATTATTGAATTTCGTATAGAACGAAATAATGCGATATCTTCTAAACCCATTTGAGAGGCTCCGTCTTCACCGATTGAAACTCCTGCATGAGAACCTGTTATAGTAAGAGATGGTTGTGAAAAAGAGGCCATTCTAATTTGATCATGAGCTCTTGTTAGAAAAGCTGCGAATGAAGAGGCGAAAATGTTGAGGCCTTTTTTTGATAAGCCTAAAGCCATACTCAACATATTTTGTTCTGCAATGTATGCTTCTATAAACTGTTTTGGAGTTGTTTTTTTAACTTCTTCTGAATGTGTTGAGTTTGAAACTTCTCCATCTATTGCTATTATTTGTGAATTTAGTTTTGCCAGATTTGCTAATGCGTTGCCATAGGCTTGTCTTGTTGCAACTTGGTCTTTAGGGTGGTAGTTTGTTAAATCAGGAATGATAAGTTTTGGCATTTGCTCATTTGATTTCTGTGGCTGGTTTATTTTTATCTTCGGTACTTCTGGAGCAGGGATTTCTTCCAACGCTTTTTTTAGTTGCTCTTTATTTAATGCTTTGCCATGCCAGTTATTTTGATCTTCTATCAAGGAAAAACCTTTACCTTTAATTGTTTTTGCTATAATTGCCGTAGGTTTTGTTGAGTTTGAGGCTTTTTTTAATGCTTTTAGAACTTGATTTATTTTGTGCCCATTTATTGTTATGACGTACCAGCCAAAGGATTTTATTCTAGCTTTGTATGCCTTTAAATTATTTTGCAGGATTGTGGGGCCTGTTTGGCCTAGTTTATTTACGTCTATTATTGCAATTAGATTGTTAAGTTGATAGTGAGATGCTAATTGTAATGCTTCATAGATAGAGCCTTCTGTAGTTTCGCTATCCCCTAGAAGGACGTAGATTTTTGATGGCAGATTTTGTAATTTTGATGCTAAGGCCATACCAACTCCAATTGAAAGTCCCTGGCCTAGAGAACCTGTTGCAACTTTTACCCAAGGCAAATGCAAGGATGGAATTGGATGGCCTTCTAGAGGACTTTTTATTTTTCTTAGACTTGTAGGATGATGATTAATTAGATTTGCTCTATAAAGAGCTGCGTAAAGAATCGGTGCAGCGTGTCCCTTTGATAAAATAAATTCATCATTGTTTGGATTTTCTGGATTTCTTGTGTCGAATTGTATTTGATGAAAAAATAAACAAGAAACTATTTCAGCACAGGACAAGCAAGAGGTTGGATGGCCAGAACCTGCTATTGTTGTTGCTTCTAAAGCATCTCTTCTTAAAATGTTTGCTATGTCTCCAAGGTCTTTTTGTATAGACATTTTGCCTCTTTTTTATTTTATGTTATAGTTGTTTTAGTATAAAAAGGTTGGTGTTGATTGTCTTTTTCAGTTATCATTTTATCTAATTCTTGCTTTAATCGTGGAAGAATTTCATTATAAGAATAAGATCCTAGATTTGTCTTTCCTCTTTTTAGATTTACATAATGTTGGCCACACCACAATCCTAAATCAGCTTGATCTGTTTCCCCTGGGCCATTTACTCTACAACCCATAATAGCTATTGTAATTCTATATTTTGCAGCATATTTTGTTATTTCAGCTACTTCTTTAGCTAATTCTATATAACTCGAATTTTCTACTCTGGAACAACCAGGGCAGCTAATAAGATTTAATCCTTCTAAATTATATTTAACTACTGACCTAACTCTTCCTGCCGCTATATCCTCAAGTATTTGCCTTCCAATTTTAATTTCTTCTTGTTTGAGATTATTTGGAAGCGTAAGTGAAGCTCTAATTGTATCACCAATACCTTGACTAATTAGCTGCTCAAGAGCGACACGAGTTTTTATAATGCCTTGTTCAGGCATGCCTGCTTCTGTGACTCCTAAATGTAATGGAACATCTGGACGTTGGTCTGCAAATCTTTTATTTAATTCAATCACTTTATATGGATCAGAATCTTTCAATGATATGCAATAGCGACTAAAACCAATGTTGTCCAATAAAGTGCAATGATTAAATGCACTTTCAAGCATGGGAGATATTGTATCGTATGGAGAGTATTTTTCTTTAATACTTCGGTCTACAGAGCCACAATTTACCCCAACTCTTAAAGCACAGCTGTGTTGAGCTGCGACTTCTGCGATAAACTTTACTTTATCTTGCCAAGGTTTTTCTTTCTCGTGGTGATATAAATGTCCTGGATTATAGCGAATTTTATTTACATAGGAAGCTACTAATTTTACTAATCTATAATGCTCTTGTATATCAACTGCTAAATTGGCTCTTGTTTCTGCTCTAATTCTAGCTAGTGCGTCTATATCGCGTTCATTATCTACTGCTATTCTTATAATATCTGCCCCTGCTTCTTCTAAATTACGTATTTGAGCAATAGTAGAATTAACATCTTGAGTATGTGTAGAGGTCATACTTTGGACAGCGATTGGATTATTATTTCCGATGGTTATTGTCCCTATTTTTACCGCTCTAGTTAGATTTCTCTGAATTTGTTTCATATGCTTTTAGATGTATATAAGGTATATAATTTTTTGGATAGTTCTAAATGTAGTTGCGAGAATGTTAAAAAAGATAGATTAAGAAAAACAGAAAATTGAGGAGAAATACAAAAATATGGGTGTAAAGGATGTAACTTTAGATTTGTTTTTGATTGTCTAAAAAATTTTATTAGAGTTTAAAAAAGAAAGATTTATAAATTATACTTCATGTATAACCTAATATAAATGAAGATGATAATTCAAGCAAGATTAAGAAGATGGGGAAACTCCATAGGGATAGTTATTCCCAGTGAATTTTTAAGAGAAAAAAATGTTAGAGAAGGGGAAGAAGTTATTATTGATATAAAGAAAAAGGAAAAAATGAAAAAGATCTTCGGTTCATTAAAAGATTGGAAGATAAATGCCCAAAAGTTAAAAGATGAATTAAGAAAAGAGTGGAGTAAAAGAAATGAAATATTTTCTTGATACATATGCAATAATTGAAATAATAAAAGGGAATTCTAATTATAAGAGATTTTTAAGTTCAAAGTTTTTTACTAGTGTATTTAATTTATATGAACTATTTTATATTTTGTTGAGAGATTATAATCAAGATATTGCGATGAAATACTATTTACAATTTTATGAATTTATTGTAGAAATTAAAGATGATTACATATTTGAAGCTTCAAAATATAGGTTAGAAAATAAGAAGTTAAATATTTCATATACCGATGCTTTAGGATATATTATTTCTTTGAAAAATAAAGTAAAATTTTTAACAGGAGACGATGCTTTTGAAGGAAAACCTAATGTAGAATTCGCGAGATAATTTTAGTTAGTTTTATAAGTTCAAGTTTTTTATATGTTTAATGGAAAATAAAGAGGTTAGTTTTGTGTTATTTGGAGGCACTGGAGATTTAGTTAAAAGAAAGCTTGTACCTGCGATTGCAAGGCTTGTACAAGAAGGGAAAATAAGAGGGGATTCTACTATTATTGGGATCTCTAGAAAGAGTTGGACTGATGAAGAATATAAGAAATTTTTAGTTGAGTCTGTTGTTAGAGAGGAGAAAGAACACATTAAGATGTTAGACATCAGGTTTTTTCAGGGCGACTTTCTTGAAAAAGGTCTGAAAGGGTTAAATGATTTGATTAAAAAATCTGAAAGAAAGAACTGTAATAGAATTTATTATCTGGCTACAAGTTTCAAATTTTTTCCTGCGATTATTAAAGAGTTAAAAAAGCAAGGACTAAATAAGAAGAAAGATGGATTTACCAGAATAGTTTTTGAAAAACCATTTGGAAGTGATTTAAGAAGTTCTGAAGAACTGGATAAGGAAATACATAAAGTTTTTGGTGAAGATAGTGTTTTTAGACTAGATCATTATTTGGCTAAAGAAACTGTTCAGAATTTGAATGTTTTAAAATTTACAAATCCTATTTTATATAGTACTTTTAGTAATGGATATGTTGATTCAATTGAGATAATTGTTGATGAGGATCTTGGTGTTGGAGAGAGAATATTTTATTATAATGATGCTGGTGCTTTGAAAGATATGATACAGAGCCATTTGTTGCAGGTTTTATCATTATTATTAATGGAAGAGCCATCATCTTTTGAGGCTGACAAAATTCACGATGAGAAAGTTAAAGTGTTAAAAAACTTGAAAATTTTAGAATCAAAACATCATTTACTTGGACAATATGATAGTTACTTAGAAGAGGCTAAAAAAGTTGGATTAGAAGGAGATAATGTAGAGACTTTTGTTAAAGTTGTATTAAATTGTAAAATGAAAAGATGGGATGGTGTAAATTTAATTCTAAGAACTGGAAAGAAATTGAAGAAGAAGTATGGACAGATTAGAATTAAATTTACACCTATTACTGAAAGTGTTAGCAGAAACTTTATTGGCATAAATAATAATAAAATGATAATAAATATTTATCCTAAACAAGATGTTGTGATTTCTATGAATACAAATACACCTGAACAGAATAATGAAGTTAAGCCAGTTAAATTTGAATTTTGTAGAGATTGTGAGTTTGGGCCAAATACAACAAATGAATATGCTATTTTGTTAAATGAAATTATCAGAGGAGATAAGACTTTATTTACAAGATCAGATGAATTGAGAGAAAGCTGGAGGATTGTTGAAGATATTGTAAAAATCAGAAAAAAAATAAAATTTGTTAGATATAACGATAATGGCGAGCCCGAGGATAATACATGAAAATTTGGTAGATTAAGAGTTTGGTAAGGTATTTATACTTAATTTTATTCTAATTAATATGACAATAAAAGCAAAATTTGAGAATGGGCATTTTATACCATTAGACAGGTTTGAATTAAAAGATTTAGATGGTGGAGAAGTTGTTGAGATAGAATTTGGATTGCATCACGAATAGGAAAAACTAATTTAAACATGGTTGTTAATAAGATCAGAGAATTAGGAACTAAAAGAAAAACAATTCCTGATAAAATTCAGAAGGTTCTTGAGAGTTTGATCTAATTTTTCCTCTTCAATTTTTCAAATATATCCCAGAATTCTGTTATTACATCGGCTCCTATTCTAAATTTTGATTCTATCATCTCTTTTATGATTTCATTAAGTTCATTTCTCCTTATTAAGTTTTTTTCATATGCTCCAAGAATTACTCTTAATGTTCCCATAGGTTTAATCTTATATAATTTACATACTTGTCTGCCAAATTTTTCATCCATAATTATTTTTTCTTGAGATTGTTGCAAAGCCAAAGAGATTGCATCGGCTTCGCCCTTACCTAATTGACTGAATGTATTCCTTAATTCTTCAGAAAATTTAAAATATTTAAGATTTAATTCTATAATTCTGATTTTTTTAGTTTCTACTGCTTTTTCAATTAATTTTGCATCAGGAGCGTTAATCTTTATTCCTTCTTCTACTGTTTCTTCATATATACCTTTCGTTATTTGTATATCCTTGTATAGTTTTGATAATAAATCTAATCTATTTAGTTTTGCGAGAATGATTAATGAAGAAGAATCAATTATCATGATAAATCTGCAAAATCCTCTTTTAGATCTTCAATATCGTAATGGAAATTTATTCCCTTTTTTTGTAGAACATCTAGAAATAAAGTGAGAGGTATTCCAGCTATTTTTGCAGCTTTCGAAGCTGTAGCCTCATTGTTTTGAAATTTTTCTAAAGCTATCTCAAGTTTCTTTTCTTTTATGCCTTTTTCTAATACTTCTCTTAATATATTTGACTTAGTTGATTTCTTATATTTTAGAATATGATTTATTTCTTCTAAATCTTCTTTTGGTATTCTTACAGATATTGTTTTTTCCATGTATACATATTGCTACATATGTATATAAATGTTTCTATTCTTCATAATCGCCAAAGGCTTTAATCTCTTATTTTTTACAACTACCAATTATTTAAAGATAATTGCGTTAATTATTTTGAGATAATACGATAATAAAAGCAAAATTCAAGAAATGGCATTTTGTGCCTCTAGACCAGAATGAAATTAATAATTTAGATAGCGGCAACATTGTCGAAATAGAAGTAATCTCTAATAAATTGCGTAATTCATTATTTCTTCATCTTTTGCTTTACTCAAACCAACATCTTTGGCATGTTGTGCTTCAAGATCAAGTTCTTCAAATATCACTAGAGAAGAATAAGGCATGTTTACATCAAAGAAGAATTTCATTTTTCAATTCTTACAATCCCAACTTTCTCCTCTGCTATTATTTTTGCAGCGTAATGGAGTGCTGCTAATATATCTTCTTTTGTTAAACCATATTCTTCTTCGATTTCTTCATACATCATGCCCCCGCAAGTGCACCTAAAACTTCATCTACCGTTATTCTTGTTCCTTCTATTATAGGTTTACCAAATCTGATCTTTTCATCAATTATTATTCTTGTCATGTTTTATTTTATGGGAGAAAGTTAATAAGGTTTTCTATTAGCCCTTCACAACTGCTAGAGGCTTCAATCTTGCCACTAGATTTCCAATCCCTAGCTCATGAGAAACTCTGACAACCTCATTCACATCTTTATATGCTTCTGGAGCTTCTTCCAGCATGCCTTTGATAGAACCAGCCTTAATTGCTATATCTTTTGATTTTAGTTCCTGCTTTAAATGTTCTGGACTTATATTTTTCTTTGCATAAGTTCTTGAAAGAACACGCCCTGCTCCATGTGCAGTACTAGCGAAAGAAACTTCCTCTGCTTTTTTTGTTCCTATAAGAACATAGGAATAAGTACCCATACTTCCTGGGATAAAAATAGGACTGCCTATTTTTCTGTATACTTCTGGAATTTCTTTTCTTCCTGGACCAAATGAGCGAGTTGCGCCTTTTCTATGGATGCATAAGATTTGTTTTTTTCCATTTATTTCTAGTTCTTCAAATTTTGCTATGTTATGGGCTATATCATAAACTACTTTTATTTCAGCTTTAGGAAAATACTTCTGAAATGATTTTCTGATTTGATAAGTTATTAATTGTCTATTGCAGAATGCGAAATTAGCTGCAGCCGACATTGCTCCTATATAGTCTTTGCCTAATTCTGATTCTATTGGCGCCGCAATTAATTCTCTGTCTGGCAAATGTTTCCAGCCATATTCTTTTTCCATTTTTTGTATATAATCTGATGCTGTTTGGTGCCCTAAACCTCTAGAACCTGTATGAATTAATACGACAACATTTTCTTTATTTATACCAAAGACTTCTGCTATTTTTTCATCGTGAATAGTATCAATTTCCTGCACTTCAAGAAAATGATTTCCTGCTCCTAATGTTCCTAACTGATTTCTTCCTCTTGCTTTGGCTTTTTGAGAGACTTTTGTAGGATCTGCTTCTTTAATACAACCATTGTCTTCTGTTTTTTCTATGTCATCTTGAGTTGCATAGCTTTTTTCTAAAGCCCAGGAAGATCCTTTTTTCAATACTTCATTAATATCCTTATCAGACAACTTAAATTCCCCCCCCTCGCCAACTCCAGAAGGAACATTTTTGTATAATTCATTCAAAACTTGCTCTCTTTTGGATAAAAAGTCTGATTTTTTTACATTCGTTGTAAGAAGACGGACGCCACATAGGATATCATAACCTACCCCTCCTGGAGATACAACTCCTTTTTTTATGTCAAAGGCAGCCACTCCTCCGATTGGGAAACCATAGCCTTGGTGTGCATCAGGCATTGTGAGAGATTTTTCTATTATTCCAGGAAGACACGCAACATTTTTTGCTTGCTCAAGAGTTTTATCCAATTTTATCTTTTCCATCAAACTATCTGAAGCAAAAACTAAAGCTGGTACATTCATTCTTCCTTCTTTCTCAATTTCCCAGATATTTTCTGCTATTTTTTTAATTGCCATGATATATTAAGTAAATGGAGATTTATTAAGTTGATTGTTTTTTATATTATAGATCTATTTTTTTTCCGGTTTAATTTCACTTCTTAATTTTGGAATATTCTCTTTTATTTCTGTTTTTATTGAAGATAGACTTTCTTTCATATCACTTCTAAGATTATTTATGTCTTCTTTGACTTTACTAAAACC
>CAYJSG010000031.1:0-9644 GCA_964372815.1 Candidatus Woesearchaeota archaeon
CTATGCTTTATACTTACGTCTTTCTTTATTGTAGAATACTTTAGGTTTGCTTATGAATTATGTTCCTTTTCAACACCCTTTAAGGTAACAATACATGGTATGTTGAAAGCCCTCTTAGTTCTTTTTTTCTTTATTATTCAATTAGTTCTAGTCCAAATTGTTTCAGTCTTTTGAAATGTTTTTTATTATTTGTTAGAAGTTCAAGTTTATTTTCAATACATGCCGCTCCTATGAAAATATCTCTTACTTCTATGATTTCTCCTTTTTCTTTTAATGCCTTTCTTATTTCTCCTGCTTTTAATGCTGATTTTTCATCCCAGTCTATTTTTTTGAGACTTATGATTAAATTCTCAATATTCTTTTGCTTTTCGTTGCGTTCTGACCAAATTTCGAAAATGTTTATAGTAGTTGTGAACCACTCTGCTTCTGTTTGTCGTATGAAATTTATTATTTCTTCTTTTCCCAGAACCATATCAATGAGAACGTCAGAGTCTAGGCATATTTGTCTGACCATTTTTTCCAGTCTTTACGAAGAGATTTTAACGCATCTTCGTTTATACCTCCTTTTCCAGCACATGCTAAAATGGCATCTTTATTTGTTTTTTTTTCCAACAAATTTTCGATTATTATAGAGAAGCTTTCTTTTCCTTTTATAGCAGAAAGCTTTCTGTAAATTTCATTTGAGACGTTAATTAGTTTTGACATATATATGTATACGTATATGCATATATAAATGTTTTGTTTTTTTGGAGAAGATGTTGTGGAAGGTCATTTTAGCTGTTAAGGGTTGAGTAAATTATTAAATGGATTATTGAGAAGATTAGTGAGAAAATAAAGAGGATCGATAGGAGAATGTTTGGGGTTTTGTAGAGAATGATTAGGATTAGGATTAATATTGATATAATGAATGGGATTATTGGATTTGGTTTTTTTGAAATTATTTTTCTTTTTTCTAGAGCTTTGAGATATTTTTTTAGTTTCATTTTATTTGATTAAAATTATTGAGAGTTTTGGAGGGAGGGGTTTGTTTTTGTTGTTTTAATTCTTGTTTTACTGCTTCTATGATTTTATACATTTTTCTTTCTTTTGCTGATGAGGCGTAATGGAATGCAATATCTCTAGTGTCTTTTGTTATTAAAATGATAAGTTTTCCTGGTTGTAGACGAGCTGTTCTACCTGCTCTTTGGATTCTTCTGATTGCGGATGGTATTGGTTCATAAAAAATTACTGCTGAAACTTCTGGGATGTCAAGGCCTTCTTCACCTATTGAGGTACATATAAGAGAATTAATTCTTCCTGATTTGAATTCTTCGATAATTACTTTTTGTTCTTTTTGAGATAAACCTGTTACTGTTCCTGAATTTAATCTTTTGGCCTGCCCGACGAATATTTGTGCTTTTATTTCTGGAATTTTGGCTAGGCGATTTGCTATTGTGACTGCGGTATCTCTGAATTGACAGAAGACCATTGTTCTAGCTTTCGGATTATTTTTTATTTCTTCTTCTAATATCGTTGCTAGTTCTTCTATTTTAGGGTGTTCGATTTGTTTTGTAAGAAGATTTTGGAGAGAAATTAGAGCCGCATTGAATTCTGGAGATTTTGCAAGAAATTGAACTGCTCGGCTTTTTTTTTGTTTTGATTGTTGGATTATTGATTGTAAATATTGATTGAGACCTGATAGCGTTTGAGTTTCAAGAAGTTCTAGAGCATGAGAAATTTTAATTGCTTGTGCTGTTGTTGAGATGGCATGTATTGCTGTAAAGTCTTTTTGTTGTATTCTTTGAGATAATTTGCTTTGTAGTTGAAGGAGAGAGATTTTAGTTACTGGACCGAATAGTACATTGGATGATTTTAGTTTATCTATTTTTTCATCATAGATTCTTTTTAATAGTGTTTTAATTTCTATGAACTCTTGTGGAAAAGGCACTTCTACTTTTTGGAATTCTAATCGTTGTAAATATGGTTTAACATCTTCTGAACTACGAGAACGGACTTCAATTTCTTCGATATTTAGATGCTGACAAATTTCTTTTATTTTGTTTGGATCTGAACCTGGAGAGGCTGTTAAACCGAGGATATGTGGATTTTGTGATTGTTGTTTGTAGTAGTTTAGGACAGTTGTATAGTCATAATTTTTTACTGTACGATGACATTCGTCTATTACAAGTAGAGAGCAATTATTTAAGTCGTAAAGAGAATTTTTAAGGTCGTTTGCTATTGTTTGGGGAGTTGCAAAGATGATGTCTGCTTGAGCGAAGATAGACTGGCGTTTTTTTTGGGGAATAGAGCCTGTTAGCAATTGAATGTCTGCAAATAATTCAGGAAGCTGAGATTTAAATGTATTGAAATGTTGATCGACTAATGGTTTTGTTGGGGCTAACATTAGTATTTTTGATGCAGGATTAGTTTTTAATCTTTCTATGGATAGCAGGATAGAGATTAAAGTTTTACCTAATCCTGTTGGGAGGATAACTAATGTGTTCGCATTTTTTGCGGTTTCAAAAATTGCTTTTTGGTATTCTCTTGGTTGAATTTGCGACATGTAATTTTTAGAGTGGTTGTTTATATAAATGTTTATAAACTTGAGAGCAATATCTGATTTATGTTCAGGCATAATGAGAATTATGGGAATAGAGATACAGTCGAATTAGTTAAGAGGAGGTATAGAGATCTGGAAGAGTTAAAGCCAGGACATGATTTATTGAGTTTGGCAGAAATTAGCGACAATGAATTAAGGTTAGGGAATAAAATTAGGGGTGGTGAAAGATATAATTTTAAACTTGTTAATTATGTGCGCTTGCTTGGCAGATCTATTAGAGAAGAACTAGAGAAGAGATTAGAAGAGGAAGGGTTGTTAAAAATGGTGAAGTTTTATTTTTAGTCAGATTATTGTTAATGCAAAAAATAAGAAAATAATTGTGATTGTGAAGAGGACAGACCAGAGAATTCTTGAGCCCATTAGGACTTGAATACCATCCAATTTTGATATGGGAAGAAGATTCCAGAAGACATAGTAAATTGAGAGTTTAGCGAGATATTCCAGATTTGTGCCTGGGAGCAGGTAAGTTATTATTGAGAGAATTAGTAATGCAACAGTGGAGGATGCTCCTATTATGGCATTGTGGCGGTCAGTCATTTCAGTGTAGCTAAACGGGCCGAAACGTTTAGAGGCACGATATTTTAAAGCACGCGCCTCATATGTTAGAATTGCAGAGAATTTTATTATACCCCAAGATAAAACTGATAATAAAAGAGGGAATATTGCTCCTATAGGAATTGGCTTTTTAGTTTGGAAATTTTTTGTTAAACCAAAATTCTGCATTTGCCAGATCTCGTGCTCTACATCAGCATCCAGGGAATATGAGATTATCTTTTTTGCCAGAACAGAGATTATTATGATTATGATTGAAAATAAAAAAACTTGAGCTAGCTTTTCTAGTTCTGATTTAACTATAAATGAGAAACCAGCAGCCACAGTTAAAATTAATATTGCAGAAATTATATGTAAAAATTCTAGTTGTTTCATGTTATTATGGAGTGAGGAGTTTATATAAAAGTTGTGGAGAGGTTTTTGTCGGTGAGAGTAGTTAGTTTTAATGTATTTTTGAAAAACATAAACTATAAATACCCTTTGTTATAGTAGAGATTATGTTAAGAATAAAAAATGTTAGTGAGGTATTAGGGAAGAGCGTGTATACTTCTGATGGAGATTTTTTTGGACAGATTGATGAGGTTAATTTAGTAGAGAATAAAATTGATGGGTGGAAAATAAGAGTCGGGAATAGTTTTATGAGTATGTTTGGCGGGGCAAAAGGAGTGATTGTACCGCATCAGTTTGTTAAAGCTATTGGTGATATATTTATCATTAATAAGGCTTCTTTGCCTGAAAAGAACGAGGGGTTTGTCATGGAGCAGCCTCTTCAACAAGAAGCTTCTGGGTTTATGGCGAGTTGAGGGGAAGATTTAAATATACTTTTGCTTTCGGTTATTGATGGTAGAGACAATATTTACAAATCCTCTTTTTGTTGAGACTATATTGCCTTTTTTATTAGTGTTTACAATAATCTTTGCTATTTTGGAGAAGACTGAAATTCTCGGGAAGGGGAAGAGACAGATTGATGCTATTGTTGCACTTGTTATAGGATTAATTTTTGTTTCTTTTGGACAGGCAACAGATATTATTGTTAAAATGATTCCGGTTTTAGGGGTGGCTCTTGTTGTAATTTTAATTTTTATGATTTTGTTTGGGAGTTTGTTTAAGGAAGGAAGTTTTGAGATAGCAGGATGGTTAAAAATTGTTATAGGAATATTAATTGCGCTTTTAGTTATTGTTATGGTATTAATTTTGACAGGAGGGCTAGATTATGTTGTTGGTTTCTTGTATAATGGAAATACTGGAATTTTAGTTAATGGGGTAATTATTTTAATTATTATTGGAGCAATCGCTGCTGTTGTCTGGAGTGATAAAGGAGAAAGTGGTGGCGGGAAGAAAAAGGGCGAATAACGAAACATATTTAAATGATTTCTAATTTAAATAAGGATGGTGTTCAGTATTCAGGATTTATTGTTTCAATTGGAGAGTGTGGGAGTTTATGATTATCTTCTACCGTTTCTTTTAATATTTGCGATTGTTTTCGGAATATTAACTTATTTGAGGATATTTGGAAATGATAAGGGAATACATCTTCTCATTGCGTTAGTTATTGGTTTTTTAGCTGTTAGATCTAATTTTCTAACTCAATTTTATGGGGAGGTATTTCCGAGGTTTGGAATTGGAATTACTGTTATTTTGATTGCATTAATATTACTAGGGATGTTTATTGCGGAGGAGGAGAGAAGCTATTGGATGTGGGGATTGGGAGCAATTGCTTTGATTATAGCAATTGTTGTCATGTTAAAGACTTTTGCTTATCTTGGATGGGATTACGGTTCTTATTTTGGAGATGGAAACATCACATGGATAGTTTTTGCTGTTTTAATCATAGGAATTATTATAGCAGTAGCTGCTTCTAGCGGGGGAGGAGATAGTGGAAAATCTACTGCTAAAAAATTAGGAAACGCGATATATAAGGGAGTTTTTGACAATAAATAAAATGGTGGTGGATGTAACAGGAATAGGATATTTTGCACCGATACTGGCTTTTTTAATTGTAGCAGTAGTTGTATTTGCTGTTTTAATGAAAACTAAGTTGTTGGGAGATAGTGCATGGGGAAATGCCATAGTTGCTCTGATACTTGCAACTGTTTTTGTTTCTGCTGCGGGAGTTAGAGATTATGTTTTAACTATAACGCCTTGGTTCGCTGCTTTAGTTGTTAGTTTGTTTTTTATTTTATTTTTAATAGGATTTGTTGGAAAGCCAATCGAGGGAATGACTAAAGGAATGGGAGGTTTTTTTGTTATTGTTTTAATTATTATATTTTTGGTTTCTGGATTCGTAGTTTTTTCTGAATTTATAAAACCTTATCTGCCAGGCAGCAGTGGAGTTGGAGCTGATCCGGAGTTATTTAGAATTAGCAGAGAGATTTTTGAAGGAAGAGTATTTGGGGCGATATTGTTATTAGGAGTAGGTATTGGGGTTTTATGGATTTTAGTGAAGAGTGTTGGCGGGGAGAAAAAGTAATTTTGGCTGTATAAAAATAGTAGATGAATTGGTTAATAGTATTATTCTTTAATGAAATGGTTTTATAATTTGTACATCATGCGTGATGTTTATGTTTTTTTGTTGAATGAGATGTATGAGGAGAAGGGTGTTTTGGGGAAAGGGATTTAAAGGATTTCTGGGTTTCTACAACTTCTTTTTTTAGATCTGAAACATTTGTTCCATATTCACCTATTTTTTGTAATATTGAAAGCTGTAAACGGTCAATAATTTTTTCTATTCTTTGAAGCCTTTCATCAATATGAGAAAGTTTTGTTTCTGCAGTTGTTTTTACATCAATTGCTTTTTCAATTTGATTTTTTATTTTTGAAAGTTTTTCTGTTATTATTTGTTCTGTTATTTCTGAAATTGTGTCAGAGCTTATTGATGTTTGTGGATATTGTTGTTGATAGTCGTATTGGTATTGTGGTTGTGTTTGATACTCTTGCGAGAGTTGTTGTGGATATGTTTGCTGCGATTCCTGATATTGCTGACTTTGTTCCTGATATTGTGTTTCCTGCGTTTGTGTAGGAGCAGGGGGTTCTGGAATTGGTGCTTGAAGTTCTGTTTCAGGAGCAGGGGGCAGTGTTGAAGGTGAGGGAACAGGGAGATAGGAATCGTCAGCATTTACAGCTTGTTTTATTTGAGTTTGCGCAAGTGCATCAAAAATCTCCTGTCTGGACAGACCGCGTTGCTGTAATTCTTGTATTATTTCCTGCTCTGTTTTTCCCAGTTGTTGCATTGTTCTTATATCTTCTATCACGCTCATTTTATTCTCCTCTGAATAAATCAAATTGACGTTGTAATATTGCAAGTTCTTCTTTTCTTGCAGCGTTATTTAATTGTTCTGTTATTCGCTGCAATAATTCTTTAATACGGGTATTTTCCTCTTTTAATTGAATTATTATTTTTTTAAGTTCTTGGAGTTCTTTGAATGTTTTTTCTCTTTCTTCAATTTGTGTTTGACCTAACAAGAGAACACGGTCTTTTAAAAGTCTGAGCTTTTCCTCTAAATCGCGAATATTTGACGTAAAATCAATTTGAGGTTGTTGGTAGTATTCAGGAGATTGTGGATATTCTACTGTGCTGTTCATGTTAATTAAAAGATGATAGGGTTTATATTGTTTTTGTTTGAGCTTTGGGATTAAACGTATTTACAATAGAAATGTATTTAATTATCGAGTTTTTTATAGAAGGATGATTTTCAAAGAGGGAGCAGCATTATATACTATTGAAATTGAGAGGCAGGAAGGAGAAGATGTTTTATACATGAATTATTTGGAGGCAGGATATGTTCCGAGTATTGCTGATTATTCTGATGTCATGGCGAGAACTGTAGATGTGCTTGTTGAAAATCCAAATGTGAGCAGGATTGTTTTTGTTCAGCAGAGAAATTATAATTATTCTTTTGAGAAGATTAGTTTATTGGCTGAGATTGCCAGGATTTATAATTTTTTGGTTAAACAGGAAGAAATTTTGCTGCCAGGAAAGCTGCACTTATTTGGGAATGTTGCTGAAGTATATGCGGATTTGAATTATTTGCTGGGTTTGTTGAGGCAGGATCCTATTGGATGCTACGTTGAAGTTAAGAATAGGATTCAAGTATTAAGAGATAGGCTAGACAAGGGGCAGGTAATAAACAAATCTTCTTTGATGAATTATGTTAGATTATTGGAGAGAATTCAAGGGCTGTTGGAGAGTACAAAATTAATTAAAACTGTTTTGGGAACTATTGCAGAGTATGAATTTGGAAGCAGGGAATTATATAAGGATATTTTTAGGCCAGACATTTTGCCTAATTTTAGTTTTACCAGACTAGTAGCTCAACTGCCGAAGAATGCAGAATTGATTGATCAATATGAAATTGAGGGGGAAGATGAGGTTATCAGTGTTACAATTTTAAAGAAGGAAAATGAGCCAAAATATTTTTATCATATTGTGCCTCCTGAATATAGTTTAAGCGAGGAACATCATTTACTGTTGAATTTAGCGAGAAATGTTTTGACAGAGCATCGGCCAAAAGCAGAAGAATTTACAGATCCTGAAAGAACGAGACAGGTATTTTTTAATGTTGCCAGAGATTTATTGATGGAATTAAGTAAGAATAAAGGAATTGCTTCGAGTAATAGGGAGTTGAATAGGTTGGCTAGGATACTTGTTAGACACACTATTGGATTTGGCTTAATAGAGATTTTGTTAATGGATAAAAATCTGCAGGATATTTTTTTGAATGCTCCTATTGCGCAAAATACGATTTTTGTTCGACATGCTGTTTATGATGAGTGTGTAACTAATATAATTCCAAGTTATGAGGATGCTGATTCATGGGCTGCTAAATTGAGACTACAATCTGGGAGACCATTAGACGAGGCGAATCCTGTTTTGGATAGTGAATTAGTTTTTAGCAATGCGAGGGCGAGAGTTGCAGCTATTACAAGGCCTTTATCGCCTTCTGGATTGGCTTATGCATTGAGAAGGCATAGAGATGAGCCCTGGACCTTGCCTTTATTTATTAAGAATAAAATGCTTAATTCTTTTAGTGCAGGGCTATTAAGTTTTTTAGTTGGGGGAGCTAGGACATTGCTTGTTGCTGGGACTAGGAGTTCCGGAAAGACTAGTTTATTGGGAGCTTTAATGTTGGAGATAATGTCGAAGTTTAGAATAATTTTAGTGGAAGATACTTTAGAATTGCCTGCTGATGCTTTGAGGAAAATTGGATATGATATCTTGAGGATGAAGGTTCGGTCTGCGTTAGTCAGCGGAACAACAGAGGTGGAAGCTGCTGAAGGTATTAGAACCAGTTTGAGGTTGGGGGATAGTGCTTTAATTGTTGGAGAAGTTAGGAGTTCGGAGGCTTCTGCATTATACGAGGCGATGCGAATTGGTGCTTTGGCAAATGTTGTTGCTGGGACTATTCATGGAGACTCACCTTATGGAGTTTTTGATAGAGTTGTTAATGACTTGAAAGTTCCTGCTACAAGTTTTAAGGCCACTGATATTATTATAGTGGCTAATCCAGTCAGGACAGCTGATGGCCTACATTCTGTGAGAAGAGTTGTAAGTGTAACAGAGGTTAGAAAGTACTGGAAGAAAGATCCGGCATTAGAAAAAGGGTTTGTTGAGCTATTGAGATATAATGTAGAAAAAGATGAATTGGAACCGACTGACGAATTAATTAATGGAGAATCTGAAATAATTAAATCTATTGCAGGCAATGTTCGGGGATGGGCTGGAAATTGGGATGCTGTTTATGATAATATTTTATTGAGAGGGAAGGTTAAAGAGGAGATTGTTTTAGTTGCTGAGAAATTAAAGAAGCCGGAATTATTAGAAGCGAGGTTTAATTCTTTGGCCAATGGTGTTTTTTATAGAATTAGCGAGGAAGTTAGGGAGGAAATGGGCTTACCTATTGGAGAGAGCGTTTTCGATAGATTTAGAGAATGGCTTTGGAAAGAGGCGGAGAGGTTTTAGATAGGTGTTGTTATTTTTTAGTAACACTATAGAAAAGTTTTTAAGTGGGGCGTTGTTAGAATTTTTATGGAAAATAGGGAAACAAACTAAGAAATTTCTTCCAATTAATTGTTTACTTCGATAATTTTTTTAATAATGAAGGGGGGGGATTTATTTTATCATAAGAAATTAGTGGTATAATCTTCTTATCTCTTCTTCAAATTGTTCTCTTGCAACTTCCGGAACATATCTGTTTCCAAGAGCAAGAACTTGCTCAAGAGTTGGAGAAATAATTTTTTCTGATTTATCTTCTGAAATTTTTGCGCTCGGCGCCTCCGGCGCTATACCGACGTACCGACGAAACGACCACTGCCATAGACAAGGTCACCCCTCCCAACGGCATTCGACCTGCCCTCGAGCCCGTAGACATACCACGCCTTCAAAGTTGTTTTGTCTTCTAATGAAACGTCTACATATATAGCCATATTTTCTGGATAACCAGTTCTGGATTCAACTTCATTAGCATATCTTTCCAACAAATTCCTATCTTCTGCA
>CAYJSG010000032.1:0-9477 GCA_964372815.1 Candidatus Woesearchaeota archaeon
GTTAAAGCACTTGTTGGATTAGCGCTAATGGAATTTATTACTGGGGGATTATTTGTAGAAACACGGGTGCATAAGCTAGGCTCTCCTGTACACCTCCATCCAGTTTCTATTGCACAGCTTAAAGAACAGCCGTCTCCATTAACGATATTAGAATCATCGCATGTTTCTCCTGTTTCTATTTTTCCGTTGCTGCAGATAAATATTACATTCCCAACTTTGTAGTCTGGTCCGATATAATTCCTGCTTACCACAACATCATCAACCCAGAAGTATCTCGGTGCATCCCACTGCGTGCTGATGTCATACATATTGTCCAAAAAGACGATGGCGTTCATCCCAACCCCGTATTTTTCCGTTGGCATATTGGTCCAGGTATGGATGTCACTGGCTCCATAGACATGGGACACAGAGTTGGGCCTGATCTGTGGGATCCCGTCAACCCACACCTCAAAAACCCCATTATCGGGATAGGTCCCATCGGGACGTTTAGAATCGGCCAGTTTGATGTGGACTTCAACAGCGTGGTACTGCTGGGGAGGTCTACCCACGAAGAAGCCGGTGGCAGGGTCGATCGTTCCAAAATACGGTTCGAGGTGGCCGCTCTCCCGATACGAATCCAGATTGAGAGCCAGATCGCTCTGGAGACGGAACCAAGGGGCCGGGTACCATTTAAAGGTTACCGCCGCTCCGTTGGAACTCGTCTGATTGGTATTGGCCGAGGCCCACAGTGCCCAGAAGGGATGCCGCACACCAACCGTCTCGGAGGAAGCTTGGGTAAAGATAATAGGCCGTTTATCAAGTGGGGGATCATTCTCCGACCATCGGCGGTCGTTGGGATCAACGTTCTGCCATAATCGGAACAATTTCTGGAACTCAAAGTATTTCCCATCTCCCCATTGCCAATTGTCATCATACTTCATCGTGAATCGGATATAAAGTTCATCATACCCTTTGCCCAGATGCTTCATCAGGTTCATGGCTCCTGCCCGTGAACCCCATCGCAGTCCCCACGAGTACCCCACGCGCAAGGCGGGTGTGCCATCTCTGCCGGCTACTGGAATAATACCCAAGCTCGCTCCCGTGCCTTCCGACGCCCACTTATAGCCGTCCCACGGCGTTGGCGCGCCGACAGATTGCGGAACGCCGGCGGTGCCTGGCAGTGGGCTCCATCCGTTGGGATGTTCAGAAAAATCAGTTTCAAAAATAATACCAATAGCACAATTCTCGTCTATACTACCATAACCAATGTCTCCAGGACATTGATTATCTCTTCTGTCACAAGATTCTGGTGCATTAGGGTAAACATAAGCTCCAACACCAACAGTATCATCACAATCAACAGCTCCACATTCATTACCTCTACTAAAACCATCTTTATCATTATCAACACAGTTTACATTAATTACATTAATCAAGATATCTTTTCTAGTTTTTAGACCGCGATCATCAGTTACTTCAACACCGGCAGTATAGCTGCCAGCATTTTGATAAATATGACTGGGATTTTGTTCATTGCTACTCATCCCATCACCAAAATCCCATAAATAAGAAACAATATTCCCATCAATATCACTAGCAATAACATTAAAACTAATTGCCAATGGAGCTATTCCACTTAGAGAACTGGCAAGAATACTATCTATAAAGGGAGGGCTGTTGACGACACCGCTGTTTCCACTTTGAGTCAGATAAATCTCAGTAATCTCACTCTCACTCAGAGCTCTATTAAAAACCATAACCTCATCTATTAAACCATTAAAATAAGATCCTAAACAAATACTAGCCGTACTTCCGTCACATCCTATAAAAAGCTCGTAGGGCTCGTTTTTTAAACTTCCAGTTACACCGGGGCTAGAACCGACCAATGCTCTATTAATATAGCCTTTCAAACTATTCCCGTCATAAACCAAAACGAGGTGATTCCAACCAGAGCCTGATGTGCCGGAATTAAATAATGATCCTAAAGTCCCGACATTATTTCTAACTCCAAATACATACTTTCCCCCGCCACTAGCAGCAACGAGCAAACGATATATGCCACTAACTTTTTCAATTATTCCTTGTGTCAATGAAGGATTGTTAGTCTTGATCCAAACGCTAACAGTAACCGCGCTCATACCATCTAAAAAAGAACTATCTTTTACCCTAATATAATCATCAATTCCATCAAAATTAAATGCCCCTCCCTTCCGACCACCTGTTACTGCAGTCGCCCCAAATACAACGCCATCATTCCCATTTCCGCTAACATCTCTAGCTGTCCCATCATCAAAATTCCAATATCCAATTAAAGACGAATCCTCAAAAATCGCATATCCTGTAAACACACTCTTATAATATAACAAAAGCAACAGCGCTAAAAAGACCAGCACACTTAATAAAAAAACTAATCGTATTTTATAACGATTAAAACCTCTTTTTCTAACCATTGGTAAAATAATAATCAATCATATTTAAATTTTCCTCTTCATAAATCTCCTAAAGAATACAAACCACGCCAAATTAACGATTAATAAAATAATAACTAAAACTAACAAAACAGTTGTTAAAGTAATTCCTCCGGATTTTCTATCCCCTCTTATCGCATAACCAACTCCTGTAATATCTAAACTATCAGCGCTTATTTTTAACAATAAATTTTTATCGCTGGATTTTTCATTATACTTAACAATTAATTTCCCATCATATTCCCCTTCTTGCACTCCTACAGTATCCCAATATGCGATTAATTCTTTCCTTGTCAAAGAAGGAATATTTTCAGTGGCTGATTTTACATCTGCCATTGCTTCATTATCATTATTGTAAACAATTAAATTAGCAAAAACATTCTGTAATTCCTGATTCCATCTATTTTCAACCAAAATCTGCAGTTTTGCAATCTCCCCTAATCTAAAATCATTAACTAAAATACTTTCAATACTAAGAACATTCTTTCCAATTGCAAATGCCTTCTCCAAAGTTCTTGATTCTCCGTCATAAAATACTGTAACTTTAGCCAAATAATCTCCTGAATTAACATCAACAGGCCACTTAACACTCAATTCCGTTCTTCCTCCAGGCTCTAAAGAAGTATAGTCAGTCTCCAAACTAGCAACCCTCTCATTCAATACCGTGTAAATATCAATTATCGCTCTAACCTCGCCTATCCCAATTTTTCCTCTATTTATAACAGGCACAACAAACGTTGCTGTTGTATTCTGTTCAGAATCAAAAATCAGCAATTCCACATCAACGTATTTTCCAGGATAAGGAACATAAAGATATATCTGTGTTGCAACTCCAACAGTAGCTCCAACATAAGTCCCATCTTCATTTGCCTGTGGAATCTCCAAAGCAATAATCTCTGCTGTATGTAATCCTGGCGTTAATTTTTTACCTTTTAGCTTTAATTCGTAATTAAAGCTCTTTGCCTCTTCACTAGGCAAAAATTCAACATTATTTGCAAATAATGTTATAGATTCATTTAATTCTCCCTGCACAAGAAAAATAACCTGCATTTTCTTATGTTCGCTGTTTAAAACAGAAAACGGAATAACTATCTTATCATTTTTTTCATCAAAATTAATAGTTGTCCTTCCAGGCGTTATTCCCAAAGAATAAACATTCTCTATTAGTATGATAATTATAAACAAAATTCCAATTAAAAAAAACATTGTATTACTAAACTTATTCTTGTTCATACTGTCCTCCTTTCGAAAAGTTCGAATGGATTATCTTTCATCTTACAACCATAATAATAGAAACCAATAATTATATCATAATTAAAAGCGAGATCTGTTATGGAAAGCCGACTTTCAAAGGCACAAGAATTATGGTCTAGCAAGTTCTTGAAATCGAAACAGCACTCGAATATACAGCTACTATAACCAAAGCAAGAGATAATGTCATTATTAGTATCCAGAAAGATATAATTAGAAATATTTAAATAACTAAAATAACCATTAATTATTATGACAGAAATAACAATATCAATCCCAGAAGATGTAAGTAGAGAATTTAATAAAATTCCTAGAACAGCATGGCAATTGTTATTTTCACGATTTATTAAGTTAAAATTAGATGAATTAAGGGAAATAGAAACAATAGTATCCAAATCAAAAATGACAGAAGCGCAGGCACTAGAACTTGCGGATGAAGTAAGCCTCGCTATTACAAAAAAACTTCTTAAAGAAGAATAAAACAAAATGATAATGGTAACTGATGCAAATGTTGCTTTTTCTTCCCTTATAAAAGTAGGTAATTCATTAATTATCTTTGAATTAAACAAACTTTTTCCAACATTTGAATTCGTATCTCCAGAATTTCTTTTTTTCGAAATTGGCAAACGAATAGACAAAATACTTAAGTCTACACATTTCGCTAAAGAAGAATTCATAAAGGTGTTTTCTTTCCTTAAATCAGAAATAGGGCTCGTCCCATTTAAAGAATTTAAAGAAAAGATAGAAGAAGCTAAGAAAATATCTCCACATCTTAAAGATGTGCCATACGTCGCTCTTTCTCTTGCATTGAACTGTCCAATCCTTTCTGGAGACAAAGGACTAAAGAAAGCCCTCCCAACCAAGGTAATAACTCCTACAGAAGCACTCGATATTTTCTTCAATTCTCTTAGATAAATCTGATTATCCATTTTCCTGCCTCCCAACATATTCTCCTTCATTTATTTCCTCACTATCAACAGGTTCTAGAATAATATGCCCTACAAAAGTTCCATTAACTGTCCTAGTTACATTAACTTTTACATTTCCAACATTTTTCAATTCCTCTTTACCATTTTTTTCAATGATCTTTAATCCAACGTCTGAATCAATGTTGAATTCATCAGAAAAACTTTCAATAAATCCATTGCTGGCTTTCCAGTAATAGGTTCCAGGCTTCAAATTAAACGAAACGCTTTCATTTAATTCAATAATTCTTGCATTTGAGAAATCAGAACTTGCAGAAAGAATGACTGCATTGGCATTAATAGTGCTAAAACTAACTTTATTACCACTAACTTCAACTCTTGCCCTGGGATAAAGAACAAGAACAACTATCAAAACTAAAATAACGAATACCACCTGCCCCAATATAAACCATTTATGCCTCATCTTCCACCTCAATTAAATTATCATTAAGATCAACATCATAAATCTTTTCATTATAATATTCTTCAGTATTCTTAACTCTAATCTCTTTATCTTTTTCTATATGAAAAACCGCATTGTTTAAATTACCTCCTTTTTGCAGTTTTTCATTAGAGAACTGCGTACAAAATGTCATATAACATACACAGTTATCTATATCCAAATAAACATCTTTAACAGGTATTAAACCAAAATTTTCCTTTCCAACTACTTTAGCATAAACCGTATGCTCCGTACTGGCTAACAATACAGAAACATTTATATAATTCATCTTATTCTCGTTAAGGATGGTAGAAATTTGTTTCAAAATTGATATAGCTCCTGAATTCAAAAGGGAATTTGAATTAGCATTAGCCAAAATTGTACAAGAATTAATAGATAAGTTAGAACTAGCAATAGCAGAAGAAATCATCTCAAAAAGTGAATTCACAGAAGGAAATGCAGATGAGTTATCAGAAAGAATTAAATTATCAATGCATAAATCTCTAAGGAAGAAAGGATGATTATAAATGGAAGTTGTAATTGATTCTAATATCCTATTTAGAACATTAATCTCCAGAGGAGAAATTCTAAAATTATTATTCAACCGCAAATTAAGGACATTTGCTCCATTAATGCTTGAAGAAGAATTTATCAAGCATGAAGAAGAAATATTATTAAAATCAAAACTTTCTGAGGATAATTTCAATAAATTTTCCATACTATTATTCAAAAGAATAACTTTTGTGCCGTTGGAAGAGTACATAGCATTCATTCCAAAAGCTAAACAACTATTAAATAAACACACAAAAGATGAGGATTTTATAGCACTTTGTTTATCTAAAGGTATCAAACTATGGACATATGAAAAATTATTATTTGAAATAGGTTTTGGAATATCTACAAAACAAATAAAAGAAAAAATGGAATCTGAAAATGAATCGGACTCTAAAGAATCGTCTTGGTCATAATCTTCACTCTCCGATTCTATTCCATACATCTTTCCATTATTATTTTCAGAAATCGCAGAGGCGGTGCGGCCGGGAATCGAACCTGGGCGTCTTCTAGGAAGAAGATCCGACTCATCAGGTCGATCCCTCACCACTAGGGTTACCTTACCATCCTCTGTAAAATTAATACTGGCAGAAAGGTTTATATGCTTGTTATTACTATAATTATCATAATCTAGGAAGAAGTCCCTTACCATTAGGGTTACATCTTTAAACCCCTTCTTATTTTCTTTATCAGAAACATTTTGTTTCAAAATTGATATAGCTCCTGAATTCAAAAGGGAATTTGAATTAGCATTAGCCAAAATTGTACAAGAATTAATAGATAAGTTAGAACTAGCAATTCCAACATAAACCCTATGCTTCTGACTAACTGCCAACTCGCCTAAGCCCTTACCTTGAGAAAAGTTTATATAATCATAAATGCTCTTTTTAGGCATGACAGAAATTGTAATTAAGGTAGATATCCCATCAGAACTTAAGGAAGAAATTGGAGAATCATATAAAGAATTGTCTAAATTAGTTAGAGAACTCATCATTGCAAAAGGATTTGAAATACAACTTGCTAGATCCAAAGCGTTACAAAGAGCATTATTGGAAACATTAATAGCAAAATCCAAATTAACAGAAAGATCTGCAAAAGAGTTCGCTTCAGAAATAGACGAAGGAATGTTTAAAAAATTAAAAGAAGAATTTCCAGTATTGTAAATGATAGAATTAGTAACTGACGCGAACGAGTTATTTTCAGCTATTATTGCCAAAGGAAGAGGCATACAAACAAAAAAATTAGATATATTGTTTTCACAAAAAGTTAAATTGTATGCCCCATCTAAACTGTTTGAAGAACTCTCAAAAGAAAAAAACTTACAAAGACTGATGGAACTAACTGGATTCTCTAAATTTGAGCTGGATATATTTTTATCAATATTAAAATCAAGAATTAAATCTATTCCTACAAGAGACTTCTCAGATAAACTCAAAGAAGCAAAAGAGATTTGTCCACATTCTAAAGATATTCCATACTTTGCATTAGCATTATCTCTTAATTGTCCAATATGGTCTGGTGAAAAAAGACTCCTAAAACAATCCCGCATAGAAGTCCTAAACACAAAAGAGTTAGTAAACAAGTTTAAATTCTGATTTCTTTCCTTATTATCCAGCTCAATATTATACATCATCTCCTTATCATGCTCAAATTCCTGCCTCTCAAGAAACTTACTATTAAATAAATTACAAAAGCCGTTATTTACCTCTCTTATTTCAATTTTCTTTTCCATTTTACACTGATCCTAGCCCTGGCTCACCAAGGCTTGCAACGAATGTTACTAATGATGTTTTATTCCCTGCGGGTTCATCTGAAGGAACAGTAACAAGTATGTCAATAGAAGCATTATTGCATCCACTAAATTGATAACCGTTTGTAAAATTAAGCTGATGAATAATTCTAGTCAAACTAACTGGAGATTGTGTAAATGTTGTCTGCGTTCCAGTCAAAACAAAGCAATTACTAGTTAAATTTCTAGCCCGAAATTGATAATTATCAGTTGGGTTGGTCGCTCTCAAGAATAATGAAGTAAAATTAGCAGAAACATTTAGCAAAGTATTTCCATCATTCCTTAAAACTAATGGTTTTGGATTATCAGTTGTTGTATTTCTTTTATCAGAAATATTCAAATTCCCAAACAAAACATTTTGCGTAGACAAACTTATACTAACATCAGACTGTATCGAAATATTTCTCGGCGGAGAAACCCAGCTTCCAAAACTATCTCCATCCCATGATCTAACAGTCCAATTATAATAATAATTATTGTCTAATAAAAACGCTAAAAATGGAGTAGCCATATGGCTGGTTGTTCCATTTAAAGCTGTTCTTGGAATGTATCTTGTATCACTAGAACAACTTCCACTAGGCAGAAAATAACAAGTCAAATTCAATTCATATTGTAAACTATCACCGTCATCATCGCTTCCGCTCCAACTAAATACAGGAGTTCTATTTATAGTCAAATTTCCATTTGCAGGCGCAGTTAAAGAAACAGTCGGCAGACTATTTAATATAGTTATATTAACACTTGTATTAACCCAAGCACTATAAGCTGTTCCATCATATAGTCTCATTGCACAACTCCAGTTATGCCCTTTAGTTGTATTCCCATCCTGTAAATTTGCAACAAACAATGTATTATTTGCATAACTATTGTTAAAATCAACGTGTAAATGTGTCTGACTTTGATTATACCATTCAATTGTTACATTAAGCCTGCCTCCATCTGGATCAATAACTGTATCATAACAACTCAAATTCTGTAAAGTATAATTAGTTCCTAAAGTGGCATTAATCCTAGGCGAAGAATTTGTTGGAACTACATTACCAGCAGGAGGCGTAAACTGAAACAATAAATCCAAATTTCTTGCTATAGTTATATTCCAACTCTGATTAAGAGTCTGCCCTCCTCCAGAACGAGTGCCATTAAAAGTATAATTGGAATAAACTGTTGTAACTCCTGTTACTCCAGCAGTGCCATTAATTATATAATCAGTTAAATAAGTTTTAGTAATTCTTCCATTAGCGTCAGTTAATAATTCAAATCTAAAATCATCATTTCTGTCTCTAGATGTTATATTAGCATTTGGAGCAACACTTCCATTAGTATAATTGGCAAATGCATCAACCCACCAATTGACTGCTACAGTTACATTAACCCCTGCACCTAATGACGTAGTAATCCCTGTGCCATTTGCTTGTGTAACATTTGTAAAATTAAAATATCCTGAATTTATATTAGTAAGAGTATTAAGTGTATTAGACCCTGCTCCACTATGATTAATAATAACATCTTGAAAACTAAAATTAGCTGTGACACCCGCAGCAATTATTATGGCATGAGCTGTACTCCCTGTTTTCAGATATTTCCCTCCGATAAAAGTATTATTATTAGAGATTCCAGATGTAAACTGAATTATATTGTTTCCTGCAGCCGTCCCCAAATTAACAAGAGTCAAATTTTGAAAAGTGCTATTAAACAAATTAATAATAGATATTGGCTCATCGCCATAAGATGTATAATTCCCCCCAATTAAATTAACATTGCTGATATTATTTCCTGCAGTCGCACCTAAATCAACAATAAAATTTCCTCCTATTGAAGTGATATTATTATAGGTAATACTAAAATTAGTTCCAATAGATATTGATATTCCTGCTCCTTGACTACTGCTAATATTAATAACGTTATTGCTAATAATAAGATTATTATTTGGATTCGTAGTCTGTGCATTAGATATAATCGCATCAGCCGTGCCTGTTGCCCCCGTAGGCAAAATATTTATTATATTAGAACTGATATTGATATAATTTGAAT
>CAYJSG010000033.1:0-9229 GCA_964372815.1 Candidatus Woesearchaeota archaeon
AATTTTATTAATTACTGGGATTTTAGTAGTTTTTGAGGATTGTTTATTGCTTTTTATACTAAAAGGGCTAGGAGGTTAATGTTGGAGATTAGTCGTAATGTGAGGAAATTTAAGAATGTCGGGATTATAGAGATTATTGCCGGAGTTATTTTAATACTAATTGCTTCTTTAAGTAGAGGTTATTAAAATTATGCGCTGTGTGGGAATTGAAGATAGTGCAGCCACGGAGAATCGAACCCCGATCTTCTGCTTGGGAAGCAGGTATTCTACCATTTAACTATGGCTGCATCTTAAACGGAATCTGTCCGCAATAAGCAACTATCTTATTTACTAGTTCTTCTTTTAACCTTTTTACATTGTTGTAACGGTTTATTAAGATTTGGGGAAAAGATTAGAAATAATGTTTCATAGTTTGTAATGTTATGCAGTCTATGGAAAAAGCTTAAATATGTTACGAGATGATTTAAATAGAGATCCCGTAGCTCAGTTGGTTAGAGCGCTGCTCTGATAAGGCAGAGGTCCCCGGTTCAAATCCGGGCGGGATCATTTTTTAGAAATTAAATGTAGGATCAACGATAAATTCTACGAAGAGTTTATTATTGTCTATAGCGAGGCTTTTTATTGGGAGATTTACAGGAAGAGTATTGACATAGATTTTCTTATTTCCTATTGCTTTTATTTCATAGCCTGACTCAAGCTTTGAGATAAAAATATCGTTATGGGAGCTTATTCCTGGAGTTGCTAATTCATAGATTATTTTATCTCCAAGTCTTTTTATTTTTGTTTCTGCTGTTTCTTTTGGCAGTGATATTATTTTTTCAAGTTGCTGGTCGGATGGAAGTTTTTTAAAAAATGACTTTGCTTGGGGTTTTTTGATTGGGATAGGAGCACCAATTTTAATTTTTATACCATTTGGAAAACTTTGTATTTCAGATTTTTCAAATTTTGTAACTTCTTTATCATAATTTTTGAATTGTTTATCCAAAGTTTTTACTAAACTGTTTACGAGAGAACCAATTAATCTGTCTGCGATTCCAAAATTTAACTGCGGTTGTAAATTGTCGATATTATCATTTTTTCCTAATAAACCGTAGTTTCTGGCTTCTTTTATAGGGTCAAGAAGATTATCGCCACAGTACGGGCAAAAGCTATAATTTTTATCTATATTTGAATTGCAGTTATCACATTTTTCTTTTTTCGTTTTTTTGCTAAAAATCATGAAAGAGATAATATTATTATGCTTTTAAACTTTTCCGAGGCAGGCTATATAGTTGTAATTAGCAATTGTGATGACTTATTTTCAACTCCAACATAAGACGGTGTGCGAACGATAACTTAATAAACAATTTTATAATTTATATTAATATGGAAAATTTATTTGAGATAAAAGAATCTAAAATAGCTGGGAATGGTGTTTTTGCCCAAAAAAATAAAAATGGGACAGATTATCTGTCTTCTTAATGGAGAATTATGTACTTTGGATGAGATGATAGAGAGAGTAAATGAGGGTAAAGAAGAGCCATCTGACCCTTTGGAAGTTGAAGATGAAGAATATTTGGATTTAGATGAGATATCAAGAACGTTTAATCATTCGTGTAATCCAAATGTTTTTGTTAGAGGCAAAAACGAACTTGTTGCTTTAAGGGATATAAAAATTGGAGAAGAAATAACCTACGATTATTCGACTACAATGAATGATAATGAAGAAAAGATAAAAAATGCTGGGAGAACTTTATGGACTTGTAAATGTCATTGTTGTTCTGATAATTATCGAGGCATAATAGATCAATTTAAAACACTACCTAAGAAAACTCGGAATTTTTATATCAAGAACAAGCTTATGCCAGATTTTATGTTAAAACATTTCACATAAAAATAGTGCGCGGCCGCCCCATACCATTAAAATTTGTGCTACCATTACTTGTTCTTTTTCAGATAGTGCATATGTTTGTAGAATTTTATAGAGATTATTAATGATAAATCTAGTTATTTAAAGACTCTTTTTATCCAGCCTATTTCAGAATGAATTGTTTTAAAAGGATGGGAAATATCGAGGTGCATTGGAGGAAGTCTTTTTGTGTGTTTCTCATCTTTTATTCTTGGGAGGAACAATATTGCTACTAGGAGTCGTGTTATCGAGGCTATGATGAATAGGAATATATATGGGCTTATATTTAGAGGATGGAAATTATTTAGGAGCAAGCCACCAATTAATGAGCCAAAAAATATCCCTGCGCCTGAAAGGATATTTAGGTAAGCATCACAAATTCCTCTTTTTTGTTGGGATACCGAGGCGTATGTGAAGTTTGTTACTGAAATTATTATGGCTGCATTAGCTATTCCAGCTATTAATTGCGGGATAATTATTAAGTGAATTGGATTTCTTAAGAAAATCCAGAATAGAGGGGTTAATACAAATAAGAAATTGCTTAGATATAGTAATTTCTTGTTACCATATTTGTCAGAAAATTTTCCTATAAATGGAGTTGCAAGGAGATGAAATATAGAACCTGAAATTGTTATTGCTATAAATGTTTTGTAACTGAAATTTAATTCTTTTAACATAAACACTGTTATGAAAGGACTTGCTAGCATTATTGAGAAATTGAAAAATGCCTGATAAATTGCAAATTTTCCAAAGTTATCGCGTCTTTTAAGGAAAGCAAAGATAGAAAAATAATAGTCTTTTTCCAATTTGAATTTTGGGTTATATTGTTTTTTGAAAATTTTATAGGAGAACATTCTGAATGTAAATGCCAGGGCGAAGAGAATAGTGAATCCTAACAAGACAAGACCATTTGTTTTGAAAATATCTAAAATAAACGCACTGATTAAAATTGCTATCAAACCTATTATTCCTATAATCCTATTTCTTTTGCTGAAATATTTTCCTCTTTCGTTTTCTGGAACAATATCTCCCATCCAGGAGAACCAGGAAGGATGAGCTACGCCGGCTAGTGTTGTTAGTGCAGTGTATAAAATTAGTAGCAGATATGGTAAAAAATCTTTTATAATGCCTTTCCAAAATAGATAAGAAAGAAAGGCAATTGGAATCCAGAGTATTGCCTGCAGGAGAACAAAAGTTAGAATAATTTTTTTTCTAGACATTTTTTCCATTAACTTACTTCCAAAGAATTGAGCGAATGGATTTGCCAAGCCTGACAATGAGCTTAATAATCCTATATGAAATGGATTTGCATTTAAAACTAGGGCGTAAGGAGTTATATAATTATCGCCGAAGCCTGCAGAGGCGTTTGCAAATGCTCCTTCTTTTATGCTTAATTCACAGGATTTTTTAGCCAGAGCTGAATTGATTTTTGTGGGTGGATTATTTGTCTCTTTTTTCATTTTCTATTAGTTATAGATGTTTGAGTGAATTAAAAAGGTTTCTGGGCGGGGATATTGCATTTTTAGAATAGAAATATTTAAATAGTAGTATACACAATACGGTATACACATAAAAACATTTATAATTAATGAGGAAGACAAATGACGGACATATTTGAGACAAAGATTTTATGCAGGAATTGTGAAAGAGAGATGGAAAAGGGAATTGTTCGGAGAGACGGAGCAGAGCTTAGGGCTGTGAAATGCAGGAAATGCGGAGAAGTGATTATTCATCCTGCTGATTTAAATTGTTTGGAGCAATTTAGAGATTTGAAGGGAAGAGTATTTAACGTTAAATTAAGAGTTGTGGGAAATAGTCATGCAATTAGTATTCCTAAGGAGATTGTAAATTTTATGAATGAGATGAGGAGAAATGGGATGAAGGAAATGGACGATATGGTTCGATTATGTTTTGAGGATTTTAGGAAATTGAGTGTTATGTTTGGAGAGAATAACGGAGGAGGATATGGGAAAGAGTGAAGAGATTAAATTAAAAGTTGTTGAAGCGCTGCAAGATGATGTTTATAAAGGAGTTGCTAGAATAGATCCTAATCTGATGAAAGCTATGGGCTTGAATAGAGGGGATTTGATTTCTATTACAGGTGGGAGAGAAACTGTCGCTATTGTTGATAGAGCTTATCCTGCTGATGTTGGAGAAAGAATAATAAGAATTGATGGTTTGTTGAGGAAAAATTCCAGGACAAGTGTAGGAGAGCAAGTAAAAGTAAAAAAGATTAATGTAGTTCCTGCAAAGAAAATTACTATTGCTCCAACACAGAAAGGTGTTGTTATACATGCTGATCCTGAATTTTTGAAGAATGGTTTGTTAGGAAGAGTTGTTTTGAAGGGAGATGTTATTGCGCTTGGTGGTGTACAGAGAAGAAGGGATTTGATGAGTGAGGGTTTTCCTGATATTTTCGGAGATTTGCATGATTTGTTCGGGAGCGGTTTTGGGTTTGCAGGATTTCAGCAAATGAAATTCTTAGTTGCTTCTACAACTCCTAATCAGGCGTGTATAATAAATGAATTTAGTGAATTAATTTTAAATTCCAAGGCAGTTGATGTTTCTGAAGACGTACTTCCTGATGTTACTTATGAAGATATTGGAGGTTTGGAGGGAGAAGTTAAAAAAGTAAGGGAAATGATTGAATTACCTTTAAAACATCCGGAGATTTTTGATAAGTTGGGTATAGAGCCGCCTAAAGGAGTTATCCTACATGGACCTCCTGGAACAGGAAAGACTTTATTAGCTAAAGCAGTTGCTAATGAGACCGATGCGCATTTTATTTTGCTTAATGGTCCAGAGTGTATGAGTAAATTTTATGGCGAATCGGAAAAACGAATCCGTGACATTTTTGAAGACGGAGAGAAAAACGCTCCTTCTATAATATTTATTGATGAAATAGATGCGATTGCTCCTAAAAGAGAAGATGTTAGTGGGGAGGTGGAAAGAAGGGTTGTTAGCCAATTATTGACAATGATGGATGGATTGAAGGATAGGGGGAGAGTTGTTGTAATAGGTGCTACTAATAGAGTTAATTCTATTGATCCTGCATTAAGAAGACCTGGAAGGTTTGACAGGGAGATTAGTATCTCTGTGCCTGATAAGGAAGGTAGATTAAATATTTTAAAGATTCATACAAGAAATATGCCTTTGGATAAGAATGTTGACTTAGATACTTTAGCTGCTAAAACACATGGATTTGTCGGAGCGGATTTAAGCGCTTTGACCAAGGAGGCTGCTATGAATGTTTTGAGAAAATTATTGCCTGAATTGAAATTGGAGGATGATGAGCCAATACCGCAAGAAGTTTTGGATAAAATTGTTGTTAAAGCAGAGGATTTTGAAGATTCTTTGAAAGTAGTTAGGCCTAGTGCAATGAGAGAGGTTCTTGTTGAGACTCCAAATATTTTGTGGGATGATGTTGGCGGTTTGGATGGTGTTAAACAATCTTTGAAAGAGGCTGTTGAATGGCCAATTAGACATCCTAATAGCTTTAAGAGATTAGGAATTAAGGCACCAAAAGGAATTTTATTATATGGGCCACCAGGGACAGGGAAGACTTTATTAGCTAAAGCGGTTGCTAAGGAAGGAGAGGCCAATTTTATTCAGGTTAAAGGGCCTTCATTGCTTAGTATGTGGGTTGGGCGTTCCGAAGAAGGTGTAAGAAAAGTATTTGAGAGGGCAAGACAAGTTGCTCCTTGTGTTATTTTCTTTGATGAAATAGATGCTTTAGCTGGAAGACGAGGTTTAGAAATGGGAACAAAAGTTACAGAAAGAGTTTTGAATCAATTACTTGCTGAAATGGATGGTTTGGAAGAGATAAAAGGGATCACTGTTATTGCAGCTACTAACAGACCAGATATGTTAGATCCAGCTTTATTAAGACCTGGAAGGTTTGATAGAATTATTTTAGTTGATGTTCCTGATTCTATAAGTAGAAGGAAAATTATCGAAGTGCATACTAGAAAGACTCCGCTTGGAAAAGATGTCGATATAAACCATCTTATTAGTATTACAGAAGGTTTTGTTGGAGCTGATATTGAGAGTTTTATTAGAGAGTCTGCGATAAACGCACTAAGGCGAGATGTTGAGGCAAAATTTGTTACAATGCAAGATTTTGATTCTGCTTTTAAGAAGATTAAGCCTTCTGTTTCTGCTGATACAGCCAAGAGATATAAGAAATTAGAAGAATATTATTTGAAAAGCGCTAAGGCTGGTATGGAAATCGGGCCTATTTATACAGGGTGATAAGATCATTAAAGAGTTCGGTATTCAGGATGATTTTTTATCCAATTTGAAACATTCTGTCCATTTGAGATAAAACTGGTGTTATCCCAGTATTGTCCAAATTCTTTGCTTATATGATACGCAGATTCTCGGCATAGGGTGAAATAACTTTTATTGGGTTTTCTTTTTTTTCTGTCTATTGAAATCAGATTGTCTGTGACTATTAAACATTTACATAATTTCTTTTTTGTTAGAAAATCATATGCGTATGTTTCTTCTAGATTGTATTCATCCTCTCTTTTTTTAATTTTAATTAATTCTTTTTCATTCACTTTAAATAAAACGCCGTTGAAAAATGACTTTTGCGATTTTATTAAATTTAAAACATCACCATTTTTTTCTGCAAGGTTGAAGATTCTTTTATATCCTTTTACAATTGCTGGAGTGAAATGTTTATCAGGGATTGTCTCTCTTAATGATTGATGACTAATTAGACTGCCATAGCCGACCAGATTGTATTTCATGTTTTTTTAAATGATTGTTGATTTATAATCTTTGAGATTTGTTAATTTGAGATTGTATTTATTATGAAGTTATTACAAAGGAAGATTTAAAAATTGATTTTTAGATGTTTATTTATGAATTTGTTAGTTAAGCGGAATGGAATTAAACTTGTTAGAATAGAAGGCAGGGCATTTGTAGATGGTGATGTGCCTGATTTTTTGAGAAAAGTGAGATTTAGATTTGGGGATTATGAAAACGATTTTGGAGTTTCCCTTAAAGATATTTTATTTAGTGAGAGAGACTGGAAAACTCTTCTAAATTATTTAGACAATCGTTCTTTTGGCAATGTTTATGGTTTGTGGAGTGGGAGAAGATCTACGTTAGTGCACGATTCTAAAACTGATCGATTATTTAGATTAAAAGGAGTTGCGTTAAATCCAGTAGAGCCATTATATATTAAATATCCTAATGGTTTGGGTAGGATTGAAGGTGGACAGGAGAAATATAGTGCGGAGTTTGAAGATATTATGTCTTCGAGATTTAATAGAGTTTTGGAATGTAAAGGTATTGAGCCTGTTATGAAAGTCAAAGGAATGTGGAAATATCCTGTTTTGGCTGGAAGGATCAGGCCTGTTGCTTCTATAATCGAGGTTAGAGGAGATACAAGATTAGATGAATTCGTATATGCTTTGGGAACTGTTCTTTCAACAAATTTTGATAAAAATTCTAAATCTGATTATAGTAGAGCATCATTAACATTAAAGATGCATAAATTTTGTGAGACTAGCACAAAATTATTTAATGAGATAGGGTATGTTGTTGGCGGGTTAAAAAGATTAATGGATGATAGTTATCAAACATGGAGCTCTGATAATAAAAATGTGAACAATGCACATTGGGGGAATATTGTTTTATATAATGGCAATGATAGTTTAAAAGTTGGTTTAGTTGATTTTGATGCATCTTGCGATAGTGGTGATTTTTCCCGCTCGAAAATTAAAGATATACAAAGAAGAGAATATAGTAAATTATTAGATTCTTTCTTTAAAGATCCTCAAAATAGCGAACAAATAACTGCTTATATTAATCATTATTCTTTTTCTATCCTTCAACGATGGAGAGTGCATCTTATGGATGGTTTTACTAAGGGATATGATTCTGGTAAAAGAAGTTATTCTAATGATGTTGATTTGAGCAAATTAGAAGAGATTTGTTCTTATTTGAATGAAAGTAATGGTTTTTTGTCTTTTCGAGGTCGCAGTCGCAGGAAAGCTCAACTTAAGTAGATTTATTGAGGGTAGAGATTTATAATGTCGTTATAATTTTTTCCTTATTTGTTATAACTATAGTATGTTCGGCTTGTGCAACTTTCTTATTTGATTTTTCTATTAATTGAGGATAATGATGCAAGAGATTGGCTTGTTCGATTTGTTTTAATGCTAATAAGCCTCTTGTCGAAAATTTTTTTTGTATCCATCGAGAGCAGAAAGGAAGTGTTTTATATTCTTCTTTTATGAATTGTAAAACTTGTCTTGCGAAGTTATCTCTTACATTTCCTTCGTTTTCTAGATGGTAAATTGTTGATGGTTTACCTTCTTTGACTGAACCAGAGCCTGATTGGAGAGTTGTAAAAGGCTCTATTGCATAGAGACCTTCTTCTATTTTTATTTCTGAATTGTTATTATAGTTGGGGATTGTTAGGCCGGCATGTAAATTGTAGGATTCTATTGAATGGCCTGACAGATTTCTTATTGGTTGAAAATTACATTTATTACAAGTTTCTTCTATTATTTTTCCTATTTCTTTTAGAGGAATATTAAATTTTATTAATTCTGTTGCTTTTTTTAATGACTCTTCTGCTGCTTTTATCAGGTTTTTATTTTCCTCTGAATTTTCTAAGTCTATTGAAATTGCGGTGTCTGCTATTAAGCCGTTAATATGGATTCCTATGTCTACTTTTAACAACCCCGCGGCTTTTGTTGTATCGTTATACGTTGGAGTTGAGTGAGCTGCTATTTCATTTATTGAAAGATTAACTGGAAAAGCTGGTTTTGCTTTTAATTCTAAGATTTTGTTTTCTATAAGATCTGCTATTTCTAATAATAACATATCTTTTTTTACGATTGATTTTGCGTAATCTACAATTTGTTTGGCTATTTTGCCTGCTTTGATTAGAGTTTGGATTTCTTTGTTGTTGAACATTAATTTTTTAAGGAATTATGGTTTAAATTGGTTTTGGTTTTTTTAATTGATGGTAGATGTAGAAATGCTTAATAATATATAATGCTTGTTGTTATAATGGCGGATGGGCTGATTAATTTCAGATGAGATTGGTTTTATTATTTTTTGTTATTAGTTGTAATTGTGTTTATCATATTATTAACTTTGATAATAATTAAGGAAGGCTTTTCATTACCATCAGAAGATTTAGTTGGTTAGATGTTATAATATTATTTTGTTTTTATTATCTGTTTATTTTGTTCTGACCAGAATATTTGGCGAGTCTGCAAGTGATTTGACAATAATTGTTAGTTTGTTTAGTTTCTCTGGGAGTTTAACTTCGTCGCCAAGAAGTCCACATCCTGAATAGCAATTAGGTTGTGGATG
>CAYJSG010000034.1:0-9200 GCA_964372815.1 Candidatus Woesearchaeota archaeon
GAAGTCAGAAGCCATAACCTCAACATGAGTATGTTAGGTTATGGTAGTTCACTAATCATTATAAGAAGACCTATTATTATAAATATAATAGACCATACTCTTTGAGTATCATTTTTTTTAAAGGGAAATAACACTTTCTCAACCTCTTTTTTACTACTCCAATTAAGATTTTCTGCTTTAAATGTGTTTCGTTCTAAGTTCTTTTAATTTTTCCTCAAGATGCTATTGTCGGCACCATTTGACTTTAAAATGTACTAGTCTGTTAAAATATTTTGAGTTATATAATTGAAAAAAAGAATATTTAAATACCAAGATTTTTTTAGTTAAATATGAATTTAATGGATAGAACTGCTGTTGGTTTAATGGGGGATAATACTTGGAGGATTTTCAGGAGAATTACTTATTAATGGGCTAAGACGTGATACCTACGACGCGAAGTTATAACAATGTGCTTCTACATATATAATATAATGGTAATATGAAAGAACCCTTTGCTTACGCGTAAAAACTTTAGAAATTCTTATTAAAACAGAAGATGAGGCCTATAAAACTCTAGGAAAATAGAGAATTCTGTTCCTAGAGAAGTAAATGCGAATGCTATTTGTGCAGACATAGTTACAGGTTTTTTTCAGCTTTATCATTTCTAACATTTCTTTATAGAAAGAAATAAAAACATCCATATTTTAATATAAAAATGGAAAAGAGGAACAAGTTAATTTTAACTTTTAGCATACTAATATTTTTAGTTATCACTTTATATTTATTCACAGATTGGTTTTCAAAATCTACTGGTTATACTATAGGAGAAGACCCGGACATTAAACTTGCAAGATGCCTTTCTCAAAAAGGAGCTTTATTCTACAGCTCTAAATCCTGCTCAAATTGCAGATTGCAGGAAAACTTCTTTAGCGACGCATTTAAATTTGTCCCATCCATAGATTGTAGTTCAGAATACAATAAATGTTCTAAACTGGAAAGTCTCCCAGCATGGTTCATAAACGGTAAGATTCATTACAATATCTTTTCTCTAAATGAGCTAAAAATTCTTTCAGGTTGTCAAGGCTAAAAATTTATAAACTTACATAAACAAAAAAGATTATGAGAACTCTAAGAGAATCTATTGAAAGAATTAATGCACATCCATTGAGATCATTTACGCAAGGTTTTATTACAGCAGGAGTTAGCTTATTATATAGCTTAAGCAGAAATTATAAAAAAAGATTAAAGAAAGAATCCGAGTTAAGAGAAAGATACAACAGTTTAAAAGATTTATTAGATCTTAACGATAGGTACTACTCATAAATCTTTTTGCTAATTCTCCAAACCAGAAAACAGAAGACGATAAGAATATTAAAACAATCATCTCAATGAAATTAAGATAAGCAAATTTGAAAATATTTTGCAATCCAGGCATATAAATAACTAAGAATAAGAGCAAAACACTTAATCCAAGAAGAAATACCAGTCCTTTATTAGAAAAAACCCCTATTTTAAACAAAGACTTCCTCAAAGAACGCATATTTAACGCATTAAATAATTGAGTAAAAGTCATAACTACAAAAGCCCCTGTCCTGGCTTTATCTACCCCTTGAGGAAAGAAAAATTTAAATGTCAATAGAGTTAAAATAACCATAGTTAATACCATTAAAATTGTAAATGGTATTATCTCCCTTGTTAAAATATTCTCTTTAGGATTTTTTGGTTTTTCTTCATGTAGCCCATTATGATTTGGTTCTGCAGCTAGACCAATAGCAGGACAAGTATCTGTAACTAAATTTAGCCAGAGAACCTGTGTTGGAAGAAGAGGCAGAGGCAATCCCAATAACAAAGTAGCAATTATTGTCAAATCAGCAGCAAAATTAGTCGTTATTAAGAAAAAGCTTGTCTGCTTAGTATTTGTAAAGACTATCCTTCCTTCTTCAATAGCATTAATAATAGAGGCAAAATTATCATCTGTCAAAATAACCTCAGAGGATTCTCTAGCAACGTCTGTTCCAATAATACCCATAGAAATTCCAATATCTGCCTTCTTTAATACAGGGGCGTCATTTACACCATCTCCAGTCATAGCGACTATATGTCCTTGTTTTTGCAAACTATCAGCAATCTTTAGCTTCATTTGTGGAGTTAATCTTGCGAAAACATCAACATTTCTTACAGCTTTCTCAAATTGATCATCATTCAATAATTTTAATTCCTCCTCTGTGAAAGCCACTGCCTTATCATAAGAAACCAATCCAACTTCTTTTGCAATAGCAAGGGCAGTATTTTTATGGTCTCCAGTAACCATAACTACTCTAATCCCCGCCTTCTTTGCTTTTTCAATCGCCTCTTTAACTTCTTTTCTAGGAGGATCTATCATTCCAACAACTCCGACATAAGTTAGATTATCAATATCTTTTTCTAATAAAGAATTAGTAGAATTAGGAACATCTTTATATGCCAAAGCTATTACTCTCATAGCCTTACTTGTCAATTTATTTATTTGTTTTATAATTTCATCTCTATCAAACTTAGTCATCTTTTTAGCTGTTTTTAATTTTAAGACATAGTTTGCCCTTTTTAGAATAGCTTCTGGCGCTCCTACAACATACACTTCTTTCTTTTTTTCCTTTACTAATAAGGAAAGCGACGCCCGATATTTTAATTCCTGATTAAAAGGTAAATCATCTAATTTCTTCTCTCTAGAAGAAATTATCTCTTCTTTCAAGCCAGATTTCTGTGCCATTACTAAAAGAGCTGCTTCAGTAGGCTCTCCAATTATCTTGAATTTTTTTTCAGAATTTTCTTCTTTAACAACATGTGAATTATTGCAAATAGCGGCTATATGTAATAATTTGCTTAATTGATGTTCTTCCAATGCAGATATTACTAAATTTTCCTGAGTAAATTCCCCATTTGGATTCCAGTCATATCCTGATACAGATATCTCGCTCTGCCCTGGAAGCAGAATTTTTTCAACAGCCATAACATTTTGTGTTAATGTTCCTGTTTTGTCTGTAATTATAGTATCTACAACCGCCAATGTTTCAGTAGCAGATAGTTTTCTGATAATAGCATTTTTCTTTGACATTCTTAATGCACCAATTCCAAGAACAATTGCCAATATGGCTGGCAATCCTTCAGGAATACCCGCAACTAATGATGTCAGAGTAAACAATAAGATTTCAACAAGCTCAAAACCCCTAATAAAAAATCCTATCAGGAAAGTAACAACAGCCCCAAATATTGCAATAAGCCCCATCTGAATCGCAAGAATATCTGTCTTTTTCTGAAAATGGCTTTTTTCTTTTTTTATCTTTTTTATATCTTTTACAATATTTCCTATAACAGTATTTTCTCCAGTCGCTATCACAATAGCCTTGGCTCTTCCATTAGCTACAAAAGTTCCCATCCAAACCATATTTTTCATATCCAAAATACTCACAGATCCTTTTACTTGTGAAGTTATTTTTTCTACAGGCATAGACTCTCCAGTCAGAGAAGCCTCAACGCTAGAGAAATTTTTAACATCAATAAGTCTTGCATCAGCAGAAATTCTGTCTCCTTCTTCAAGCAAGATTATATCTCCAGGCACTAGTTCCCGGGCTGGAATTTCCAATAATTCATCTTCCCTATAGACTTTAGCCTTTGGCACTAGAATTTTCTTCAAAGCAGCTATAGATCTTTCTGCCTTATGCTCTTGCAAAAATCCAATGGAAGCATTAATTAAAATAACAGCAACAATTACATAACAATCAATCAGTTTACCAACAAAAAAGGAGATTATTGCAGCTACAATTAATATGTAAACAAAAAAACTATGAAACTGTTTTAAAAAAACCAAAACAAGATTAGTCTTCTCTTTGTCAGGCAGATCATTAAGACCATATCTTGCTAATCTTAACCTTGCTTCTTCCTTTGAAAGCCCAGCTTCATTGGAAGATAATTTTTTTATAACATCCTTCCCAGTTAATGAATGATAAAATATTTCATTCTTGCCCATATTATTCTTTATTCCAACAGGTTTATTAAAGTTATCTTTTGAAATCTTTCAATATTAAAAAATAAGTCAGAATAAAAACCTACTTTTCTTGCTCAAATTTCCCAGATTTAACAGCATAAACTATATAATTGCCGGCAACATCTCCCTTGCTATCAAATTTAATATTTCCAGATGCCCCATCTAATTGCATTTTATACAATTCATTCTTTATTTCTGTCCCACTTTTAGCTCCTTTTTTCAAAGCTTTGGCAATTGCGCTAAAGGCGTCATAAGCTTGTGCTGCAAATGGCCCAGGTTCAGAACCGTAAACAGATTTATATTTGGCAATAAATCCAGTTGTTCCTGAACTTACAGAACTGACAATTAGCCCATTAGCAGCATCGCCAGCTCCTTTCAAAATATCATCGCTCTTTAAGCCTTCACTTCCAAAAATAATAGAATTCACTCCCAATTCTTTTATCTGTTTCAGTACAATAACTGCAGAATCAGGAGAGTTACTAATAAGATAAATTGCGTTCGGATTTTCTGATTTAATATTAGTAATTTGTGTCTTTAAATCAGTTGCTCCTCTTTCAAAAGCTTCACTTGAAACAATTTTTCCTCCTAATTTTTCAAAACTCTTTTTTAAAACACTTTCAAAACCAACACCATAATCTTCGTTAATGTATAAAACAGCCAGTTTTCCATATCCTTTGCTAAAAACTAGTTTAGCTCCAAAATCTCCCTGTAAAGCATCACTTGGAACAGTCCTAAATATATAATCTCCAGAGTCTGTTATTTTTGGACTTGTTGAACTAGATGAAATCAGCAAAATTTTATTTGATTCAGCAATAGGAGAAGCAGCAAGAGTAGCTCCAGAACAAACCTCGCCAACAATAGCAACAACTTCATCAATATTTATTAATTTATTTATACTATCAACTGCCTTTTTTCCATCACATCCAGAATCTTCATAAATAACTTTTACATTATTCAAGCCAGAATCTTCAAGAGCAAGTTCAACACCTCTTTTTATACTCTGGCCGTAAGAAGCAGCCTCTCCTGTTAATGGTCCCATAAATCCTATCTTAACAAGATTATTCTTACCACTGTCTTTTACAGCATATCCTGTAATTCCAACATAGCCATAAACAAGAATTAAAACAAGCACAATTAATATCCCAGTCACAAACCAAAACTTTCCCTTCCCATCCATAAATTGAATACATAACACAAATATTTAAATTCTTCGATAAATTTTTACCATTATTCAAAATGAAATTTCATACATCTTATTTAATGATAAAAACGAAAAAAAGAAAAGAAATAATAAATATCACAGAACAAGTAAGACAAACACTAAAAAACTCTGGGATAAAAGAAGGCATTTGTTTAATTAACCCGATGCACATAACTTCTTCAGTTTTTATTAACGATGAAGAATCTGGTTTGAAAGAAGATTTTTTAGAATGGCTGGAAAAACTAGCTCCAGAAAGCTCAGACTATAAACATAATTTAACAGGAGAAGACAATGCAGATGCTCACCTCAAAAGAACAATAATGGGAAGAGAGTCTATCATAGCAATAACAAACAACAAACTGGACCTAGGCACATGGGAGCAAATCTTTTATGGTGAATTCGATGGCCAAAGAGAAAAAAGAATTTTAATAAAAATAATGGGGGAATAGTCTTCATATCTAAAAAGTAGTAAGAAAGAATTAAATATTTCCTTTCTTTCTATAAATCACTCGGCTTCGGTCGAGTAGGAGGGGTCATGACTTAGGTTTGCACCCCTCCACTAAATTTCTTAATCTTAATAATTTGGACTATAATGACAATCACATTTGGTATTTTATTTATTATATCCTAATTTATATTAGGTCTATATACAATAATATTTTTAAGGTCGTTAATTCATATTCAGAGTATTCAAAAAAGTTTAGAGAGACTAATATAAAATGCAACACACAATAAAAATCTTAAAAACAGAATTTATGACATACAATACAAAAAGTTTTCTCACAACTAAACCAGAGAATTTTTACTTCGTTCCAGGGCAAGCCACAGACCTTACAATAAATATCGCAGAATATAAAGATAAAAAAAGCCCATTTACATTTACATCACCTCCAGATTCTCCTTATTTAGAATTTATAATGAAAATCTATCCAGAACACGAAAGAATAACAAAAAAACTATTAGATATTAAGAGCGGAGACGAGTTTATAATAACAGATCCATTTGGCACAATCCAATATAAAGGCAGGGGTATATTCATAGCAGGAGGTGCAGGGATAACTCCTTTTATCGCGATGCTAAGAAACCTAAAAAAGCAAAATAAATTAGAGGGCAATACACTAATCTTTTCAAATAAAACAGAAAAAGACATAATACTAAAAAATGAATTTGATAAAATGTACGAATTAAAAAAAATTTACACATTAACGAGAGAAAAAAATAAAAGCTATGAAAGTGGCAGAATTAATGAATCTTTTTTAAGAAAACACATTAAAAATTTCAAACAAAATTTCTATATCTGTGGCCATGTTACTTTCGTTGGTGAAATAACATATATCTTACAAAAATTAGGCGTTAATCCAGATTCTATTGTTGTAGAAACTTAAATATTATGAACTACTTTTAGAAACAGGACTATTTGTCGCAGCAGGTATGGGCGTTCCACTACTTGTAGACTTTGTTGCTGGCTGCGGACTTGCGGTTCCAGTTACTGTAGTCCTACAAGCACTTCTTATAACTGACCTCCCGCCTAATGCCTCCACTAAAAGAGGGGCATCTTCTCTATACGTATACACATTACCTCTCTCATCTCTTATCTCAGACGGATTACCTCTCAAAAGAAAATTACATACTTGCCCTGTAGACAGCCTTTGGCTCCCCATAGCGCCAATTACCGCTCTCGCTATTTGAAGACTATTATCACCAGGACTAAACTGAATAACAGGAGAAATAAAAGCAAGATAAACTGCTACTGCTAAAATAATAATTACTATGACTATAAACATAACATTAAAGTTAGGTTTTTTTCTGACACCATCCCTCTTTTTCATTTTCATAACAATTCTCCTTTATTTATAAATCTTCTGTTAAACTTTTTTTAAATTTGAATCAGACGAATAATGTATTCCCTTTTCTTTCCTCTGCCTATTCAAAAACTTTTCAATAAATTCTTCATAATTTTCTCTGCTTATTAATTGTTTAACCAGCCAATAACTTTTATCAGGGAGTTTCTCAACCTTAATTTTTCCCAATGTCCTTTTATGCATCTGTTCTGAAATTAACAACTCTTTTTTGGCATGTTCGGCCATTCTTTTTGCGGTTATGACAGTATTTCCAAGTGAAGCAAATTTTAATTTATCATCAGTTAATTCAACAGCCATTTCCCCAACATGAACTCCTATCCCAAAATTAATAATTTGTGGAGAAGTTTTATTATATCCTTCTAAAATATTTTCAATCTCCTTGCCTGAATTAATAGCTCTCATTTCATTATCTTTTTCTTTTGTCACCATAGGAACAAAGATTATAATCCTATAATCCTTATCAACATAAATCTTTGCACCCGCAGATTTAACTTTTAATAATGCATTATCAATAGCTTCCAGAGGATTATATTGATAATTTACCGCACTTTGTAAACTAGGCAAATTTTTTATTTTTAAAGCAACAATGCTTGCTTCTTGTCTCGCCCCTTTATCAACAATCCCCATCTCTGTTTTTGCTTGCTGTGGCGTTACATTAATAGTTGCAGGACTAACTTTCCTTAAACTCCACATACCTCCTAACTGCGGAACCTTTTCCACATAATTTTTCTTCCTTATTCTTAACCACAAAGTCAGCGTAATAATTAACAATAAAACAATCAAAGCAATCCATATCCAAATACCAGAGTCACCAAACAAGTAACTTCCAACTTCATTTACTCCAATAACTCTTCCCGTTAAGAACCCATTCAACAATTCAGGATTCTCTCCGTCATTAATTTCAATATTATAATCCCCATCAGGAGCAGTTAATTTTAATTGCTTGCTCTCCCCAATGTCCAGATCAATATCTTCCACTTCTTTCACATCTCCAATAGAAATTTCAACTGGCTTTTTATATTCCACGTTTCCTATATTTTTAACAGTTAAGATGCCATTCTCAAGATTATAAGATAATTTCTCTAATCTCTCAACTAAGAACTGCCTTGAATCCTCTAGTTCATTATAACTCGCAATAATACTCCAATCATCAGGAGTATAGTTTATTCCTATAACCAAGCTATCACCTGCCCCAGAATTAATTAGTTTCTGTAAAAATATTTTTTTGCTAGGCTCATAAATAATAATTTTCACATCTCCATCAGCTCTTCCACCAGCCTGATCATATAGCAAAACATTATACTTAAACTCATTTCCAGGAAAGACGCTGTTCTGCTCCAAAACAATTTCAATATCCTTAATAACCTGTTTTATCTTTATTACCCCGGATGCCTTTCCTTCATTCATAGCCAGCCCATTTAAATCATTCTCATATGCTCTAACATCTACATTATAATTCCCAGGTATAGCATTTTCTGGAATAACAAAATAAGCTTCAAAATTACCTTTATCAACTTTATTAACAATACTTATATTAATAAGCTCAACAAAGACCTCAACAAACCCATCTAGTAGATTGCCATTTCTTTTGACAGCTCTTCCAGAAATCTTTACTTTATCACCAGGTCCTACAACTCCTTTCTCTATCGCTACATTTATATTAACCCCTCTAGATATCTCGAATTTCTGACTTTCTTCTAAATTTCCTGCATAACTAATTCTTATATAACACTCACCGCTCAATTTACCAATAATAAAAGGATCAATTATAGTCTCAATTACAAGGCTTTTTTGTTCATTAGCATTTACAGTATAAATGCTTTTATAAATCTCAAAATCTTTATCGTTACAAACCAGAAAACCACTTAAAAATCCAACTGTCCTGGAGCTTTCAAATAAAGTAACATTAATTTTTAACTCATCTCCAAAATTATATAATGCTTCTGGCTGTCCAACAAAAATCTCCGAGCTTACAAAAGGCAGTACAAGAATAACCAATGCAAAGAACCACATCCATATCCCTCTTTTCATATTTATTATAAATTTATCCAATATTTAAATCTTCTTGCACTTTATTTATAGAGAAGTTTGAATAAATAGTTTTGCGAAGTTTGCAGCCTCTAAAACAGCAAGA
>CAYJSG010000035.1:0-9051 GCA_964372815.1 Candidatus Woesearchaeota archaeon
GAGATTTTTGGAATTATTTAGGATTGTTTGAGAGCGATAATTTTCAGACTAAAAATTTTTTTTATGATATTATTCATGTGGACTTAAATGAAATTAGGGTTCAGAGAAGGACAGACAATATATCGAGCATTATTATTTTTAAGTATAATGGCGAGGCAGGATATTTAGAGGAGAGCAAGGTTAAAGAAAAAATTGTTGGAGTTTTTAGTAAACCTGATGATAGTGATGGTGATGGGAATTTTGAATATACTATTGACATTGATGATGAAGTATTGAACAACGATAAATATCAGGCTGCTGAATTTTTTGTACATTTAAGAGAGATTGATGAGGGATATTTTGAGAATTATTTGGTTCCGGAAACAGAGGGATCTAGGGCTTATTATAAATTAGAAGCGTGCGTAAAGGGATTGGCTGGAGATATAGGTCGAGTGGGATGCAGATATAAATTAGTTGATGGTAGATTGTTATATGAAGGAACTTCTACAGGGATTTTTATTTATGTTAAGAAAGAAAGTGCAGGAGAGGAGCCGGCAAGCATTAGCGTTAACGTTAAGGATTATATTTATAATAAATTAGATAGTTTGGCTTCTGAGTTGTTAGAGGCTAAAAGACTTTCTTATCAAAACGTTTTTGGAAGAGCTATAAAAATAAAGGATGAATTTTATTGTCCTGAATTAAAAGATTCTAGATATTTAACTGTATTTTTAGATAGGCCTGTTGAAAATGATAAGGAGGAATGTTCATGAAAAGGAGAGGATTGATTGCAGATGAGAGCACAAATATTTTAATGTGGATTATATTTTTGATTTTAGCAGGATTGGCAATTTGGTTTATTGTTAAACAGTTAAGTGCTTAACAATATAAATTAATATTGATAATAAGGTTGAACGTAATTGTTATAAATAGAAGTTTGTTATTAATATTATGATTGGAATTAAAAAAGGGAGAAAAGGGGCGGTTGAAAGTTATTTTTTAGTAACTATAATAATTGCCATAGTTGGATTTGTTATTGTTATTTGGTTTTTGCTGAATTTAGATTTAAGAGGGCAGAGTGAGGAGGAAATATGCAGATTGAGTGTTTTGTCGAGAGCAAGTTCGCCTGAATTTGCACAAGGTGCAGTGCCTTTAAAATGCAATACTAAAAAAATTTGTTTGACTAAGGAGGGTGAATGCAGTAAGAATTTTGCCGGAGAAAAACCGGAAATAGAGAAGCTTTCTGGAAGCGATGAAGAGATAAAAAGCAAGATAGAAAGAGTTAGTGCTGATGCTTTATATGACTGCTGGAAGATGATGGGGGAGGGAAAGTTAGATTTGTTTGGGAAATTTGAAGAGAAAATTGGGTTGGAAAAAGTTAGCGCCAGCTGTGTTATTTGTTCTAGGATTGTTGTTGATGAAGATATTGACAAAAGAATATTAGATAATGTAAATATTAATCAATATATGAAAGATAATATTATTTCTGAACTGGGAGTAAATTATATCTATGCTTTAACCGGAGGGGGGGCTGTTTCTTATTCTAAAGAAGATCCTGTTAAGAAAAATGCTTTCGAGCAGTTTATTAAGGATGATAAAGCCGGTAAGTTTGAAGGCATAGAAAAATTGAAGGATGATAAAGGCAGTATTTTAAAATTTGATAATAACAAAAATAATAGGGAGATGGCTGTTGTTTTTATGCAGGTTAAGAGTGATGATCCGTTAAGAGTAGGGGCTAACATGGCAGAATTAGGAGGACTTTTTTTGGGAGGGATTTTTATGTCTCCTGTTGGAAGGCCGATAGGGATGTTTGTGCCTCATGTTAAGGGATTGGCTGTTGTTGGATTGGCTGCCGCATCCGTATATGCAGGCTACACTGCTTATCAAGGGCAAGCTGCTGCTGTAGGGTATTGTGGAGACTTTGTTACAAATAAGGAGGATGGGAGAAAAGGTTGTTCTATTTTACAGGGAATAAATTATAACTGGAGAGATATTAATGCTGTTTGTCCCAGCATACAGGGGAATTTATAATGGACAAAAAAGGGGACTTGCTGAAGAATGTATTGACACTAATAATTGCAGCTATAGGATTGGGATTAATTATAATTGCAGGAGTTAAATTATATAATTTAAATAAAGATCAGGAATTTGAAAATGCCAGGAAGTTGTTAGATGGTTTAATTGGAAAAGTTGAAAATGTTAAAGATGGAGAGACAGGGAAACCTGTTATTAGAGGAGTTGATGGATGGGTTTTTGCTGGATGGAGCGGAGAAGATAATAACAGGCCAGATAAATGTTTTTTTAATAGTTGCATTTGTGTTTGTAAAACCGGAGAGGATGGACCTTTTTTCAAGGGAAGGATTTTTAATCCAAAAACAGACGCCTTTTCTAATGAAATAATTAAAACAGCTTGTCAGAGTGAGGGATTTTGCCGAAAAATAGAGGTGAAAAAAGTTTCTGTTTCAGCTTATAGAGATTTAATCATTAAATATAAGAATGCTGGGCAAAATGATCAAGTTGAAACACAAAAAATATCTCGAGACTATATCCCTATGCAGGGCAATCTTTTGGAGTTGTTAGTAAAAAGAAGCGGAGATTCATTGAGTGTTGTTTATGTTGGAGAACTTATTGAGGTAGAAGAATATAATACTCCTAGAGGAGTGAGATAAAATGAATATAAAAGGAGAATCGGATATACTGAAAGATGTGATTATTTATTTGATTTTATTAGTTATATTTGTTGTTGGGATGATAGTTTATTTGAATCAACAACAAGAAGGGGCAGTGGTTTGGGAGGAATATTATGTCAAGGAGATTGTTAAAGTAATTGATTTTTCTAAAGCAGGAGATGAGTATTTTTTGGATGTGCATAGAGCAACTGAAATTGCCAAGAAAAATTATGTTGGAAGCTTTAGCGATATTTTTAGCGTTGATAATGTAAATAACGAAATATGCGTGAAGTTAAGCAGAGGAAGAAGGACTTGCTTTAATTATTTTAATGATGTTGATGTTGTTAATATGGAACTTAGGCTTGCTGGCGGTAAAAATGAGAAAAATGAGGATGTAAATATTTTATATCTTAAGATTAAGGAAAGGAGGAATGTTGAAAATGAGAAATAGTCGCGGGGATCTGGGAGATTATACTATGGTATTTGCATTTTTGTTTTTGTTAGTTATTATAGGTGTTGGAATTGCTTTAGGAGTTTACATCTTTTTTGGGAGCGGCTATGACTTTAGGATAGCGGAGGCGGAGATCTTGAATTTTAAAGTTAGAAAGTGCATTATTAATAATGAGATTAATTCTGATAATTTTTATGAAAGTTGTAAATTGGATAAAAATATTGTTGATAAGTATAATTTGATAAGGATTTGTAAGAATTCTGTTGAATGTATAAATGATAGAGATCCTTTGATCGGAGAGGGAAGCAGATTTCAGGCTTGCAAGTTTGAGGGAGGAAAGGAGAATGAGAATTTTCCGAAATGTGTAATTAAGAGTTTTAAGAAGGGGAAAGATAATTTTGAGGTTATAACAGGAAGTTTGCAAGATGTTAGGAGGTTATTGGGATGATAAATAGTAAAGGACAGCTAGGGAAGATAATAACAACTATTCCTGTAATGATAGTTATAGTTTTTATTATTGCAATTTATTTGGTTTTGGCAGGGTTTGCTTTCAAAGTCAGGGGAGAAAATATACCTGGATTTATCGAGAGTGTTGGTTCTAGTGATGTTTTATTGTTGGATGAGATTAGTGTTGATAATAAGAACATATTAATTCTTGATGGATTTATTAAGGATAAATTATACGAAGATGAAATTAAAATTCTTAGTGAGAAAATCAGAGCACGAGGATTTAACAATTTAGAGGAGGAAAATGCCGCTAAAGAGCGGTTGGCAGATATTTCTAAATATAGCAGAGGTTTAAGAGAGGGGATTAGAAAAGGGCTGGAGCAGAATAATCTTAATAATTATAATGGAGAAAAACAATGTTTTATTGCTTTTTTTGAGTATGGACTGCCTGCATTAAGTAATTGGCGGTCTGCTAGGGATATTTATCTGGTAATGGAAAATGGGAATTCTGATAAGGGAGATATTAATGAATTGGAGGGTTATTATGATTCTGGTTTGTTGTCTTTGGTTAAAGTACCTATAAAATTTTATAATAGTGAGATAACATTTATAGTGCAGGGTTATTATGGAAGATGTTACAGCAATAATGAGTTAAATGAAATGATAAATAAGAGGAGGAGCAGTTAGAATGAATAGGAAAGGAGACATACCTACGATTTTATTGTTTATTGTTTGTTTGGTTTTAGTTGTTGCCGCATTATTTTCTTTTGCGAGTTTTAAAGGAGGATTTGTTAAAGATTCTGAAGGAAGAAATGAACTTTTGAGCAGGACAGAATTTTATGAAGATTATGTTATTAAGGAGAGCAGGAGCATAGGAAGAGAGGTTATTAGGGATTTAGTTAGGGGGGAATTTAATGATGTGGATTTAGAAAAGAAATTTAGAGAAACTGCTTTGGAAAAAAATTTTGGAATTAGGGGATTGGAAAATTATTATGGAAAATTACTAAGAGGGGAATTTGATTTTGTTTATGATGGAGAGAGATTTAGATTTGAGATGAAGGACTTGTTTATCGAGGCTGAAAATGGTGCAAATAAATTTAGAAGGAATTTTGGTTTTGGAATTGAGTTTGATGAGAAGGGCGAGAATTCTGAAGGAAGTTTTTCTACGGGGACATAGAAAGGTTTATAAATAAAGTTAGATTATATGATTAATGGAAAAAAAGAGGTTAGGGAAGAGGGGGATGGAATTAACGATAGGGACAATAGTTGTTATTGTTCTGGCGATTGTAGTTCTTGTAGTTCTTGTAGTTGGTTTTACAGGGGGATGGGGAAACTTATGGGGAAATATTTCTGCATTTTTTGGAGGCTCTAACGTTGATAGTATTGTTCAGGCTTGTAAGACTGCTTGTTTGACTAATTCTATTAATGCGTGGTGCTATGAGATAAGAAGTGTTAAAGGGGTTACCTTAACTGGAACTAATTGTAAGGACTTAAAAGGCGAGACTAAATACGGATTTACAGATTGTCCTGCAATAACTTGCGCTTAAAATGAGAAAATTAATTAATAAAAGAGGACAGGAATTATCTATAGGAACTTTGGTTTTGATTGTTTTAGGAATAATTGTTTTAGTTTTGCTCGTTTTGGGATTTTCAATTGGATGGGATAAATTGTTTAGTCTGATTGGAATTACTAGTGGGAGTGATTTGAGCGCCATGGTTACTGCTTGTAAAGTGGCTGTTGCTTCACAATCACAAGTTAGCTATTGTGAGTTTAAGAAGGTTAAATTGGGTGATGGGAAAAGCAAGATGATTAATTGTGAATATTCGGAAGTTCAGGATGGTTTGGGAAATGATAAGTTGGCGGGATGTCCGGATAGTATAGCTGATATGTATGCAGACAAAGGAGCTAAGAAAGGACAATGTTCTGAATATATTAAAGGAAATAATAAGGGTGTAGAGAAAGAAGCTTGTGATAGTAATAAAGAAGATGATGTTACGGATAATGTAATTATGTCTTCAGGAAAGAAGTGTTGTGTTGCAAGATAATTTGGATTTGACATAAGTGATTAATATATGTTTAGGATTGATGTGATATTTTTGGTAATTTAAAAGGCGATAGTAATTTAAACTATAAATTATTTTAGTTAAGATGGATTATGGTGCTCCAAGTTTTAGAAAGACGAAAGGAGATAAAAAGGCGAAGAGGAGATATAGATTTTATAAGAGAGGGGGAAAATACAGGAGCATGAATGTTAAAATTGGTGAGAGGAAATAGCAATTATCTTTTTCTAATTAATTCTTCTATAAGTTCTATGGCATAGACTAAAATTAGGGGTCCGATAATAAAGCCGAATATGCCAAAGAGTGAGATGCCTCCAAGGATGCCTATTAGCATGACTAATGGATTTATTTCTGTTTTTTTACCCAGTAGCTTAATTTTTAGGAATGTGTCTATACCTACACTTAGAATTATACCCACTATAAGAAGGCCTATCGCTGTAAAGTAATTTTGTGTGAATAGATAATAAACCATCATTGGCAGCCAGACTGCTGCTGGGCCCAGAAGAGGAATAAAAGCTGAAAGGAAGACTATTGCGGACAAGAGGAGATAGGATTTGACACCTAATATAAAGAAACCGGTAGCAGCTACTAAAAATTCGATAAAACCAAGAAGGATAGTGCCGTAAACAAGGGAGTTTGTTATTTCTGATATTTCTTTTATAACTCTATGCTTGTCTTTAAATGGAAGATATAATTTTAATTTTCCTGCTAAAGAATCCCAGCTTACGAATATATAGTAAATTCCGAAAAGAGTAATGAAAATTGATAGGAGAATAGAAGGAATCGTTGATGCGGAGAACTTTATGAGAACGATTAATATTTCAAGCCCTTTTTCTGATAGAGTTGCGAGGTTTATGTTTAGCTTTTGTATAAATGGATAAGATGAGATAGAATTTAGTGTTGATTTTATAAAGTCTGCTGAAATGGATTCTTTAGCTTGAGCGATTATCCCGGTGATTACTGTTCCCAATGGGAGAATAATAATTATGATTATCAGGAAAATGCAAGACAAGGCAGATAAATTTTTTCCTATTTTTGGCGATAAATAGGAAAAGACTGGCCTTGTCAAATATGCGAGGATAAAAGCTGAAATTAGTGAGATAATATATGGTTTTATGATTAAATAGGAGAGGATTATTAGAACTATTAAAGTTATCCAAAAAAGATATTTGTTTATTTCTTCCTCTTTTTGATCCATTCTTTTAAAGGGAAAGGAAAGTTAATAAATGTTGTTAAGTTCTGATGGAAAGGATAGAATTAAGATATCCTTATGATTAAAATAAATCTAGAATCTTTCCTTTACATAATGCTCTTTTTCATTTATATACTTGTTTTATTGATTATATCATTTCTAGAATAGAGATCTATTAAAAGTAGGTTTGATTAAGGGATGTGGAATGGGAGTTAATAGTTGATGATAATCTACATGACAGGATTATTGTTTGAAGATAATATGTCCCAGACTAGAGGATACCAGTTAATTAATAAACCCTTTTAACTATAATAAATATAGAGGTTAGAAAATGCAGGAATATTATTTTTTATTTGGACTTGGAATTTTATGGATGATATTTGCAGTTATTCAGGATTTGAAAACAACAGAAATTTCTAATTGGCTAAATTTTTCTTTAATAGGAATTGGACTGTCGTATAGGGCTTTTTATTCTTTATCTATGAATGATCTGATGTTTTTTATTTCTGGCCTATTTGGATTTGCAGTGTTTTTTGTTTTAGCTTATGGGTTTTATTATGCAAGAGCTTTTGCCGGAGGCGATGCAAAGTTGTTGATGGGGTTTGGAGTTATATTGCCTTACAAGGATTTTTATGAGTTGTTTTTTGCTGGGGGGATTTTTATTTTTAGCCTGTTTTTTTTTGGGGTTATTTATAGTTTAATTTATAGTATTTTTATTGTTTTTAAAAAGAAGGAGAAATTTAAGAAAGAGTTTAAGATTAAGATGCAAAATAATAAATTATGGTTTATTGTATTTTTTATTTTTGGAGCAATTATTGGAACGATTTCTCACTTTGTTTTTGGGATTTTTGTTGTTTCGATATTTGTTTTGTATTTATATGTTAAGGCATTGGATATTTGTATGATTGAATTAGTTGGGACAGGGAATTTAATGGAGGGAGATTGGTTGGAAAAGAGCGTTAGAGTTAAAGGGAAATTGATAAGGAAGAGTGTACACGGATTAAATAAGGAAGAGATAGAAATATTGCGGAAAAATGGGAAAGCTGTTTTAATAAAAAGAGGAATTCCTTTTACTCCAGCATTTTTATTAGCTTTATTGGCTATGGCACCCTTCTTTTCAGTTTTATCAGTTTCTGTTCTTTCTTCTCTTTTTTAATTATTTCCTTCTTTTTTTCTATTTTTTCTACATTGATAGAGGTTTTCAGTTTTTGAAGTTCTTCAACAGAGGATTTCTGTCTTGGAGAATTTTGTGAGAGAGGTTTATCGTAAATTGGAATAATGTCTATAATAACTTCTCCAAATTTCTTTTCTATAAAGACTTGAGTTGATTTGGCTTTTAAATTTTCTATTAATTTTTTAGATATTTTCTCTGATAATGAATTAACTTCTTTGAGAAGTTGCGATTCTTCCTTTACCGGAGATTTTGGAATTATTATTGCGTGCCCTTTTGATATTGGGTTTAATTCTAAAACTGCTATTGCCTGCGAGTTTTCGTCTATTCTTACTGATTCTACTTCATTATCCACAATCATCCTAAATATTGCTTTTTTTGATTGTTGTTGGGAGAGCATTTCTTCTAATGCTTCTGGAGATAGAGATTCAATCTGCTTTTCTGCTTCTGCTTTTTTATCTGGGGGCAGATGAGAGAGCTGTTCTTTTAATTGAGATTTTAGTTCTTTGATTTGTTCATTTAAGAGGGGCATAATAGAAAGTATAATAAGAGGTTTTTATAGTTTGGGATTTACTCTTTTACTAGCGGGATGGCTATGGCTTTGTCTAGTGTTTCTTGGTCGAGATTATTACAATATGCATATGGGTCGTTGTTATCAATCTCAAAAATTAGGAGTGCATCATAGTCCCCATATTGTTTTAGTAATTCAGTGTAGTTCCTATATCTGAAGTCATAGGAGGGTTGTAGGAAGAGGCGGATTTTCTTTTTGCTATATGCAGAGATTTGTATGTTTTTCTCTTCTCTGTTATAATTGTCGTAGTAATAAGGATATGCTAAAGCTCTTTCTGTTGAGAAAACAAAATCACCTGTTTCATAATTGTATTCGCCTTCACTGTATTGTAAGTTTCCTGCGTTTAATCTTTGGAGTTGTCCTTCTTTATCATTAAGACAAACACCTAGAGGAGGAAGTTCATAGCGTTTACCTAGAAAATAATCATTTTCTATCAAAATATCTGCGATTTTTATTGTTTGTCTTAGCTGAGAATTTTCTCTGTCTATAAATATATCTTGATATGTTAATTTG
>CAYJSG010000036.1:0-8670 GCA_964372815.1 Candidatus Woesearchaeota archaeon
GTGCGGTTAATCCAGTTTATATTTTCTATAATTAAGACAGAAGTTTTTGTTGCCTTTTTTATAGTCTTTATAACAGGTGTCTACAATTTTTATCGCTTCGTTTGCGTTTTTTGCTATGAACAGTAATTCAAGGTCTTGTTTTTGGAAAAATTTTCTTTTTAACGGTTCTTTTTTCAGCCATTTGATTAGCCCTAACCATTGTTGTCCTAGGAGAATTATTGGAATATTACATATGTGCTTAACCTGCATTAATTGCCAAGCATAAAATAATTCTAACGTGGTACCTATTCCACCATGGGCAACTACTATCGCATTTGAGAGAAGCATAAAATTGTCTAATCTTTCTGAAAATCTTGTGAATTCTTTTTTAACTGTTATGTAAGGATTTGTTCTTTGTTCATGAGGAAGTTTTATGTTTAGGCCTATTGTCCGTGCTTTAGTTTTTTTTGTTCCTGTTCTATGGCCTGCACTTGCTGATTCCATTATTCCAGGGCCGCCACCTGTGATTAGATCTATCCCTCTTTTACCAATCATTTTTGCTAATTTATAGACTTCTTTGTATTCTTTATCTGATTGTTTCATTCTGGACGAGCCGAATATTGTTACTCTGAATTCATGCTTTTTTAATTCTTGCCAGAGGTTTCTATATTTTTTTGAGTTTATCATATTATTGGAATTTTTTTAGTTGTTTTAATAATGGAATAGGATTTTTAGAATTTGCTATTGCAGAGGCTATAAGGACACCTTTACAGCCTAGACGATAGGCTTGTTTAACGTCATCTGCTGTTGAGATTCCTGCTCCACATAATGGAATTATCTTTGTTTCTTTTATCGTTTTTACAAATTGAAGAATTGCTTTTGGATTATATTTTGTAATTGATTTTCCTGTTGAGATTAATTTTGGGTCTTCGAAGGCAATAGCGTATTGTTTTACTTTTTTATTATTAAACATAAATTTCATATTTCTTAAACTTGGGGTGCAAACGATAGTTTTTAGATTAAGCTTTTTTGACATAATATTTACTTTATAGATATTTGATATGGATTGAGGATGTTCTGAATGATTTATTAATGTTCCTCTTGCTCCTGCAGATTTTATAGAGCTTAAAGTTGTAAAGCCAGTTGTTTTATCTCCTTCCTGAATATCAACATGTTGAGCAAATACTCGCAATTTTGTTTTTTTAGATATTAGCTCTATATCAATAGTAGGAACTGCAACTATTGCTTTTGGCAAATATTTTTCTATTTGCTTTGAAAGATTTAGCGCCTCTTTTCCTGTTTTGTAGTTTTTGAAGTTTATAATTATCATCTTATTTCTTTTTAATCTGCTGGCAATCAAAATATATCTTTATTATATATAAAAGCTTCGGAAGTAGTTTGAGTAAATATTTATAATAGATAAATACCATATATTATTATGCAAAAAACTCCTTTAATGTTAGAAGTAGAAAAGAGGATAGGAGAGAAACTTGAAAGTTATTTACCTAGAATGTATAGTGAGGAGTGGAAATCTAGTATTTATTTGGGAGGAGAATTAGAGGTTAATTCTATGACAGTAAGAAGATGGTTAGTTAAATTTGGTATTACTTTAAGAGATGGGTTTGATTATACAAAAAGGAGAGTCAGAAAACCTCCAAAGGGAGCTATAATCTATTACTATAATTTATTAAGAAAGCCAGTGAAAGAGGTAGCTAAAGAAAGAGGCGTTTGTCCTAAGACTTTTTATCGCTGGATGGATAAACTCGGGGTTGAAAGAAGACATGGTTCTGAAACTTTTTTCGATAATGATTTTGTAAAACCATCAAAGCAGGAGTTAGAAAATCTTTTGTGTAAACATTCTAATAAAGAAGTTGCGTCCAGGTTTAGAATTAATCCTAGAACTCTTAGAACTTGGAAGCAAAAATTAGGATTACATAAATCTAGAAAGAGTAAATACGATTACAAGTCTTTGCGTAAAAAGATGTTAGATAGTTTGCTTGAACAAATAAGAAAAGAGCCCAGAGATCTGATAGCAGATGATTTTAAAGAGTTATATCTAAATGGAAGGTCATATCGAGGATTGCTTGACTGGTATATTTCTCATTTTGGTTATGGGAGATTTTATCAAATAAAAGAGCATTTTATTATGGAATTTTATGATGATGTTGGCTCCAGATAACACTTTGTATTTTCTTTGTTATCTGTAGAGGATTAGGATTTTGCCAGACATTTCTGCCGATTGCCAGGCCAATAGCTCCTGATTGAATTATTTCTTTAACTTGTTTTAGGAAAAGAGACTCTTCTGTTTTAGTTCCACCAGCGACTACAACTTTAGTTTTTCCTGCTGATTTTACTGCCCATTGCAAGTCTTGTGAATTGCCACCATATTTTAATTTGACAATATCTGCTCCTAATTCCAGGCCGACTCTTGCTGCATAAGACATTACTTCTTTTGATGTATCATTTTTTATTGAGCTTCCTCTTGGATAAATCCATAAAATTACTGGCAGGCCTTTCGTATGGGCTTCTTCTTCGATTTTTTCAAATTCGTGCATCATTATACTCTCATGCTGGCTGCCTATGTATATGGTGTAGCCAACTGCTTTTGCGCCTAGTTGAATTGCCTCTTTTAGTGAACATAATTGTCTTGCAATGGGTTCTCCTTTGTAGAGATTTGTTTTTCCGTTGAGTTTTAGAATTAATGGTATTTTAGAGTCTTTTATTTCTTTATTGTATTTTTCTACAATACCTTTTTGAAAAACAATACCTTGATATTTTCCTTTTTTTGCTATGTCTATTATGTAGGAAGGATTTACATTTTTATCGTTAAAGTCTTGAGATGGGCCGTGCTCAAGTCCTTGGTCATAGGCCAAATAAAGCGCCTTGCCTTTTTTTAGTATTTTGTCTATGTGGATTTTCATTTTTATCTATTTATATAGTTTTTAAACGTGGTTTGATTTTATAAAGTTAGTGATAAACAAGGAGTTGCTAGTGAGTAGATTAAATTCAGAACAAATAGGGGCTATTATATTTGCTGCTATATTGGGAAGAAGATTGCAGAAGGAGATGCCTAGAATTGCAGAATTATATCGCAAGGGTTTTATATATAGAAATATAATGATTCAATTTGGAATTTATTATATGGCTAGTGAAAATGTTGCGATATCTGCTGTCGAGAAAGCGATTAGAGGATATGATGGATGGTTCAATGTTAAATCTTATAATGGTCTTATCCATGATAGTGAATTAGAAGAGTTAAGTAAAGAACATAAATATTCTCATCAAAAAAATATTGCTTCTATAGGCGGGGTGGAAAGTGGAAGAAATGGGATTGGAGTTAGAAGAATGCATGAACTTGGTTATGGTTTCGAAAATAAAACGAGTGAAGAACAACGTGAATATGGAAGAAAAGGTGCGATTGCTCGGGGTCAAGTTTTTTGGGAGGAGAAAGAGATTGAATTTGTTTATAAATTATCTAAATTATGCGAATATAAATGGGGAAAGATGATAAGCAATGCAAAAATTGCTGGAAAGTTAAATGCGTTTTATCATAAAGGAAGAAATGTAAGGAGTGCTATGGCTGTAAAAAGAGTATTGGATAAGCATAGAGGGAAGATTAGTTAGATTTGTTTTCTAAAAAACCTCTTTTTAAATTTTACATTATAATTTGGCTTTGAATTTTTATGATAGATTGTTAAAACTTTAAGTTTTTTGTTTCCGATGTTTATTAGCCTATGGGCATAGCCCTCTGGAATAAGAGCTATTTCTCCTTTTTTTAACTTAATTGTTTTAGGTTTATTATTTTTTTGCAGTAATAGAATACCGGAGCCTTCAAGCAGGATGTAGAACTCTGGTTTTTTGGTTAAATGTATATGGCCTCTTGTCATGTAAAATTCTTTATTTACATTTCCAGGATTTATGACTGTGAGACTTAGTTGCATTGGAGAAAAGGATTTGATGAATGTTTCATAGATTACTGGATTATCTTCTGTATTTTTAGAATGTTTAAATCTATTAGCTATGTCTTTTAGTCTAACTGTGTGTTTTTTGTTGTAGTTTTTTTCAAATTGCTTGATTGTTTGTTTGTATTTCATTTTCTTATCTTACTTTTGCATATAAGAGATCATCATAGTATTTGCCGTTTTTATAGACCTTTTTTCTTAGCTTCATTTAAGCCTCTTGTTTTTGTCATCTTTTATTTTTTATAATTGACCAATTTAGCATATTCTTTAGTTATGTCTCTTGTGAAGGTTTTCATCCCTTCAGTTGTTTTCGGATGTTTTAGGAGAGATTTTATTAAACTATATGGAAGAGTTGCGATGTCTGTTCCTGCAAGAGCAACTTCTCTGAATTGTCTTGGATTTCTAATACTTGCTGCTAATATTTCTGATTTTATATTTTGTTTTAGAAAAATTTCTTTTGTTTTTTTAATTAAGTCTACTCCTGATATGATTCCGTTGTCATTTAGGATTTTTTTGTATTCTTTTATTCCAGTTGCCGGGAAATAATCTTCTTTTTTGAATTTTATTCTTGCTATTTCTCTAAGATAGTCATCTTCTCTGCCTACGAAGGGACTTACGATTTTTGCTCCGGCTTTTGCGGCTAACAAAGCTTGCTCTGGAGTAAAAATTAGTGTGCAATTTATTGGAATTTTCTTATTCGATAAAAATTTTATTGCTTTTATTCCGTCTATGTCATTTGTGCAAATCTTTTCTAAACAAGGATCAACTGGAATTTTAATATAAACATTTTTTGCAACTGGATTGAATTTTTTATATAAAATTAGGCCTTCTTTTACCATTTCTTTGAAATTAGTGCCTGTTACTTCCAGACTAACTGGTTTGTCTTTTACAGTTTTGAGAATTTGTGTTATGTAAGAATCGATATTTATCTTTTTATTTTGTTTTTTTAAATTATTAATTGCTTTTTTTATTAGACTTGGATTTGTTGTTACTCCATCTAGAATGCCTAGAGATGAAATTTGTTTAATTTCATCTAGATTTGCGGAATCAATAAATATTTTCATTTTATCTCTTTTTGTTTACAAGGATTTTGTTGTATATAAATTTGTTTGTATTTTTATGATATACCTTTGTAAAATATGTTTATAATTTTCACTGTCTAATGATAAATAAAGTAGACAGATAAATTAATAAAGGTTGAATAGAGTTATTTTTGTATGAATATACCGGGATTAATTTGGCCAAGGCCCAAGGAATTAGTAGAGAAGCATGAAAGAGGAGAAAGTTTAGACTCTAGAGAAATGTTAGCATTGAGATCAGGTAGCTTTTATGGTCCTACCGAGCTATCTGAATTGGCTATAGGCCAGGAAGAGGCTCCTAAAAGAATTTATATTATGACTAAATATAATCTTTTGAGAGTAGTTGATGAATGTGAGGATGCGTCTAATAAAATTTTGAGTAAAGATGATAAAATTTGGGGAATAGGTAGATTATCCTATTATATTGGTGAAGTCGTTCGAAGAGAACCTAGCAAAAATGGTAGACCTGATAGAGAAATAGAAGACATGATTAATAGTGATGATTTTAAAGGTTTAATTCAAGTGCTTACTAGAGGGGCCTCTGATAATGAGTCTAGAATATTTATTACAGAATTTGGTAAAGGAATTGTTTTAAGAGATCTGTATAGGATTAGAAACGAACCTTTAGTTGGTAAGAAAATAGCTGAGAATATTGATTATTGTGTGAAGAATATGGGAATTGCTATGACTACACATTTAGAGAGAGGACCGATCGAGACTGTAGACCAATACCATACTTATTGTTATTATGTTGCTGGAACAGTTGGAATTTCTCTTAATAAGTTGATAGAATTAAAAGACAAGGTTGATGACAAACCAGTTTTATTATCTGATGAATTGGCTGAAAGATTTGGTAAGGGTTTACAAATGACTAATATTATAAAGAACATGCGCTTAGATTATAATGAAGGCAGGAGATTTATTCCTGGGGCAATTATTCATGGAGAAGTAAGTTACGAAGAAATGATGGATAGTAGAACTGCCGGAAAAGTGCGGAATAATGTTTTAGAAAGAATTTTATCTTATGTTGAACCAAATCTTAATGTTGCTTTTGATTATATTAAATCAATTCCTGAAAAATTAAGTGGATATAGAGCATTTTGTTTAGTACCATTAATAACCGCGATAAAAACATTAGAAAATATAAAGGATGCTGGTGCGGAGAAAGTTTTTAGAGGTGATGAAGATGCCATAAAAATACCCTATGGAATTAATAATATAATGGACCTTAGTTATCATATTGTTAGACTTGATGAGGGTAAGAGAACTAATTCTTGGCTTGATGCGTTTAGAGCTGATCCTCGGAGTTTTTCATTTAGAGATGGCGAGTATACTAAATGGTCTAAAGATTGGTTAACAATAGTATAAACCTAATTATTATACTTTATATACATAAAGCTTTATAAACAATTATTTTTATTTTTTAGTTATGAGTTTAGAATCTGAGATAAATGATGAAAAAATTCCTAAATGGTCTGAACTTGTTAAGATTAAAGGAGCTAAAGTAACTGGAGTTGATTGGGGCAGGGTTTTTGAGCTGATTAAGTATGAAGAAGAGGGTGATAAAAGAGCATATAGAATGCGATTGAGTCTTTATGAATTTCTTGAGAGGGGAGGAGTAATTTCTAGGTTATCAAAGGAAAATGGAAGAAGCAATTTAGGAATTTATATAGAAAAGAATTATACTAGAAGGCGTGATGGTTTAAATTTTTTTAATAAGGAGAGAGTTGGCCCTCAAATAAACGGAGTTATTTATTATTTTAATTTTAGATATAGAGAAATAGCTGAAAGCTGGTTAAAGTCTTATAATAATAACCATCCTGATAAAGAATTATTTATTTCTAACATCTAATCTTCCCTGAATATTTTTATTTTATCGATTGGTGGCGACCTTCTTTGTTTTATTCTTTGTGCGAGTTCTCCTGTTAGTTTAACGTGATCACCATCGTTTTCTGGAATTAGATCAGTAGCATTTCCTACAATGAAATTGTAAGTTGCATTTATTTCTATACAATTTTCTCTTTCTTTGAATATTCTTTGCTGAACTGATGGAATGATGCCCTGATTTTTGAATAATTCTTCAGGATCTGCTCTAACTTTTACGATAGTCACTCTAAAATACTTATCATCTCCAACCACTGTCTCTAGTGTATAATATATTTTATTTCTTTCTAAACTATCCCTTAACGTTTCTATTGAAATCCCACTCTGTCTTTTTAGATAGATTTTTGTCATTATTATTTGTTTTTTAATAGTTAATTAAATATATAAAATCTTTGTTTTTTTTGTCATTAGGGAAACTATTATAAATATTGGATATTTAATTGATATATGAAAAAGAGGCCAAAAATTTATTTAGGAGCAGATCATGCTGGTTTTAAATTAAAAGAGAAGTTGAAGAAATATTTTGATAAAAACAGCATTAGATATGAGGATTTAGGTGGGAATGGGAAGGAAATAGATGATTATCCAGATTATGCTTTTCTTGTTGGAAAAAAGGTTGCTAAAGAAAGTAAGGCTCTAGGAATCTTGATTTGTGGGACTGGAACAGGGATGGTGATAGCGGCTAATAAAGTTAAGGGAGTAAGGGCTGCTGTCGGATATGATGATTATTCTGTTATAATGGGGAGGAAGCATAATAATGTTAATGTTTTGTGTTTGAGAGGAAGAAGATTTAGTGATGTTAAGAATTTGAGATTGGTGAGATTGTGGTTAGATTCTAGATTTAGCTGGAAAGAAAGGCATAAAAGGAGGTTGAGAAATATTAGAAGATTTGAAAATGGAAGGTGAAATAAGTATTTATGAGAAATTTTTAGATAATTGAAAAAGAGGTTAAAATGAAACTGTCAAAAATAAAACACTGGGAGGAGGATTTAAAATATTATGACTCTGAAAATATTGAGATTAAGACTTTGCTAAAACTCACAGATTTTAGAAATAAAAAAGTTTTAGATGTTGGGTGTGGAATTGGGAGATTAACTGTACCTATCTCTGGATATGCAAAAAGAGTAGTCGGATTGGATATAAATAATGATTTGGTAATTTATTGTAGGAAAAATAAAAAAAGAAAAAATATTAGTTATATGCAAAAAGATATAAGAGATTTTAATGAAAGAAGATTTGACATTGCAATACTTGCCCAGCCTTTATATAAGGATTTTAAAAAGATATTAAAATCAATAAGAGAGAATTTAAATGAAAAGGGAGTGTTGATTATTGTAAGATGGATAGATGAAGGAAATGATTACAACGCTCTCCTTACACCTTTCTGGAATAAAGATAAAAAACTTATGAAAAGTGTTAATAATTTTAGTAAGAACTTTATTAGAGATGTTAGAGAATATTTCTATGTTAAAAAGAAAATCGCTATAAACACTTATTATTCTTATCCGAATAAAGATTCTTTAATTGAAAGCATTAAACAAGATTCTCCTAAAAGATTTAGCCTAAAAGATAAGGCAGTGTTAGAGAGCTTATTAAAAAAGTATAATTATAAAAAGATTAAAATAGCTATGGAAATGTATTTATGTGAAAGAAGAGGTTAAAATGACAGAGAAAACAAAAGAATGGTCGCCTACTAGAAAACCTAAGAAATATTTAACTTCGTCGCCAAGAAGTCCACATCCTGAATAGCAATTAGGTTGTGGATG
>CAYJSG010000037.1:0-7087 GCA_964372815.1 Candidatus Woesearchaeota archaeon
AATTACATGAAAAACAGATTAGTGCTAATATTATTAGGAGTTTTATTATTAATTCAATTTGTATCTGCTCAATCTTTTACATTAACAGATACGCAACCAAAAGCAGAATTAATAGTTGGTGAAAAAGAATATACGGTAGAATTAGTCTCTGCAACAGACCTCTCTGCAACCTTCAAGGTTACAAATAGCGAAGGAAAGTCAGAAACAAAGGAAATATCTCCGGAAGGCAGCACAAAAGAAATAAATGGATTATCTATCACATTAAAAAGTGCGGATGAAACAAATTTTAAATTAAGTGTTTCCATCAGTATGGTGGAAGTTGAGGAAGAAGAAAAGAGCCGATTATTGGTGAAGACACCTCTGATCCCGCATCAGACTATTGTGTGGAGCAAGGATATAAATTAAAATATGATTATAGCAAGAGCGCATGCGTCTTTCCAGATGGGAAAAGCTGTGAAGAATGGGCTTTCTATAGAGGCGAATGTGGATCGGAATATGTAAAAAAGATAACCCCTACACAGGAAACTGGTCCTGTTGAAATTCCTAAACTGAAGGAGAAAGAAGAAATAACTGAAGAAGAAAAGGAAGCTATTTGCAACGGCTGTGTATCGGAAGACAAATGTTATCCTTTTGGATACAGAAAAAGCGGAGAATTCTGTTCTGGAAATGAAGAATTTGTAAAACAATTAGAATCTGGAGGAGAATGTGAAAACAACTTTGAATGTTCTTCTAATGTCTGTGTTTCAGGAGAATGTGTAAGTCCAAACTTAATACAAAAAATAATAAACTTCTTTAAGAAATTATTTGGATTAGACTAGAAAAGTCTACGCTTTTTTAAACTTAGTAATTTCAGGCAGCATATCAGCATGTCCGAGAAAAGCAGCCCTGCAACAATATCTTTCTAATCCTAATTCAGTCAGAACTTTGCCTGCATCTTCTCCTGATTCAACTCGCTTTTTAAACTCTTCATAAAGATGCCCTATTGGCTTCCCGCAAGTCCAACAACGAACTATTATAATCATTTAAATATTTCTCACTTATGCTTTTTAAATCTTCCTCTCTTTATCAATTCAAGGATCTCTTCTAACTGTCCGCTTATTTTTTTCAATATTCTGCTTTCCCTGTTTCCAAAGATAAATACAAATATTTTCCCTATTATCAGCAAAGCAAAATAAACAATAATCAAAATAGCAACTATCTTTCCTATGTTTAAAAGTAAATTAATTTTATCAAGAAATTCTTTAGGAATAGAGTTCCATATAGAATTATAAATGTCAGAAGTATTTATGTCTATTTCTGGAAAATTATCAACAGCCATAAACTATTACGAGAGGCAAGGTTTTTATATCTTGCTTTTTCTAAATTTCTATGAAAGAAGTTATTAAACTAGAAAATGTTACAAAATATTATGAAATGGGTGAAGTAATAGTTAAAGCATTGGATGGCATAAACATTAAAATAAATAATGGAGATTTTTTAGCAATAATGGGTCCAAGTGGATCAGGAAAATCTACTGCACTAAACCTTGTTGGCTCTTTAGATTTACCAACACAAGGCGCGATATCTTTAGATAATAATAACATCTCTTATCTAACTGAATCAGAATTATCTCAATTGAGAGGCAAAAAAATTGGCTTTATTTTTCAAAATTTTAATTTAATATTGAACTTAACAGCAAAAGAGAATATCATGTTACCGATGATTTTTCAAAATATTGAAAAAGAAGAAAGAGAATTAAAGGCAGAGCAATTATTAAAATCAGTAGAATTAGAAGATAGAGCAGAACATTATCCAAATCAGCTTTCTGGTGGACAGCAGCAAAGAGTGGCGATAGCAAGAGCATTAGCAAATGATCCTGATATAATATTGGCTGACGAACCAACGGGAAATTTAGATACAAAAACAGGTGAAAAAGTTCTCAATTTTCTTAGACGCCTAAATAAAAAAGGCAAAACAATTATTATAGTTACTCACGACAAAGCACTGGCAGAAAAGAATGCTAACGTTATTTACTATTTAAAAGATGGTAAAGTAGAAAAAATTACGAAAAGAGTAAAGGGCGGGTGGTCAGTTGTGAAATAGCCTTTTATATTTGCACACAAAAACTTTAAAAACCCCTCGCTTTTAATCTAATTAATCGTAAAACTACATACTCTTGTCATATCTTCTATAGCCAAGAGTCATAAGGTAGGAGATTAAAATGGAATTGAAATCAGCTTTAGAGCAGCTTAGGAAAGAGAAAAAAAGAAAATTCTCACAAAGCATAGACTTAATTGTGAATCTAAAGGGCTTGGATTTAAAAAGAGAGAATATCAATTTTATAATAACTCTGCCTCATAAAATTAAAGACAAAAAAGTTTGTGGCTTTTTAGATAAAAAATCAGATCTGTTAGATGTGATATCTAAGCCAGAATTTCCAAAATATAAAGATAAAAAACAATTGAAAAATCTTGTCAAGTCTTACGATTTTTTTATAGCATCAGCCCCTTTAATGCCAACAATAGCAACAACATTCGGTAAAATTTTAGGCCCTGCAGGAAAAATGCCCTCACCCCAATTAGGAATCCTTACACAGGAGACAGAAGACAATATTAAACAAACATTAGAAAAAATTTCACATTCTATTAAGGTAAGAGTGAAGGAAGTAAGTATAAAATTAAATATAGGAAAAGATTTGATGCAAGATTCTCTGATTATAGAAAATGTTAAGGAAGCCTACAAAGAAATTGTGAACGCTCTGCCAAAGAAGAAGGATAATATACGTAGCATAATTATAAAATTCACTATGACTAAACCCATAAAAATAGAGTTAAGTTAAAATGGACAAAATAAGAATAAGTGCAACATTAGACTTAAAGAAAAAGCAAGTTTCTGTTTTAGCGGAGCTTATGAAAGAAAGCAGAACTATTCTAGTAGCCTCAACACATTCATTACCAAGTTCACAATTTAATGAAATAAAGAAAAAACTTAGAGGCAAGGCAGATCTTAGAGTAGCAAAGAAGTCTATAATAATAAAAGCGATAGAATCAACTGAAAAAGGCGCATTGCAAAATCTAAAAAATTATATTACTGCAGATACTGTTATATTCTTCTCTGGCCTAGATGCTTTTGACCTATCTGCTTTATTATCAGAAAATTACGGGCCTGCAAAAGCTAAACCGATGGATATTGCTCCTGAAGATATATCAATAGATCCGGGGCTTACAGATTTGCTTCCGGGTCCGGCAATTTCAGAATTATCTTCTGTTGGTTTAAAAGTAGTAGTAGAATCCGGGAAGCTTGCGATAAAGCAAGGAGCTGTTATTGTAAAGAAAGGAGTTCCTATAAAGGAAAACGTCGCAGCAGTTTTATCAAAATTAAACATTCTTCCAATGAAAGTAGGTTTCATTTCAATAGCTGCCTATGACGCAGTTTCTGATAAAGTCTATTCGCCAATTAAAATAGACAAAAAGGCCGCTTTAGAAGAATTAAAAACATCAATAAGCAAGGCATTGGGATTTGCAGTTAATATAGAGTATATCTGTAAGGAAACTGTAAAATACTTTATTAGAAAAGTAATTTTAGAAGAAAAAGCAATTATCAAAATTTCTCAAGCTCAAAAAAACAATAAGGAGGATAAATAATGGAATATGTGTATGGAGCATTGCTGTTGCATAAGCTAGGACAGCCAGTAACTGAAGCTAGTTTAAAAAAGGTTATAGCTGCAACCGGCGTTGAAGCAGACGAAGCCAAGATAAAGACTTTAATTGCAAGTCTTCAGGGCGTTGATATCTCTGCAGAAATAGAAAATGCAAGCGCAATAGCTGCTGCTCCCGCGGCTTCAGTACAAACTGAAGAAAAGAAAGAAGAAAAGAAAGAAGAAAAGCCAGCTGAATCAGCTGCTGGTTTAGCTGCCTTATTTGGTTAAACTCTTCAATTATACTTATTTTTTAAATTTTCGAAAATTTGAAGAGTTTTCTTAGTTATACTTGAGATTAGAAGTTCTTCTTCAAAATAATCATCTTCTTGATTTGATAAGATCAGAAAATAATTTGTATTGTGTAGAAGATTATAATATTTTATGAAAAAAGAAAGCTGATCTAATCTATATATTTTTTCGAGAACTATAAGAAACTGTGAATATCATATCTCTATTCCAGTAGCCTTTTTGGAAGCTAATTCTAAAACTTTATAAGTAGTAAAAATACTTCTATTTATGCCCGGATGGCACAATGGCACTGCGGCGGTCTTGAGAACCGCTTTCCTCACGGATTTCCAGGTTCGATTCCTGGTCCGGGCGTGCAGAAGATGTTCGGTTTCTATACATTTGCTGACCAAAACCTTTAAATAGGTGCATGCACATATATGCACATGGTTAACATTACCTTAGCTGTCCCTGAAGATTTAAAGAAAGAATTGCAAAAGCATCAGGAAACCAATTGGAGCGCAGTGATTCGTAAAGCCTTGCAGGAGCATTTAAGAAAGCTTCGCATAGCAGATGCTATAGCGAGTAAGAGCAAGTTTACGCAAAAAGATGTGGAAGAACTTGATCGATTAGTCAAGAAAGGGATAGCTAAACATCATGGATTATAATGATTTTTGTCATCGACACCAAAGCAGGATGAAGAATAGTATACTATACCTGGGCTTTCATGTCTACTATTATTCTCATGAATTTATTCTTTTCGTTTTTATATATTGGGCTATGTAGACAACATCAATAGAAACATTTATATATGTAGTCACCTATTATATTATTATGTATATTGAGAAAAGGAAAGTTGGAAAAAAGACAAAATATTACCTGGGTCATTCTTTTAGAGAAGGGTCAAAAGTTCACAAGATAAGGAAATTTCTGGGAGCAGATTTAAAAAAGACGCTTTTAGATGAAAGAATAAATAAGGCTAAAGAACTAATTTTAGAAGAAATTGAAAAGTATAATATAATTAAAGACCCCTTACACTTTGAATTATCTGAAAAAGACATTTCATTTGTTAAGAAAATAGAAAAAGAAATTCCTGTAAAAATAACCCATTTATCGAAGCAACAATGGGTTCAATTTTCTGAACTGTTTACCTATAATACGAACGCTATTGAAGGAAGCGAACTTAATAGTAAAGAAGTAAAAGAAATACTTGAAAAAGATAAATGGCCAGAAGAAAAATCAAAGCAGGACATTGCTGAAGCATATGGAGTCAGTGAAGCCATAAAGTACATAAGAGAAACAAATGAGGAAATATCTATTGAATTGATAAAGAAAATACATCAAATTGTCTTTAAGAACTCAAAAAAATTTGCAGGACAACTGAGGAAACCGGGAGAAGAAGTTGTAGTTAAGAATAAGTTGGGAGAGATAGTTCATGAAGGTGCTCCCCAGTCAAGAGTTTTATACTTACTGAATGAACTGGTAGAATGGTATCATGAAAATAATAAAAAATATCCTGGTTTGATTTTAGCAGCTGTAGTCCATAATCAATTTGAGAATATACACTCATTTAGAGATGGAAATGGCCGAGTTGGAAGGATATTGCTCAACAATATACTGCTTAAGAATAAGTTGCCGCCAATTAATATAGATTTTAGAAACAGAATGGAATATTATAAATCTTTAGAGGTATATCAAAAGAAACACGATTTAAGACCTACTATAGATCTATTTGTTAAAGAGTATAAAACATTAAAGAATATCTTTAGGTGACTACCTATCTCAATTTTGTAGTCACCTATATGAAAAATACATAAAGTTGAAAATTTGTACTAACAATAAAAATAATTCAAAAAAAGAAGGAAGAGCATAATACTTACTTCAAACAAAGCATGTCTTGATTTTTTTTGAACATTTGGTTTAGACAGCGGTCTGGGTATTCATCCGAAAAGTCTTTAATATAATGTGATCATCTTAAAATATGGAAACGAAAAGAAATGTTTTTCTTTGGATTCTTTATGATTTTGCTAATTCAGTTGTCGCTGTCGTATTCTTTCTATATTTTGCCCAGTGGATAGTAATTGACAGAGGAATTCCTGATATTTACTTTAATCTAACATTTACAATTTCAGCTCTGCTCTTATTTATCACTGTTCCTCTTACTGGTTCATTGCTTGATAAATTTTTGAGAAGAATTGCAGGCTTACGTTATACAACTGTTTTTACTGCCTTTTTCTATGGGATTTGCGCATTATATGCTATATCAAATAGAGAGATCGGAGCCCTTATCTTTTTTACCCTCGGTTTGTATTCATATTTACTTTCTTTTACATTTTACACGCCGTTACTGAATGATATATCCAAACAAGGAAAAAGAGGGCTGGTTTCCGGATTAGGTATAAGTGCAAATTATCTTGGTCAAATTTTTGGATTGTTAATTGCTCTACCTTTCTCAAATGGCAGTTTGAATATCTTTGGCTCTACACCTAGGTCAGAAACATTGTTGCCATCAGTTATAATATTTTTTGTTCTATCTCTTCCTATGCTCATTCTTTTCAAAGAGCCTAAACGAGCTTCAGAAAAATTGTTTTCATGGACTAGTTTAAAAGACATGATAACTGAAACTAAAATATTGCTTTCCTTCTCCAGTGTTACTTTTTTTCTCGTATCTTATTTCTTATTTAATGATGCAATTTTAACTGCCGCAAATAACTTCCCAATTTTTCTTGAACAGGTTTGGCATGTTTCTGATACAACTAAAACATATATTTTGTTTGGCATATTAATTACTTCTGCTATTGGTGGAACATTATCTGGATTCGTTGCCGACAGGGTTGGTCAAAAAAGAACTCTTATGTTTATACTTTTAGGATGGATAATTATTTTACCTCTGATTGGGTTTCTCAATAATTTTACATTATTTGTAATCGCTACAACAATTATGGGTATTTGGTATGGTTCTAATTGGGCAGTGTCGCGCTCTCTGATGGCATATATTGCTCCAAAGGGAAAACATAATCTTGCTTTTGCATATTTTGGTTTGGCAGAAAGAGCTTCTTCACTTATCGGACCGATTATCTGGGGATTAATTGTTTCAAATCTAGTTTCAATTGGGAGTGCACGATATAGAATTGCTGTGCTTGCCATTACTGTATTTATTATTATTGGACTTTTGGTACTTTC
>CAYJSG010000037.1:7187-8429 GCA_964372815.1 Candidatus Woesearchaeota archaeon
TTTATTTTTTCTTAGCAGTTAAAATTTCTTTTCCTGTTGACTTTAGTATTGTTTGTAGTGCAGAATCAAAATCATCTTTTGTAATTGTTATTTCTGGTTTTTTAGTTTTATAAGCTCTTTTTATAGCGCTCATTCCTGCTTCTCTGCAGACAGCCGCAATATCTGCCCCTGTCCAGCTTTCTGTTTGTTTGATATAATCTTCTAATTTTATCGTCTTATCAAGAGGCATATTTTTAGTATGGACTTCGAAGATTTTTTGTCTTGTTTTACCATCTGGGATTTTTAGTTCAATTATAGTGTCTATTCTTCCAGGCCTTAATAATGCCGTGTCTATCAAATCTTTTCTATTTGTCGCCGCGATAACTATAACTTTTTCTAATTCTTCAATTCCGTCTAATTCTGTTAAAAGTTGATTAACCATTCTTTCTGTTGCGTCGTTAAATGAAGAACCACGATGCTGTGAGATAGAATCAAATTCATCAAAGAATATTATTGCAGGAGAGACTTGCCTTGCTCTTTTGAATATTTCTCTGAGGTGTTTTTCAGATTCACCAACCCATTTGCTTATTAATTCTGGACCTTTTACTGAAATAAAATTTGCGTTTGCTTCTGTGGCTATTGCTTTTGCCAGAAGAGTTTTTCCTGTTCCAGAAGGGCCTGATAGAAGAACGCCCTTTGCTGGCTTGATTCCAGCTTTTAAAAATAAATCTGGCTTTAAAAGAGGGAGTTCCACTAATTCCTGTAATTTTTCTTTTACTTCTTCTAAACCCCCGATGTCTTCCCAATGAACATTTGGTTTTTGAATCAAGACTTCACGCATTGCAGAAGGCTCAACCATCCTCATAGCATCTATAAAGTGCTGTCTTGAGACTTTTATTTTGTCTAGAATTTGTGTTGGAACTTTCTCTTGAAGATTTTTTAACTCTGTAAAGTATGGCTTAATTGATTTTAATGCTGCTTCTTTGCATAAAACCTCTATATCTGCTCCTGTATAACCAATTGTTTTATGTGCTATTTCATTGAAATCAACAGATTTATCTAAAGGCATCCCTCTTGTATGAATTCTTAAAATTTCTTTTCTGCCTATTTCATCTGGAGGGTTAATTCTTATTTCTCTGTCAAATCTTCCTGGCCTTCTTAAAGCTTCGTCTATATCATCCGGCCTATTAGTCGCGGCCATTACTACTACCTGCCCTCTTGATTTTAAACCATCCATTAAAGTTAAAAGTTGAGCTACAATTC
>CAYJSG010000038.1:0-8373 GCA_964372815.1 Candidatus Woesearchaeota archaeon
TTGTTACTTGAAAGCCAGATCTTTGTAATGTGTGCTCTGCTTCAACAAGATATTCCAGAGCAGTATCTGGAGAGGCGAGATTTGGAGATAAATGAGCATAGGGATATAAAACTATTGTTTTTGTTTTTACTTCTGACGCTGTTTTTTTTACTGATTCGATAAGAAGCTTAACAGTTTGGTCATTGTCGCCTTTTTCAACTGCTGTTAAAACAACCAAGGGTTCTTTGACTTCTACTTCTTCTTTCGACTTTAATTCCTCGGCTTTTGGAATTGCTTTTTTCGTTGGTTTAAAACGAATATAGTCGCAATGTAAAGTTATAATTCTCATTGTAATTGAAAAGAATTAGTATATTTATAAAATTATCTTATTTTTTTTTTAGTGAAAAGGCAAAAAATAAAAATGCTAGTGCGACAAAAGTTGTAAAGACCATTAAGGCGAGTATAAATAGGTTATTATCTTCCTGAGTTTCTTTTATTGTTTCCTTATTTAACTCTAGTTTTTGTGGAGGCTTTGTTTCCTGCTTTGACTGCTCAATTTTACAGTCTGTAATTTCTATAGTTTCTGACTTTGTTATTGCTTCTTCTCCAGATATGGTAGCTGTAATGGTATACTTATCTGGCTTAGTATTTTGCGGTATTTGTAATGAGAACACTTTTGATATTCTGTCTTTTTTACCATATTCCTCTATTTTCAAATTTTTAATTACTTCATTTATTTTCAGATCTTTATTGAAGAGTGAAATTGAAATTTCCTGATCAGAAGAGCCTAGATTTTTAGCTTTAATTTCTGGGGAGATAAATTCGCCGCATACTGCTTTATCCTGCAGTATAAAATCTACAATCTCGAGTTTGTTTGCTGGCCTATTTAGGCCTAGTTCTAAATATTTTTGGCTGCATTCGTTGTCCTCTGCTTTTACAAATAATGCATAATTATTCTTTAAGTCTATATCATCGGGGATGTCTAAATTAAGTCTTATTGTTTCTTCCTGTTCAGAATCTACATTAATTTTTGATCTTGCATTTGATAGTGACCTTTCCTCATCTAAATCATATAGATGGACTTCTACTTCAAAATATTTATCTTCATCCAGAAGATTTTTAACTTCTATATCTGCTGTTATTGTATCCCCTATTTTAGGTTTGTCTGATGATTCTGGAGATTTAATGTCTATTTCTATTGAATTATTTATAGTTTCACAGGGTTCAGCGTCTTTAAATGAAGGAGGCTCTTTAATACACTCTACAGAGCAACAAAGCTGGCTATCTGATGTTGCTATTGTCTGAATAGGGCAGATATATTGCGCCTGGCATATTCTGCCTATTTCTGAACATGTAAACTCATTTGCAGGAGAAACTAGAACATTCCATGATCTTTCTACTTCGTATAATGAATCTGAAATTATAGCTTTTAGAAAATATAATCCTGATTGCTTTTTGAATTGGAAAGAAGAGTTCTCTGATTGCTTAATATTATTTAAAAACCAGGATATTTTTATATTGCTGTCTACATCTTCTGCATTGACAGCGAATCTTTTTTCAACATTTTCAGGAATTTTAATTAAGTCTCCTACTGGAGAAGAGGATTTTAATATAGGATAATCATTTATTGGAAGAACGTTTATTCTTAATAGTTTTAAGTCAGAACCATCTTTATCAGAGGCTATTAGTTCACAAGATGCAACTCCATTATAATTTAATTCTGGTGTATATGTAAGCCTTGTTCCTGTAAATGAACACGATAATTTTGATGTTCTTCCAACAGAAAATGTAATTGGATCATTCTCAATATTTGATGCTTCTATACTGCAGAAATACGTTTCATCTTCGTTTATTTCAGTTTTACATGAAAATTCAGAAATTATTGGAGATTCTCCTTTATCTGATATAGTTAAAGTTAGTTCATTTGACTGCTTTGTAGTCTGACCATCTGATGCTGTAAAGAGCAGTTTTTCTGTTCCAAACCAGTCTTTTTTAGGTGTTAAAGTTGCTATTGAATTTCTTATTGTTATTTGAATGTTACTATTGCCAGAAACTGTAAATGAAAGAGTAGAATCCGGGTCTGAAAAGTAATTTGTTAGATCTAAAGTGTATGAAGTGTCCTCGTCAAAAACAATGTTCTCTATATTTTTTGTTAAAACAGGAGGATCATTTACACAATTCAGCCTTGGATTTAAACTTGATGGATTTATTGATGGATTAGTGTCATCGCAATCAGAGCCCCCAATAATCGCTGCAGGAAAACCATCCCTATCTAAATCGTTAAGATCTTTACCATCGCAATCCTGATCTATATTGTCATAGGGTATTTCTTGAGCTGTTATATGAATCGTAGGATCATGGTCATTACAGTCCTGATCTATAAAGAAACCATCCCTATCTAAATCTACTCCTACAACAAGCCATGAAAGTGTATTCTTAAATAATTCTTTTGTATCCTGCGTCCAGTATCTTGCTTCTGTTATTCCAAAAAATACTGCTCTTTCTTTTGCGACTCTTCCATTTAAGTAGGTTGTTCCTGGAGAAAATGTTGCAACTACTGCATCTGAAGCTGTATTTGTTGAGACAACTATATTTATTCCCCTAGGTTTTTCTCCTTTAAGGAAGGATGTTTTTACATTAGTGCTCCTAATATTATATGCATTGAAGTTTCTTTGAATAGAGTTTGCAATCGGATTGGTTATATCCCGAATCGTTAATGATGATGGGCTGGAAGCCGAGCCTGAATTTCTACTTAGCCCTAATTGTGTGTCTGAATTTGTCTTATAATAATTAAATGAATTTATTATTATTGACTTGTGTTCATAAATTGGTATTAATTGTGCATTTGCGAATCTTTGATTTCCTACTATAATTATGTGATATAATGAAAAATTAGTTTCCTGTATTTTAGATTCCTGTATTATTTCATATGTATATTGGGCGTTCGTGAATTCTGCTATTAAGGAATTGTCAACTCCGGAATTATCTTTTACAACATAAGCTATGTCTGCTTTTGTTGTTCTGATTGCTATTGGAGGAGTTACAGGAGGAGGATTTCTATTTGAAGGAGGAGATGGAGATTCTCTTGGCGGCTGGTTTTCAGGATTTGTTACCTGTAACTGTGTACAATTAATATTTTCTATCGAATTACATACATTTATATTTGCTGGACAGTAAACGCCAGAATCTGTATAAGTTGTGCATAATTGACATCCTTGAGTTGAAGAACAAGTTCTGTCTGGGATTAAAGGATTGCATTGGGAGAATTTTAGTGTTTCCCCGTTATTTAGACAAAGAAGTTGGACTTGTGAAGCTGATACTAATGATATAGAAAGTATCAGAATTATAAGATTATATTTACAGAGATTCCTTATTATTGTATTGCCTTTTGTTAGGTAATCTCTGTCTATACATTCCCGTTTTTTAGTAATATAATTAACGGGAATGTCTATATTAAAAATTTTATGCATTCTTCATAGTCGGCCTCTTTTGTTGTTTAGCTGATAAGGAATAGAAAAACACAACTATTAAAATTGCGAGTAAAATAAATCCGGCTATTATTAAAACTGATGTTGAAAAAATATCTTCTATTAATATGTTTTTATTTTCCTGTCCTAATTTATTATTCTTGATATTTTCTTCTTTTGATATACCTGTATTCTTATTATCATTTGTTATTTTCTCTCCTGAAGCAATTAAGGTTATTACTGATGAAAGACCTGCTGAATTGCCTTTATCCTGACTGAACCTTACATTTATTCTTGATTCTGTAGTTCCTGGCTTATCTGATTTTATTGTGAAATATGCTTTCTTTTCTTCTTTTGGAGCTAATTCGAATTCTGAATCTTTTAATATAATATTATCTTTTAAATCTCCTGATGGAGTAAGAGTGACTTTAACAGAGAAATCATTGACATTTTTTACTAGAATATATTTTTCTATAACTTCGCCTGTTTGTACCCTTAAAGTCATCCTTAAATTTCCAATGGATGCGGTTATAGCTATTACAGAAGATAATGATAATATCATTATTATTAGTATTAGGCTTATTTTGGCTCTCATCTTTAATAAATGAAAGTTTAAAACTTTATATTTAAACAAAATTATCTTGGGATGTATGTTTTAGAGAATATCTGATTGTAATTACTTTAATAAATAACAAGATTATATGCAAGATTGTTTTGCTCATTTTATTTTTTGTATTAGATACCTCTATTTTTTTATTAATCTATGTATAGTGAAAAAAATCAAAAATACCGTCGAGGAAATTAATTCATTTATTTTAAGTAATTAAAAAAAATATCCTTTGCAGCATAAACATCTTTAAATACAAAATAAAAATGAGTATGGTTATGTTACAAAATAAAGAGGAGAAATTACTAAAAGATTACGTCAGCTTTGAACTATTGAAAAATTACAATAGAATTATGGTAATAGATGAAAGGAGGTTGATAAAATGAGAACCTTATATACAATCCTGGTAGCAAGTTTATTGATAGCAGTTTTACCTACAGTGCTTGGAGTAAGTGCTGGAACTGGGATAGGTGTTGATATAACAACAGAGGACTTTGAACCACAAGTTTGGATGTGTGACCATAGAACAGTCACAGACGATAATATTGAGTTCGGAAGATTCTCTGATCCTGGAGAAGAGCTACTAGAGAGAATTAATAATTACGCATTTGAAGGAGAGAAAATCTCCTGGAAAGTGCTTGTATTTGACAAGAATGGCATTGAGAAGATAAAAGATGTCTTCGCAACTATAGGAAGCTCACAAGGTTCTGGAAATGATATTGAGGCGAATTGTCGTCTTGATGAGATTATCCAACCTATGCAGGAATTGGACGAGTCATGTAATGCACGTATTTTAGAAGAGGAATTGAGAACAGTTTCTGAAAATAGCGCTGCATATTATACATGCACTCTTACAGTTGAGACACCTGAAAGCATGTATGGCGAGTATTGGATAACTGTTGAGGCAGAAGACTTAGATGGATTGTCAGGAACAATGGCTGAAAATGAATACTGGTTCTTCAATCCTGTTATTGCTTTAAGCATTACTGGAGGTTTGAGTTTTGATGATGTAAGACCTGGAAGCCAGAGTTATTCTGAAACTGTTTTAGTAGGAAATGATGCTGATCCAGGGTCGGGAGTTATGATGGATATGTTTATATCTGGCACTGACTTTTACGATTCTGCAAGCAGTGGAGCTAAATGTCCTACAACAAACCAGTTGTCATTAAGCAATCTAAGGTACTTTGCAACTAGTGGGGCTTATTCCACCTTAAACGACTTTGCAGTCGGTGGTAGAGGTCCTGGAGCTGCAGATAATAGAAACAAGGATACTGAAGGTTATGTCAACATTGGTTATGCTGATGGATTTAATGACCCTACGCCATTCTACAATGGATTTGAAATCGTCCAACAGCAGCCACAGGGACCTTACTGGGTAGCTAATTTACTAGCTCCTGGTGCAGAATTGGCCTTGACATTCAAGCTTAGCTTACCAGAGCCATGTAACGGTGACTTCGATACAGGAAATATATTCTTCTGGGGAGAAGCCATCTAAAATTTTTTATTATTTTTATTTTTTATTTTGTTTTATTTTCATAAGAGGAAAAATAGGAGGAAGAAAATGAAGAAAAAAATTAGAAAAGAAATAGGAATTGCAATTATTTTTACAGCTTTAATTGTAGTTCTAACAGGTTTTGCAGGTGCAGAATATTGGTTATGCTTTAACAAAGGAGATACAATAAATTATTGCAACCCAATAACGCCTGACAGATCGTGCAGAGCAAATAATGGATGTTTGTATTGTATGGATAGCTATGATAATAGCCGTGGATGTTATAATCAGGGTAATTTTAATTTATGTAATGAAAGTCCTCCAATATGTTCTGTAGGAAATAACGGAGGAGCTGGTATTGATGCTCAACCTCCTGTTTTAGATGTTAAAAATCCTATAGAAGATAGTGTTTACAATGATGGATCTGTTTTTATTGATATTTCAATGGACGAAAGAGCAGATTTATATTATAAAGATAATAGGGAAGCAAGAGAAAAATGGAATAGCCTTTGTAAGAACTGTGATAGTTATAGAAGAAGCAGGAACTTTCGTGATGGGGTTAACGATTTGACGTTTAAAGCAGTTGATAGTGTAGGAAATACAAGGTATACTAATATTAGTTTTCTTGTTGATACAAAAAAACCCAGAATAAGTGGTGTTAGCCCAACAAGAGGTTTTAGTTCTGGCTTGTTTAAAGTTTGGTTAGATGAAGCCAATCCTTCAGAGTTGACACTATATTACGGACATCCTGAAGATGAGCTATCTGAATTCTTTAGTTTTAATGCTGATCTAAGTTTATGTGCTTTTGAAAGAGGTAAATATAAATGTAATGTAAGTGTTGAATTAAGTGAACATAATGGACATGAATTATTATACTTCTTTAAATTAAAAGATATTGTTGGAAATTTTGCGGAAAGCAGAAAGAACAGAATAATAATTGATAATGTGAAACCAATTATTAATATGTTTGAATATAATGTTTCTGGTGCTCGAGTTGATTTAGTGATGGGTATTGAAGAAACTAATTTTGATTCTATAGAGTATATGGATAACTCTATATCAAGACCAAGCTGGAGAACAATATGTTCTAGATTAGATGATAGAATGTGCAAGAAAAGATTAACATTTAGGAGAGGAGCGCATAATGTTGACTTTAGAGTTAATGATAAAGCAGGAAATTTTGTTATGAAAAATGTCGAATTTAATATATAAAATGGAGGAAAAAAATGGAGAAGAGAAAGATGAGAGTCTTAGTAGTTGGGGCTCATCCTGATGATGTAGAATTGGGATGTGGTGGAACTATTGTGAAGCATTTGGAATTAGGAGACGAGGTTTTTATTTTAATTATGACTAATGGAGAAAAGGGCAATCATACAGAAGATAGGAAAGAATGCCTGTCTTCTCTTGAAAAACTTGGCTTAAAAAAAGAAAATATATTTTTTGGGAATTTCCCAGATGGATTTTTATCTGATAGTCAGGAGGTAGTTAATTATATTGAAAATTACCTGAAAAATTTAGAGATAGACCGAATTTATACGCATTATCCGAATGATAGGCACCAAGATCATCGGCATTGCAGTTACGCTGTTTCTGCGGCTGCACGAAAAAGCCCGGAAATATTTTTATTTCAGGGGCCTTCAACAAAATCTCTTTTTGAGCCCCATTATTTTATAGAATTGTCAAAAAAACAACTTGTAAAAAAAATTGATGCTTTGAGTTGTTATAAAAGCCAAATACAAAAGGGAATTGTCAATTTAGAATTGGTTGAACATCTTGCAGCTTTTCATGGATTAACACAGAATAAGGGATATGCCGAAGCATTTGCTATTAATCATGTTTTAAGAGGAGAAAAGGATGTCTAGAATTGTTTCTGCACATCAACCTAATTTTATTCCGTATCTTGGCTTTTTTGATAAAATGAAGAAGGCTGATATTTTTGTTATAAGAGATGAGGTTCTATTTATAAGAAAAGAGTATCATAATAGAAACAGGATAAGAATAAACAGCCATGACAACTTAAATTTCCCAAATTTTAAATGGATTAGTGTTCCTGTTTATAAAACAGAGGATTATATAAAACATATTAAAATAAAAAATAGCCCAGTTAGAAATCGTTCATGGAATGAAATCATTTTACATGAGATAGAGTCAAGTTATTCTAGTGCTGATCTTTTTGATAGATTTTTTTCTGAAATAAGGGGGATCTTTAGTTACAATTATTGTAATTTATTGGAATTAAATGTTAAAATAATAAATTTTTTAAAAGAAGCATTTGGAATTAAGACTAGAATTGTTCTAGCTTCTGAACTTGGATTAAAAAAAGAGCATTATGAAAAATCTGATGCATCTGAAGATCTTATTGAAATTTGTAAAAAACTTAATGCCGATATATATTTATCTGGAGCAGGTGGAAAAGAATATTTGAATTTAGAGCCTTTTGAGAGGGAAGGAATTAAAGTAGAATTTCAGGAATATAAACATCCTGTTTATGAACAGCATCTTCCAGGATTTCTACCAAATATGGCTGCTATTGATGCTTTGTTTTGTGTCGGGAGAATGCCTGAGAGTGAAATAAAAATTGAAGTAGATAACGCTATTCAGAGAGAAATATTTGTTAGAAATTAATTACCAAATAATTTATAAACTTAAAATAATTATTAAAACAATGAAAAAAGTTACAATATTAATTATTATGTCTTTATCTTTGGCTTTTATATTTATAATTCCCTTAACTTTGGCGTTAGAGCCCTGCCGTGATCGAGGTGTTAGAGGAGATGTAAATGGAGACTCAATAATAAGCATTACCGACGGAGTCCGCATCTTAAATT
>CAYJSG010000039.1:0-8237 GCA_964372815.1 Candidatus Woesearchaeota archaeon
ACGATAAAAATGCTATTTAACCTTTAAATCTTATCACACCAGTGCAGAAGTTCCAGAATTATATTGTTTTAACAAGGAATAATTTTAAATTTAACAATAATGAAATTCTTGTTCCAGTTCCTGTCTTCTGAGCTATGTTGAAAGATAAGGAAAGTTATCTTTAATCGGATTCAGTTTAACCGAAAGCCCTTCTATAATCTTCTATTTTTACTGATGAAACATGCTTGATTTTTGCTAGAGCAGTTTCTATAATCTCTGTAGAACTTTCTTCTGGCCAGGCGAATTTTAGTTTTAGAGATTTTAAGCCAAAGGCAATTGGTTCTTCTGTAAATGAGAGGTTTAAAGCTCCTTCTTCTTCTAACGTTGAACGGGCTTTTAATTTTATTTCTTCCAGATTTGCTTCTATTGAATCTGGAAGAATGCTTACAATAACTGCGACTATGCCTGTCATAATTGATTTTATTTAGGGGGAGTTTTAAATGTTTCTTTTTGTTACAGTAGATGAGCTCATTTTACTAGGAAAAGCTCATCTACTGGTGCTTTATAATAATGCTTTTAAATAGAAGTATTTTAATAGAAATAGGGTAAAGATGGCAGATAATTATGACAAATTGGTTTCTCGAATTTCACAGGCTTCTGGAATAGTTATTGACGACATTGAAAGGAAGATAGAGGCAAAAAGAGCCAAGTTATCTGGGTTGGTTTCCAGAGAAGGAGCTGCACAGATTGTTGCGGCTGAATTAGGGATAAATTTCGATTTAGAAAGAATGAAAATAGCTGAATTAGTTGATGGAATGAGAAGAGCCAATATTATTGGGAAAGTAATTGAAATTTCTCCAGTCAGGAATTTTAATAAAAATGGAAGAGAAGGAAAAGTTTGTAATTTAATTGTAGCTGATGAGGGTTCTAATGTTAGAGTTGTATTATGGGATACACATCATATTTCTTTAATAGAAGATGGCAAAATTGGAATAGGCGATGTTGTAGAAATCAGCAATGCAGGTGTGAGACAAGGAGAATTGCATTTGGGAGGATTTTCCGACATAAAAAAAAGTAAAGAGATTTTAGGAGAAGTTGTTTTGGGAAAGGTATATAATGAAAAAATTTTGAAAGACGTTAAAGCAGGAGATAGATTTAAGACAAGAGCAGTTATAGTTAATGTTTTCGAACCAAGATATTTTGAGGTTTGTTCTTTATGTGGAAAGAAAGTCGTTGATGGAAAGTGTATTAATCATGGAGAGGTTGAAGGTAAAAAGAGGGCATTGTTGAATTTTATATTAGATGACGGCAGTGAGAATATTCGCAGCGTGGTTTTTGGAGAGCTGATAAATAAATTAGGACTAAACGATGAGGAGATTTTTTCTTTGGATCAATTCGCTATGAAGAAAGGAAGTTTGTTAGGAGAAGAAAAGGTTTTTTTCGGGAATATTAGACAAAATCAGTTTTCAAATAATATGGAGATGGTTGTTGAGGATGTTTTAGATGTGAATGTTGAGGAATTGGTAAAGGAACTTGAAGCGAAAATGTGATTATTATTTATGTAGTGGAAAGAATATAAGTTTATAAAGAGAGAACTTTTTGGAGAGATATGGCGATAAAAGAGGAGACTGAAGAGAGGAAAGTTGAAGAGGTTGAGAAAATTGATAAAATTGATAAAATCGATAAAATCGATAAAGAGGAAGAGGGGAAATTAACTGATGTGCCTGGAATTGGGCCAGGAATTGCGGCCAAGTTAGAGGCAGCAGGAGTTTATGATCTAATGGGGCTTGCTGTATTATCACCTAGCTCTTTGTCAGATATGGCTGGAATTGGCGAAGCTGTTGCCAGAAAGGCGATACAAGCTGCTAGAGGGATGATGAAACTTGGGTTTATGGATGGCGTAGAATTTGCTAAAAAAAGAGAGGATGTTTTATATATTACTACTGGGAGCAAAAATTTAAATAATTTGTTAGGAGGAAAGGGAATAGAGACAAGGGCAATGACGGAAAGTTATGGTCCATTTTCGAGTGGTAAAAGTCAGCTTGCTTTTACGTTGGCTGTTAATGTACAATTGCCTAAAGAACAAGGAGGAGCAAATGGAAAAGCGGTTATAATTGATACTGAAGGTACTTTTAGGCCGGAAAGAATTAGACAGATTGCTGAAGGTGTTGGAGCTAGTCCTGATAAAGTTTTAAGAAATATTTTAGTAGCTAGAGCGTTTAATAGCTTGCCTGCTTCTGAGAATGTATTTATTTTAAATGATAACGAATTTCATAAAGAAAGTATCGGCGAGGTAGTAAAAAGTAGAAGCAACCATAAAGTTCTTACTTTTGCTTTTGATCAAGCAACAGGAAAAATGCAGCCTATGCTTGTAACTGGTTTTGTTTCTCATTCAGCTCCTAAGAATGATTATCTTTACACTATAAAAACCAAGTTTGGAAGAGAAATTAGTGTTACAGGATTCCATTCTTTATTTAGAGGTGTTAGAAGGGGAAAGAAAGGTTTAGTTACGGTTAAGAGAGAAGGCAACAACATGCGGCCGGAGGTTGTTGAAGCTGCTTCTTTAAAAGAAGGAGACTATATTGCAATTCCCAGGTTTTTACCTATGATTGAGAAAGATGTGGAAGAGTTTAATATAGTTCGTTCATTTAATAAATTTTCTAAAGATATAAGAGACGAGATTATCATTGAGAATGATAGGATAAAATTGAGCCATACTGGAAGGCGCGCTGCTCCTTCTTTACCAGCGGTTATAAATGCTGATGAGGATTTGATGTGGCTATTAGGGCTTATTATAGCCGAGGGAAATAGCCAATATGTGGATAGACCAATAAGGATTAGAATCTCCTCAAACACAGAATATTTAAGAAAAGCACAAGAAATTCTAAAGAGGAAATTTAATTTAGATGCTCGCTTGCATGAGAAATATCATATGCTTTTAATATCTAGTAGATTGTTTGCTTTGATTTTGAAATATATTATACAAATAGATGTACAAAAGAAATCTGCAGAAAGAGAGATTCCGGGCTGGATAATGCAACTCCCTCTTAAAAAATTAAAGTGTTTTATAAAAGGGTATTTTGATGGAGATGGTTATCATGCAAATAGTAGAAGAGGTAATAGACTTGTTTTCCATACTTCAAGTAGAGAATTAGCTAATGATATTTCCTTAGCTTTGTTGAGATTCGGTATTCTTGCTTCTGTACTTGAGATAGACTTGAGGCAGATGAAGAATTATAAAAAATCTTGGAATAGACACTACAGAGTTGAAGCTGCAGGCCTAAAGTCTAATGATATTCTTGATTTGGAAAAGATTAAACAAAATTTAAATGCCCCTGTTTGGAATGATATTGCTTTTGCAACTATAAAGTCAATTACAAAGAAGCCAATTGAAAATGATGCTAAACTTTATGATTTTGAAGTTTTTTCTTCTAATTCGTCTTATCAAAACTTTTTAGCAGGATTTGGAGGAGTATGTTGTCATAACTCTGATCATCAAATTTTATTGGTTGATAAAATCGAAGAGATGATTAAGAATGGAGAACCTATAAAATTAGTTATTATTGATTCTTTGACAGCACATTTTAGAGCTGAATTTTCTGGGAGAGGGCAATTGGCTGATAGGCAACAGAAATTGAATAAGTACTTACATGATTTAATGAGAATGGCTGAAAAAAATAATCTAGCTGTTTTTGTTACAAATCAGGTTATGGCGAATCCTGGGATGATGTTTGGTGACCCTACGACGCCGGTTGGAGGGCATATAGTCGCTCATATGTCGACTGTTAGATTGTATTTAAGGAAGGGGAAAGGCGGATCTAGAGTTGCTAAATTAATCGATGCTCCACATTTGCCAGATGATGAAGCACAGTTTTTTATAACTGTACATGGAGTGAGAGATGAGGAAGGATGATAGAGTATGAGAGTGGATTGGAAGGCTCTGCAGAGTCTGATAAGAGAGATTATAGTGAAGAGGATGTTAGAAGATGGGAAAAGAAATGGAGAAAATTTCATAGATCTTTGCCAGATATAGTAGCAGATAGAGTTGGTGTTCGTTTATATAAGCAAGATAAAGATAGCGGCTTATATATGTTAACTCCACCTAATAGGCCATTAAGGAAAAGAAGATGGTATTGGCCTTTTTGGTCTGTATAAATATATAATATCCACACTACTATGGAATTGATTAATAAGAAACTGTTAATTAATGAAAAGATTAATGAATTTAAAGAAAAGTTTGGAAATGAAAAACCATTTAAACATGTTTTGATTTTTAATTTTTTAGATAGGGATAAAGCTATAAATATTTTTAATGCTTTAAAGAAAGAGAAATTTGAGCATAAGGAAAGTGATTTGTTTAGTTTTTCACAAACCTCTGATTTTATTAGTATTGATAATGAAATATTGAGAGAGTCTTATGAGTTTATGAGAAGCAAAGAATTAGGAAAATTTATTGAGGGGGTTACAGGAGTTAAATTACAATTTGGAAGAATAGATATGATGGGGAGTTTGTATAAGAGCTGTGACTATTTATTATGTCATGATGATTTGCTTGAGGGAAGGAAAATTGCTTTCGTTTATTATCTGAGTTCTTTGAGGATGGAGGATGGTGGCGCTTTAGTGATGTATGATTCTGTTGATGGAAATGTTGGAAAAGAGGCTAAAACTATTATTCCAAAATTTAATTCTTTTTTAATTTTTGAAGTTTCAAAAAAAAGCTTTCATTCTGTTGAAGAAGTTATTAAAGGAAAAAGGTATGCAATTGGAGGGTGGTTTTATTGAACTATTGAGAATACCACTTATACTCTCTATTTCTTAATGGGCCTGAAAGTAGTTTTAAAGTTAATTCGGTATGTTTAGTACGAATTTTATGACTACTTTCTTGTTCCCTTTCAACTTTATCAAGAGTTGCTTGTTGATTATTAAGGGCGACTTGGTAGGGTATTAATTCGAGATCAGTCTTTACTTCAGTATTGGTTTCTATTGGAGTTCTTTTTTTTCCGTCATATATTATGAATCTTAGATAATAATTTCGTGTTACTTCTTTGATTATTCCTTCAATTGTAGTTTTCATTGAATAATAATTACTGTGATATTTATATAATTTATTATATTCTGTCGGTATTGTTGATATGATATTTAGATAAGTTTATATTATATTTTTATTAGAGAAAATAATGGAATTTAAGAAGTTCGTTAATGAAAATTATTTAGATAAAAATACTTTAGAAGAAATGAAAAAGAAGTTTTTTAATGATCATGCTTTGCGAATTGACGGTTTTTTGAAGGGAGAGGTTTATGATGAACTTGTTAAAATGTTAATGGATGTTGAGGGTATAAAGACAAAAATTGCTGACAAACATTCTTATTCTAAAGTTGATAATTTACATGGACTCGAGAGACTTTTTCTAAGTAGAGAATTTTTAGAGCTTTTTAATTTTATTATTGAAGAGAAATTTGAGAAATGCGAGATTAAAATTAGAAAGTTTAAACATGAAGATTATACACTTTTACATGATTTTGATGAAAGAAAGGGAGTTGAGTTTATTTTTATTTTTACTGATAAATGGGATGATAGTTTTGGAGGGCAGATCATTTATACTGATAATCTAGATAAGGGAAGAGCTTTTATTTTTTCTATTAAGAGAAATAGTTTGATTTTAATTGACAGAGAGGGATTGGGAGGATTTGTTAAGTATGTTAATAATTTAGCCGAAGATAAAGGATTTTTTTTAATTTTTGGCAGGTTTAGTTAAGTTTTTAAGCAGGTTTTTTTAACAGATTTATGGAACTTGAATATAAGAATGGAATTTATGCGCCACGGGCTCCTGAGATTAAGGATGAATTAGCCAGATGGCCGGCTTGGTGTGCAAGGTATGCGAGGATTGTTTCTGTGAAATTATTAACTGGAAAAGAAAAAGATAATGGAAGACTCTGGACACCAAAGAATGGCTGGGATTTTAGGTATGATAATCGGGTTGTTTGGAGTATTGATGATGAAGAATTAGATATGAGAAAATTAAAGGAGGGACAGATAGTTGGAATAAGAATTCCTTTTAGTTCTTTTAACGAGAGAAGAGATGAAAGAAAGAATTTAGTAAGATACAGTCATTTAGCTACTATTATTGGGCATTTTTATGATGGTCGCGAAGTAGTACCTTGGGTTGCGCATAATGTTTATGGTGTTGGAGATCCCGAAAGTTTACCTAAGTTTTTGAGAAGGACAGGAAGTGTTTTGATGGAGGTTTTTAGCCCAAAAGATGAGAGCGTTCTCAAAAATAAAAATTCATAATTGTTCGTAAACAAACTAACTTTATTTTAATAATTCTACATCTCGTTCTTTTTTTCTAACCTAAAGTGAGCAAATAAAACCAGAATAATTAATATAATCAATAAACATATTATATTTAGATAAGATAATGTAGAAGTGTTTTTACTAACTCCGGATATAGCTGCTCCAGTTACTATACTATCTAATTCAGCATTGTTATCATCTAAACTATTATCAATCTCGCCTAACCCGCTATCCACTCTGTTTAAAGCTCCATCCGCTCCAAATTGTTGATCTAATTCTGGACTCAAGCCTCCAGTTAACCCCCCTAATCCGCTAAAAGCTCCAAAAAGAGAGGCAGTTAGTAGTATAGCTATTGTCGAGAAAAATATCGCCCCTATTGTAATTAACACTCCTCCTCCAATAAATCCTACTCCAATACTTTCTTCATGCAATAAAAAGAAACCTAAAATAATCAAAACAATAGCTGAAAAGATTAAAATTATGTAATAAGTAATCTGATAATTTTCCAAACCACTTTTCTGCTTTTCTAAACAAGTCTGCTGATTGTTCTTGCTATTTTTCGAGCAGTCCTTATATTCTTGAGAACTATAAACTCTAGACTCACAATTGTAATACGAATTAACATCTTCTCCAAGTCTGCCGGAAGGGCTCTTACCGCATTGAGTCTTGATCAAGTCATCACAACTTCCTAAACTTCCTAGACAACTTAAATCAGATTTAGGAGGCTTATAAAATGTGCTTATTGTACTGCTTAAAAAAAAAGCTAAAATAAAAGCAATTCCGACCGCTACCACTAATTTTGCTAAATCCATTACAATCTTCTAGTTATTTTCCTATATAAATATTTCCGAATTAATATAAACAATCCGGCTAATAACATCATCGTCAAAATCAGCAAAGATCCCAATATTCTGCTTCTAAAATTTTTCATATTATTATCCTCAATAACCCTGTTCGTTATAAAACCTTTATCTTCTGCACCTTCAAATTTATTAATATTAACAATAATCCAACTTCCAACACCAACATTTCCATTCTCACTACTAAATATTAACACTCCATAATAACTTCCTCCATTTTTTGCGCTCAAACAGATTCTTCCATTATATTCATTATTAATTAAAATTTTCTTATCATAAACAGCCTCAATTCCGAAAACTTTTTCATCTAAATTATATAGTTCTATATTCTTAATTAATTCCTTTTTATTTGTCCATTTATCACTTAAAATTAAACTAATATCCTCTCTATCAGAAAGAATATTATATTCATTACAAATCTTTTCTTCTACACTTCCATTAAAAACCAAAACAGGCGGAGAAATTCCTAACTCAATTCCACTTGAAGAACTACTGAAACAAACTAACCAAAAAATTAATGCCAAAATAAACTTATCTAGCAACTGCAATAAATTTAACATCGGTTCTATGTCCAATTAGATCTTTGTCTATCCTGCCTTTAAATTCTCTTAAATCAATTTTCGCATAGAAATAATCGCTTTCTATCCCTCCTCTATCAGAAGAGGCAGATAGATTAAGACTGAATAATCCTATCTTTTGATATGGTTCAGAAACTCTTCTAGTAAAATAGGTATAATTAAATATCTCTTCATTTAGATCAACTAACCTCGGGGTAATGATAACGTCAATGTTTCCAGTGTTATTAATGTCAACTCTCATTCTTTCACTCTCTTCTCCGGAAGAAACATTTTCAAAGAAAACAAAATCTGGAACTTGTATCTTTATTATAGCGGGAGGGGGCCCTAATACATTTACTTTAAAAGTACTAATATCACTATGGCCTGCACTTACAATAACAACTCCTAATAAAATTGCAAAAATAAAGAAACCAATCTCTCTTTCCATCAATAAAATAAATAACTCAAATATTTAAACGTTCTCTTCAATTTAGTAGTGGGACAAAATAGGCGTTATTTCTTTAAGATGATGACATAAGCCCTTTT
>CAYJSG010000040.1:0-8114 GCA_964372815.1 Candidatus Woesearchaeota archaeon
TAATTCTTTTATTCTTTTTATTACAAATTTATCATTTCTTAAGAAATCAATTAATATGTCTGAATCAAGAAAGACCATTATTCAAATCTCCTAGAAGGGATTTTTCTATGCTCGTATAATGATTTCTTTATATTTCTTCCTTCTTTATCACCAATCATTCCAGCAAATTTCATCAACTCACTTTTATTTTTTTCCCTGGATATAGCTATTATAATCTCTGAAAAAGACTTATTTATTTTAAGTCTCTTTAATAAATCATATGCTTCGTCTGATATGGATATTACCTTTGTCATGCATATATGCATGTAAGTATTTAAATTTATGATATTCTTTTATAAAGAAAAATTATAAACCTGATTTATTTTATCACTCTAAACAGGTAAATGAAATTTATATACTGGTTTCATTTATTAAAGTAGTAAAAAAGAGCTAAAATGAAAGTTAAAATTGTTACTGGAATTATAAGTATTGTTATAATAATATTATTATTTACTTTAGGGCCTGCTGCCGCCGTTAATTTAGGATTGATTATGGAGGATGATTCTATTTCAGAAGCACAGGATGCTATTATTAATGCTGAAGTTAATTTAAATGAGAATGAATTTGTTAATATAACTGAATTAAGAATTGATATTACTGGGCCTGAAAATAGAAGTTGTAAATTTGATGTTGATGGAGACTTTATAGATGGGTGTAATAAAATCAACATTAAAAAAAGTGGAGAATTTAACTTTGGGTATGGATATGGATTTACTAATGGAAAAGTTAAATATAAAATTACTATAAAGAGAAAATTAATGCCGGGAAATTATACTGTTTTGTTTAGTATCAATCATTCTAATGGACAGGAGCTTATTGAAGGTAAATTTGAAGTATTTATGAGAAAAACAAGTGTAAAGACTAAAAAACTTGGAATTTGCCGTATAAATGCTGAAAAAGCAAGTATTATTGTAAATGGAACTGAATTTAATGATAAAAATAAATTAAAGATGAAGATAAAGGAAATTATTGATGGAGAAGGAAAAATTAGCGCAAAGGGAGGAAAAAATAGATTTCTATATAAATTTGATATTAGAGAATTGATTGAAAATAATTCAGAAATGCTGGTTTTTGATGTTAATGGAGATTACAGGCAAAGAAATATAATAATCAAGGGTCTTAATGCTACAATTTTTATTGATAAAGATGAAGAAGAAATAAGGGTTGTTTCAAATGAATTAAATGCCACAGACTTTATGATTGCTGACAGGCGAGCTTGTGAATTTATTTTTGGAGGATAGATTAATTTGAATTTTTTATTCTTGTGTTGGACTTGAACTTATATGCCCAATATGATACTCTCTTTCGAAAATATCTATGATATCTTTATGTCCTCTATTTTTTGCAACTTCGTAAATTTCCTCGAGAGCTGTTTGAGCATCTCTCATATGTCTTTGAACTAATGCAGCTCTTTTAATTACAGGAAGAACACAAGAATCTAATCCCCCTGTAATTTCAGAATTCATATCTTCTAATTCCACTTCAAGATGTGCTGCCAAAATTGAAGCACAGTATAAATTGGGTTCATTATGATACATTCCTTGTTTTAGAACTTCTAGTAAATTGCCTGTTTTTCTGCCTTGTGATTCCATTATTTGTCTGTATATTGCAAATATTCCTTCCATATTGTAGTTTAGAATAAGAAACGTTTTATAAACTTTTCTTTTATATTTGACAATATCCTAAAAAGAAAGGCTTAAAAGGTTTGAGAGTTTTATAGTAGAAGAAAAAAGAGGGAAAATGGTTATGGAAATTGCTAACGAGATTGTTATTCCTGCGTTACTTGGAGGGATTGGAGGATTGACAAGAGGATTTATAGGATTATTAAAAGCTTTGAGTTTGAGAAGGAGAATTATTTGGAGATATTATCTGATTACAGTTATTGTTGCATCAGTTATTGGAATTTTTACAGGGATTGTTTTTAATTTTGATTATAGGCTGTCTTTATTGGCTGGTTATGCCGGAACAGATATTCTTGAAGGAATTTACAAGAGCTTTAAAGTTGAAAAAGTTTATGTAAGAAAAGGAAAATAAAACACAAAAATGCCAATGATAAATATTGAGCTGGAAGAAGATGCTTGGAAAATATTGAAGAGAAGAGCAAAGAAGAATTTGAGCAGTCCTAAGAAGTTGATTGAAGATATTGTTAGAAGGAGCATGATTTCTTATAGTAGAACTGGAAGGGGAATCTCGAAAGTTGATGATAACTTGATAAATATTTTTTCTAGGGAAAGAAAAGGGAGAAAAACGGGAAAGTAAATTATATTTTTATCACTATTGACGAGTAAATGAAGTTTATATACTAGTTTTACCTCTATAAGTAGTAAAAGGGAGGTAAAATGACTCGAACTGTTAAAATTATTTCTGGAATAGTTAGTATTTTGATTCTGATAATGCTTTTTATGCTTGGACCTGCTGAAGCTTTTTTATTGAGTATAAGCTTTTCTGAAAGCTCACCAACTGTCGGAGATATGATTAATATAATGCTTTCTGCTGAAGTGGAGGAAGGGGAAATTATTCCAATTGACAGTTTTATTTTTGAGTTAAAAGGAAAAAAAGATGTTATATGCAAGTTTCTGCCTAATGGAACTGTTATTGAAGGATGTGAGGGAATTGTGGTAACTCATATTTCTTCACCACCATTTGAGTTTGGATATGGATATAATGGATTTATAGAGGGAATTTTATCTTACGACCTTGTTTTGGATACTTCTATATTTCCTATTGGAAAATATGACACCAGATTTATTGCAATTATTGAGGCAGAGGAGATTGAGATCTCTGGGAACAAGATAATGATAAATGCTCCTGTCAAAGGAGTTTGTTCTGTGAGAGCTGAAAATGGGTTGTTGAAATTTAACAGCAAGGAATTTATGAATAATAGGATTAATTTTAATGTGCCCTTAAAGAAAGCTGTAAATGGACAAGGATTTTTAATGAGTAGAAATGGAAAAGAAAGATTCTTGTATAAGTTTAATATTGATGGAATATTGGAAAATAATGAACAGAACATGACGTTAGATACTTTGGGATATTATAGAATTAATAATGATGGAAGAATAAACAGCAACGCTACAGTCAGACTGGATAAATTAAATAAGAAAGTATATGTTATTGATAATAATTTTAATTCTAGTATGATGGATGTTAATTTTATTAAGGGCTGCTGAACATAAAGAAAGATTATTAAACTATATTTGTTAGATAAAAATATGAAAAGAGGAGATTATAAAGCTATTAAGAAAGATGCTTTAATTATTCTGATTATCATAATTCTTGTTGTTGTTGGAAGTTATTTGTTTAATCTGGAAAGTTTTAGATTTTATGAATCTCCTGCTGAAGTTAAGGAGGAAAAAAGAATTAGTGAGATTGTTAGATTACCGATTGATAGTATAGAGCCTCATTTTCCAAAATACTTGGAAGAAGAAATAAAAGCCTCTGGCTTAAACGAAATAATCTATTCTGGTAGCAAAATTAAACTAATAGGAAAATTTCCATTTAAAGAAGCTAAATTAGTCAGAGTGCAAATAGAAGGAAAAAAAACAGGAACTAAACTTGAACTTGGGATAAAAAGATTCTCAGATGAAGAAATCACAGTTGAAATTCCCGGAGATATTTTGACTGATGAATATAATGTAATTGTAAAGTTTGAGAATAACTATATTTTCAGCAAAGAAGTACATGTAGAAGGAATGACAGAAGAATATTTTGAAAAGATAAAAAGTGAAGAAGGCCTAGGTGGGGGAGAAGAAATTAGTTTAAGCCCTATTGAAGAAACAGGAGCTTTACTTTATAGATCTAGGGCTGGTTGTAATGGGGTAGATAATTATAACAGATGTGATTGGGAATTTGTTATTGCTGGTAATCCAAGCAATTCAGATCAGTTAATTACTGCTAGTAGTGGAAGTACTAGGGTTTTTAAATCCCTTGATGGAGGGAGAACTTGGAGCAAAATAAGATTAGATAGTGGAGGGCAATTAAGTTATCATGGTGATCCTAAAATTATTGTTTTAGATGATGGTACTGTGCTTTTATCTACTTTGGTAAACTTGCCACAAACAGAGATATTTGAGACAACTGGAGGGTTATTTACAGGAAACATTTTAGATAATTCATTAAATGGATTTTTGTTTAAAGCTGTTCCTCCAGCTTTACGAAGAGAGGATTGGCTTGTTGTTGATAGGCCTGTTATGTCATATGATTATAAAAATAAAAGAATTATCATTACAGCAACTGAATCGGTAGATAATGATGCTACTAATATATATATTTCTTCAGATGGTGGGAGAACATTTAATGAAAAAGCTCAACAGAGAGGATCCTATTTTATTCCTGCAGATGTAACTCCTAACGGAGATTTAAGAGGCGTGAAACACCATACTAATAACTTATTATTAATTAAATTTGATAATGATGGAAATCTATTAGAGAAAACAAATGGGCCTTTAAATATTGTTTTACAAACGGGAAGAGTGCATTCTGTATTTAGAAATTGCAATTCTGATGATATTTCTCTATGCCCAAATAAGTATGTAATAGTGTATGGGTGGTCTGGCCCTGAAATAAAAATTGATAAAAATCCGTTAAGTCCACATTTAGGAAGAATGCATGTTTTATGGGCTGCTCCTAAAAGTGAAATAGTTGAACAATGGACTGTAAATAATGAAATAAAAACAGCGCAATACGGCATTGATTATGATATTTATTATTCATATTCAGATAATGACGGAAATACATGGAGCACAACACAGAAAGTTAATGATGATAATAGTGTTGGCGATCAGTTTTACCCAACAATCACTTTGGATAATTCAGGAGCTGCCCACGTTGCATTTGCTGATAAAAGAAGTAATCCTTCTGCTCATTTTTACGATGTTTATTATTCTATAATAAAGGATGATAAAATTTTTAATAATGTTAAAGTCAATAATATACCTATCGGTAATACCGGTTATAGAAGAAATGGAGATTATCAAGATTATATTATTACTTATGATAATAAGGTATATGTTGCTTATTCTTGTTTAACGCCACCTATTTATAGTATTAACCCAAATGACATATGTTTAACTGCGCTAGATCCTAGAGTTCTTCTTAATAGAGGGAATACTGCTCCTCAATTTTCAACAGTTATAGATAGGGCTGCTCCAGCAAAAAGGCCTTTGGATATTTTCGTCAGAGCAACTGACAGAGAAGGAGATTCAATAAGATTAAGAGCTGAACTAGAAAATGGAGATTCTTTAAATACAATTGGAGCGATCTTCATAGATAATAGTGATGGAACAGGAAAATTAAGCTGGACTCCAACAGATAGCCAAATAAGGGCTTATAAAATTAAATTTACAGCTGTTGACTGGAGTTTAGACAGCACACAAACAATAACTGTTACAGTTTTACCAACACCGACATATGAAAGATGTAATCAATGTGGAACTAATGGACTTAATTGCTTTAGGGAAGACTGTGAGACTGCATTAGAAGGCTGCTATCAGATTGAAGAACCTACTGGAAAAATATGCCTGTCTTGCAATCAAGCTGTAAGCTGTAGTAATTATGGAAGAGATAAATTAACTTGTGAAAACAATAGATGTAACTTGAATGTTCCATCTGGGTGTACTTATGATGATGCTAACAAGGAATGTATAATTTGTGTTGATCCTGATAATGATAAGGTATGTGGAAGTAAAGATAATTGTCCTTCTGTTTCCAATCCTGATCAAAGTGATTTAGACCATGATGGACTTGGTGATATGTGCGATTCGCAAACTTGTGGCAATCAAAATAGAGAGATTGGAGAGCAGTGTGACAATGGAATAAATCAAAATTCAAATAATATAAAAGATGCATGCAGAGAAGACTGTACTCTACCCAGATGTGGAGATTCTGTAACTGATACTGGTGAAACTTGCGATGATGGAAATACTTTATCTCGAGACGGATGTTCTAATGTTTGTGAAAGAGAGGATGGATGGATTTGTAGTGCAATAGAAAGAAGTGTATGTAGAAGATTAAACAGCTGTAGAGATTGCATGACAGCATTTAGCGGCTATTATTGCACTAGAAATATATGTGAGTCTATAACCGGATGCTATGTAGTACAACCAATTAGAGATATAGATAAAGTAGGTTGTTTTAGCTGTAGTAGTGAGACGACTTGTGCTGACTATGGGTTCGAAGATAGTAGATCGTGCAACGAAGATATATGTAATATAGGCCCTTGTCAATTTCAATTTGCTGACAAATTATGTTTGGCGGTACAGCCTTGTGCTTCCGATAGAGATCGAGATGGAATCTGTGATAATGTTGATAACTGCCCTAATGTTGCCAATTCTGATCAGGCTGATTTAGATGGAGATGGGATTGGGAATATTTGTGACGCAGACGCTGATGGAGATGGATTTTCTGCATTAGATATTGCCAGAAGAGACTGCAACGATATGAACAAAAATATATTTCCTAGAGCGCAGGAAATATGCGGGAATAATATTGATGAAGATTGTGTTGGTGGGGATTTGGTTTGCCAGCAGGGATTGCCATTGAAACCATTAGCTGGATCAGGTCAGAGATATTATACTCGTGGAATGGTCATGGACTGGGATATTCCTTTCGGTGATCCTAACTGGGTTAGCCCAGTCATTCTTAATATTAAATTTAAACATGATGATTCTGGCCAGATAATCGAGAGAAATTATCTTTTATATGATGATGGCCTGCATGATGATGAAAAAGCAGGAGATGGTCATTTTGGAAATTACTTTTTAATTGAAGATAGTTTCCCTTATGGACATTATACATGGGTTTCTACCATAGGCGGGAGAACGGAAAATAATAATGCTGGCATGTGGATTGTTCCTGTTATACCAAACGGCTGTAAAGAATTTACAGCAGGAAGTAACAATCTTAATGACCCAAGAAGATTGAATATTGTATTTACAGGGGTTGATACTGATCAGGCAACTCTTTTAAGGGAAATGAACACTGATCTTTATTCAAGTTCTAATCCTTATGCATTCCTTAATTTACAGCCAATGCTTGCATATAAAGATAAAATTAATATCTGGTATACTAATTCTTTATTGCAAAATGAAGCTGGAGTAATTACAACCGAAACTGCAGTAAATATACTTAAACATATCACCGCCAGTTGCCCATATCAAAATGTTTATCGTGCTGTATATTTTGGTAGTGGTACTGCCGGATTTGCTGGGGCATATGCTGCGGTGGGCATTGGAAATATCCAAACTATTGAAAGCAGCACGTTATCCCATGAATTTGGGCATTATATTGCAGGTTTACACGATGAGTATGGTCAAGTATCCATAGGACAATGTACCCTATCTAATTTAGTAGCCAGCTCTAATCCATTAGGTTTCACGGACACAAACTTTTATTGGGCTTCCCAAACTACAAATAATCGGCAAGGATGTGAGAATAATGCTGGTTGGAATTATTTAGTTGGAAGCTGTTATGATAGCTCTGCCGGAAGATTATATCTTGGGAACTGTCCTAGCACAAATTTCAATAGAGTAATTTCGTGCTATAGTGGGAATAATTATTGTTATGGGATTAATTCTGATCCGCCTTCTACTCAGTCCTGCTATGAGGGTAGCAGATGCAACAATGTGGTTGTTTATTATTGGAGACCAGCGTTTAATACAATAATGGGGGGCGGTGGAAGTTCTTCCTCCTCTTCTAATCCTTTTGATCTAGTAGCTATAACCTCTTTCTGTAAGAGATTTGAAAAATATACTGGTGTGCGCTTGGGAATATGTAATAATATCTGTTTAGATGGATGTCCTGCTGGAAACAGATGTTTAGATATTAATAATGATGGTGTAGGGGAGTGTTCTGTACCTAGTTGTATTGATAATGATAAAGACGGCTACGGAAATGCCTGCACTTTAGGTCTTGATTGTGATGATATCACCTCTGATGATCCTGCGGGATGTCCTGTAAACAAGGCAAATTGCAATGATGCAACTTCAAGATGTGCGATTTGTATTAATAGAGAAGCAACGAGGGAGATTTGTGATAATGTTGATAATAATTGCGATGGAATAAAAGACAGTATAACT
>CAYJSG010000041.1:0-7869 GCA_964372815.1 Candidatus Woesearchaeota archaeon
GACGATAGTATTTGACAGAAAAACAAGTAAAATCATCTATTTGCGGAATTTAGGTAAGCTAGTGAAACTTTAGAATTATAATTTTCTAGTGTGGTGGTATTTTTATAGTGCTATCTTGTAAAGATGTTGGACAATTTTTTCTCTATCTTGAGATAGTAATGAAAACATTAAACCAATCCTAAACTAATCTTGATAGCCAAATCTACTTTATTCATAATTTCATTTGGTAATGTTGAAATTTTCTTTTTTATTCTTAATTTGTCTATAGTTTTTATCTGATTTAATAAAATATTGGAATCTTTGTCTAAATTAGAATCATTTTTATACAAAAAAACATTTGTAGGATATTCTTTCTTGTATAATTTAGAAGTTATAGGAGCGACAATCGTAGTTGTGGAATATTTGTTGTAGATATTGTTTTGAATGATTAAAGCAGGCCTAATTCCACCTTGTTCACTTCCTTTGACTGGCTCAAAGTCTACAAGAACAATATCTCCTCTTTTAGTCTCCATTTTTCCATTTCCAGTCAAAATCTTCTTCAATAGCTTCAAATTCTTTTGTTATCTTCAGACTTTCTTCTGCTGTTTCTTTAGCTCCCTCTATCATTAAGTCAATATGTTTTCTTTTTTGCTCTTCAAGTTGTTGCATCATCTTAACAATAACCTCTTCGTAAGTTTCCTTTTCTGTTTTCTTCATTCTATCTAGAGATTTTTTCACGTTCTCGTTAAGTTGTATTGTCGTTACCATGCTTCTATAGAATAACTATAGTATATAATTCTTTGCTAAATTTATATACAAGAAGCAGTTTTTAGATTTAGTCATTTTTATAGTTTTCCGAATTGTTTTTATAGTGTTCCTTGCTAGACTAAATAATAGTAGAATGGCATATTACATAATTATTCTGGGACCCTTAGGAATAGGTAAATCAACAATTTCAAAAGTTCTTGCTAAGAAATTAAAGGCAAAACGCATATTAATAGATCCTTCGCTTCCAGATTGTTGATATGCTCGTTGTATAATCTGTTCCAACTTTCACCGAACCATAGCATATACTAACCAACAACTCTCTCTAAAATTTTTATTAGATCAGAGATGAGAAAACCTGCGGCGCCAAGTATTAAAATACCCATTGCTGAAACTTTTGCTATTGATTTAAACTCTTCAAAAGTCGGTTTTCTAAGAAGATGCCAAACTCTTTTTGATTGTATTATAAAAGATTTTAATTTTTGAAACATGATAATTATATTAGAAGATAATTTTTAAAGCTATTGGTTATCTATAAAGTTGATGCCAAGTTCATTTTCCAGATCTTTATTATCTTTATTAAAGAGAGCAGTGTCTGAACCTAAAATTTGAGAACTTTTTACCCCTGTAACTATCAGAAGTACTTTTATTGTTCTTTCCATGTCTGGAGATATTTGGGCGCCAGAGATTATTTTTGCATCAGGAGCTATTTTGTTGCCAATTATTTCCATTACTTGTTTATATTCTTCTAAAGAGAGATCGTTGCCGCCTATTATGTTCACCAATGCTCCTTTTGCACTGCTTATGTCTACATCCAGTAGAGGATTATTTATTGCTTTTTCCACAGCGTCTTTTGCTCTGTTAGTTGCATCAGATTCTCCTATACCGATTAAAGAAACTCCTCCATTAGACATTACTGCCTTTACATCTGCGAAATCCAGATTTACAAGGCCTGCTTTTGTTATTAATTCTGTAATACCTTTCACAGAATTTGTTAATATTTCATCTGCTACTTTAAATGCTGTGTGTATTGGCAGTTCCGGGGCTATTTCGAGCAATTTATCATTTGGAATTACTATTAAAGTATCTGCAACAGATGCTAATTTCTCTAAACCATATTGAGCGTTTTCTATTCTTTTTTGTCCTTCAACTGTGAATGGAAGCGTTACTACACCAACTGTTAAGGCTCCTGATTTTTTAGCTATCTCTGCTATGACTGGAGAAGCTCCTGTGCCTGTGCCCCCGCCTAAACCGCATGTAATAAAAACCATATCACTTTCAGCAAGTTTTTTCCTTATTTCCTGCTCTGATTCTTTTGCTGCCTGTTCTCCAATTTTTGGATTTGAGCCTGCTCCTAAACCGTGCGTGAGTTCTCTACCTATAAGTATTTTTGTGTCGGCATTACAATAAAGCAAATCCTGTGCATCTGTGTTAACTGCTATTATTTCACATCCTTTAATTCCAATTTCTTTCATCCTAGATACGGAGTTGCCACCTCCTCCGCCACAGCCTACTACTTTTACTCTAGCAGATTGTTTTTGCAATAAAATTTCAAGTTCTTTGTCTATCTCTTGGGTGTTTGAACCCTCTTTTTCCATATATATTTCTGCCATTAGGAGATAATGAAAATGTTGTTTATAAGCATTATTGTATTATATAAATCGACATACTGGTTCATAACATTTGAGACCACCTTCAATGCTTAAATATGAATTACTTTTATCCAACTATAAATTAATGTTTGATCTATTATAAATTGTATCAAATAGCCCTTATATAGATTTATAGGACTTATAAAAAGATTTTTTATTATTTAATATAGAATGAATTGTATTAGATAAAGAAGATCTGTTATTATATATTACAGTATCTATTAAATATTGTTCTGTATTATTGGTATAAGAAAAGAAACTAAATGTAAGTTGGTTTTAGTTGTTATTGGGTTATTGATTGTTGTTATTCTTTTTTTCATCAAATTTATTCTCAAGACCTCCCTGTATTTTTTCCTCGAATTTTAGCTCTTTGCCTAGAATTTCTTTAAATTTCTTAGAGTATATCTTTATAAAGACCTCAAGATTTTTTTGACCTTTTAAAACAATATCTTCTTTTATCTCAAATTCTGGGATGAATTTGAAAAAGAATTCAAATAATGTAGTGACCTTTTCTTTTTCGTCTTCTATTTTTCTAATTATTATAAACTTATAGTTTATTTCTTTTCCTGCCAAGGGACTGTTAAAATCAGTAACGACTCTTGCGCCTGAAACTGCAATTATTTTTACCAGCACATTATCTAAAGTTATTACCATACCTGGCTTTGGATTGAAGTTCTGTTCAACGAATGCTTTGAGAGGAATTGTTTTAATTAAATTTCTGTCTCTCTCACCAAATGCTTCTTTGGGTTTTAGAGTTATTTCGTACTCTTTTCCTATTTCTTTTCCCTGCAATATATTATCAAGACCTTTAACAACCATCTCGTGCCCAACTGAAATTATTGTTTTTTGTGGTTTAAAATCTGGATTTAATTTTTTAAGGTCTTCTTCTATATTTGAATCGAAAATAATTCCGTTTGCCTTTCCTGTATATTTTATTTCTATGAATTCATCTTTTTTGACTGCTTCACTCATAGAAATTGATAATTAGTAAGTTTTATAAACGTTTCTTAATTTATTTGAATATGGTTTTGAAACTTATTGATGCTACACAGGCTAAACCTGGAGCTAATATTCTTATTAACGGTGAGCCTTATAGTGTTAAGTCTAATGATATTAGCAAGACTGGAAAGCATGGGGCAAGCAAGTGCAGGATAGAAGCTATTGGTATTTTTAATGGCAAGAAAAAAGTAATCGCTGTATCTGGAGGGGAAAGATTTGAAGTGCCTTTGGTTGAGAAGCATAAGGCGCAGGTTTTAAGCATTGTAAATGATAGAGCTACTGTCATGGATCTCAATAGCTATGAGACTATAGAGCTTCCAATTTTGGATGATATCAAATCTATTATAGAAGTTGAAAAGCAAATTGAATATTGGGATGTTGAAGGTAAAAAAGTTATAATGAGGGTATTATAAAATGGCTACAAAAATTCCTGCTGCACAAAAAAGATTGTTTCAGAATGTTTTTGTATGTAAAAACTGTAGTAAAAAAATTAGGACGCAGACTGTGCGTGTAGTTGCTCGAAAAGTTAAATGTCCTAGATGTGGCAAAAGATCATTTAGGCAAATAAGGAAAAAATGAGGAAATATGGCTGTCGGATTTATAGTATATGATCTTGTATTTCTCTTTGCGTTTACATTAGCGGTAGTTCTCTTTCTTTATGTAAAAAGGAAAAATCTGCAAAGGCAAGGACTACTTTATTTATATAGAACAAAGGTCGGCATAAAATTTATTAACTGGACAAGTAAGAGTTTTCCTAAAACATTATATGTTTTGCAATATGTTGTAATATTTTCTGGATATTTATTAATGATTTCTATGATTTATTTGCTGATTAGATTCTCCTACTTTTATATAACTTCGCCAATCGCAGCAAAGGTACTAAAAGTGCCGGTTATTATTCCATTAGTGCCTTATCTGCCAGAGATATTTAATCTAGATTTCTTGCCTCCATTTTATTTCACTTACTGGATAATAATAATTGCAATAATTGCGATCCCACATGAATTTGCTCATGGTATTTTTGCGAGATTGTCTAAAATAAAAATTCATTCTACTGGATTTGGTTTTCTTGGGCCATTTTTAGCGGCTTTTGTTGAACCTGATGAAAAACAAATGGAAAAAAAGAAGAAGTTTTCGCAGTTAGCTGTTTTGGCTAGTGGAACTTTTGCCAATGTAGTTGTTACTATAATTGCAAGCTTGATTTTATTGTTATTTTTTGTTGTAGCATTTACTCCTTCCGGAATTATTTTTAATTCTTATGCTGACGTCAGCATACCTATTAATTCTATTAACGAGATAGATGGAAAAGTTGTAAAAAATGTTGATGATATAAAAGGTTTTATAGATAATGAAGCTGAATTTCTTGAGCTTAAAATAGAAAATATGACTTTTTTTGTAAGCCCTAGAAACTTGGATACTATCTTGGAAAATAAATTAAATTATGTTCCTGTTTATTATAACTCGCCTGCGTTTAAAGCTAGGTTAGAGGGGGCAATTAGTGAAATAGATGGCGAGAAGATAACAAGTTATGATAAATTGAAGAGTATTTTAGATAAACATTCTCCTGGAGATAATGTTACTATAACTATGATAGAAGAAGAGAGTATTAAAGATTATGAAGTTAGTCTGGGAGAGTTTAATGGAAAGGCTTTTTTGGGAATTGGTGTAAGACCTTTTGAAACTAGGGGCTTAATAGGAAAGTTTTATTCTATAATTAGCAGTATAAAAAATCCTTATGTTTATTATGAATCTAATATTGGGAGATTTGGATTTTTCATTTATCATTTGTTGCTTTGGATTGTATGGATAAGTATTAGTGTTGCTCTGGTTAATATGTTGCCTATCGGAATTTTTGATGGGGGAAGATTCTTCTATTTAACTGTCTGGGGTTTAACTGGAAGCAAGGAAATTGGCGAGCAAGCATTTAAAATTTCTACATGGCTACTATTGGCGTTAATAGCCGCTTTGATGGTTAAATGGCTTTTTGTTTTTGTTTAGATGATTAATTCATAAGATATTTATATTAGAGGGTTTTTATTTTTTAATGGGTAGAATCGAATTAAATGATATTCAAAATATCCAACCTCTCTGCATTAGCTGTAATGTAAAGAAAGTGGATGAGGAGGTGATGATATATTATGGTTAAAGTAGTTGCCGCTAGTGGATATTTTGATCCTGTACATTTTGGTCATATAGAATATTTACAAAAAGCCAGAGAATTGGGAGACAAACTGGTAGTTATTGTAAATAACGATAAACAAGCACATTTGAAAAAAGGATTTGAATTTATGCCTTTCAAAGAGAGGATGGAGATTGTTAGGGCATTAAAATTTGTTGACGAAGTTTTCCCTAGCATTGATGAGGATAAAACTGTTTGCAAATCATTAGAAAAGCTCAAACCACATATTTTTGCTAAAGGGGGAGATAGGTTCAGCCATGAAATTCCTGAAGCAGAGGTTTGCAATAGACTTGGCATTAAAATTATTCATGGCTTAGGAGATAAAGTGCAATCTTCTTCTGAATTAGTGAAAAGGCAGAGGGAAATTGTGGGGTGAACATCGCGATTAAGAGAAGTTCCGAACGTAGTGAGGAATTTGGGTGGAGCGAGGTGCAACCGAGCGTAACCTCTTAATCGCTGTTAAACTCTCCCGATAGGGATTGAATTTTAGTGCAACGTTCCGTAGCGAAGCGGAGGAAAAATTCAAAGTAAAAAAATCGGCGTATCAAGTGCGGAGCATCATTAGTTAAAAGAATTGAAGGGCGGGACTTTATTTAGTTACTATTTATAAGAGACTAATAAGTGAAAGGTTTAAATAGTAGTATCTTCTATTATACTTATATGAATATTGACGCAGTAAAAAAGCAATTGGCAGAAGTGGATTTCTTTAGTTATAGAAAAGATAGTGGATTATACAAACCAGAAACTATAAGTTTTGGTCCAAGAAAAATGTCAAAACAATATCCCGTGATGGATGTTACCGATGAAGTCGCTGAAGTTGTTCAGGCAAATTTTGGAGTTACAGATGCTAAAGATGAAAAACCAATAATTGCAACTTCTTCATTATTTACTTGTATTGGTTTGTTAGGTTATGACAGAGAACATAATCTTGGTTTTTTAATGCACATTTCACCATCAAATGATGTTCGAGGCGGTCTTGAAAGATTGTATCAGGAGTTAGCACGAACACATCCAGATTATGAAAAAGAATTTGATGCTCATATTGTTGCTTCTAGTTTTCATGATTTTCAGAATTATAGGGATTTAGAAGAAGCATTAAGAGGTAGTCCATCTGGATTAGGAACTCGATTAAAAGCCTCTTATCCAATAGAATTTGTACCTGATATGAAAAGAGAAGGAAAACCTGGTGAAGGTGTAGCTTTGGATACAAGAAATGGTACGGTATTTGCTTATTTGAGAGACACTCTAAGAGAAGGTCCATGCGACTTTAAATATAATGAACCAATTCCTAACAAGAGATCGTTCGGAATGGGAAGATTCTAAGCCTAAAACCCTTTCTATAATTTAGTCGATTTTTTTATTGCGTTGAACTAGTTAATAATCTCAATTCCTTGTTTTGTATAAGCGACCAGTCTTATTCCTACTGGAATTGATAAAAGAGCCGAAATCATTGCCATGTGCTCTTTGCCCGTACCTGATGCTATAGATAATGCGACTTCAAAATATTTGCTTATTCTTGGTTTTAATTCTCCCAAAATTTCTTTTTTTAATTCTAATAAAGAAAGAGAAGAATTAATTTTTATAATCTCACATTTCTCTGAAGATTGAAAATTATCAGCTTGTTGATTTTTTATTATGAAAATCTTTTCCCAATCACCATGTTTAATTAATGCGTTTAATTGCGGCCAGTTTTCTTTGTCAAGGCCTTGAAAGCAGACTAATTCCATTGGAGAAAGAAAAACATTAGCTTTATAATTATTGTTATTCTAATAATTTTATGGTAAAAGAAATACCTTTGGGAGAAATAACTTTAAGGAAATATGAAAAGCCTTATGATTCTCCAAAGAGGGAATTAGTTAGAAAAGTTTGCTTAAGTCTTGGCTTACTACAACCTGGAGATTCTAGAGACATAATAGTTGATATAATGCTTGTTTTAGAAGAAGCAAGAAATAAAAAAGAATGGCTTTCGTCTTTCTCTATTAGAGATAGAGTTGAAGAGTTAAGGAAGAATAATTCGCTTGAGGCTAAAGGGTTAGCTGAAAGTAATATTAGAAGACAATTGAAAAGGTTAAGAGATGCTATGATTGTTGATAAACAAAGTAATTTATATAGAATGAGTGAATTTGAATCTTTGTCCTCGATTTTTTCTACAAAAATTGAAAATTTTTTAATACCACAGACTATTGAGAGAATAAAAGAATATTTGGGGAAGTTGAATGGATTGGTTTGATATTATTTGTATCTTGATGAAGAGAAAGTAATTATAAAGTTGGTATTGTTATTTGTTATATGAAA
>CAYJSG010000042.1:0-4456 GCA_964372815.1 Candidatus Woesearchaeota archaeon
TCAATAGAGGAATCAAAAGAGGAAACGTAAGATACATCCAAAGTCGCCAAGGAGGAAAAGGAGAAAGTATATCATAGAGGAAGGGTTTGGGAACGCCTGATTCGTCTGCTCCAAATGACCAAGATTGAATAGAGCCACCTATAGCTATAAGAATAAAAATAAATAAGAAAATAATTTTCTTCCAATCTGGCTTGAAAAATTTAACTAACTTTTGACTTTTCATTAAAAACTATTCTTATCATCTTACTTAAAGTTTATGAAAAGCAAGTCTAATCACTAAGTCTATAAGAGGCAGGGATAATCTCAATTAAAGAGAATTTCTTATCTGGATTTTTTATATTCCATTCGTAAATGTTATCTTTATAAGACTCTCTTCCCTTGAGAGAATATGCTTCGCCAAAACTTTGTTCTCCACCCCAAGCATGCGCACCACCATATACAGTAAATGCTAGTCCATCACTAGATTTGGCTATTAATTCTAAAAGAACGTCTTCTCTATTATCTGTCACTAACTCTCTATTTTTTCTATCACGAGCTAAAATTTTTGCTTCGCTAGTTTCAGCAGGCACAAGAGTAATTTTTTCTTCTAAAAACAATCTTCCTAGAGCCCCGTGCGCTTTCTCAAATATTTTGAGGAGACTAGCATATCTTTCATTAAAGTCGTGTATTTCCTCATCTAATTTCTGTCCAATTTTTTTGTCTTTAGAAAGTTCGGAACTTAAAGCAAGAAGTTTTTTCCTCCGCTCTAAAAAATTCTGTACATCATAACTTATTCGAGTTTCAACATCCCCATCAGCAAACCCCTCTGTATAAACCTCAGAAATATCTTGCTTTTCAGCCAAATAAGAAAGGATCGTATAAATATCCTCCTGGATTTTTTTTATTTCTTCCGCGTTTTCTTTCCTGGTTTTAGGTGTTTGGTGTTTTTGCAAAACATGCACTAAACAATATCTTGCCCCATTGGTTTCATATTTCCTAACTTCCCCAGCTCCAGGAATCTGCGTAGGAAACTCTTCTAGCAATTTATTCACATCTATTTCTTTATTAAATTCTTTTAACAATTTTTTATCATCACTTCCCCTATTAAAAACATACAATGCTCCACCAACTCCTAATCCCAATAAATTTACTAATCCAAAAGTTCTAACTAAAAATTTCCTTCTATTAATATTCTCAATTTTCTCTACCATAAAAATCAAACAATCAACACATTTTTATATCTTATTATCATATTATAATTATGGAATTTAACATAGTAATTAAAAAAAGACATTCAATTAGAGCATTTACAAAAAAGAAAGCAAGCTGGAAATCTATCCTAGACGCAATTGACGCAGCATTAAAAAATCCTTTCGCAGGAAATATTAATCACCTCAAATTCGTAATAGTAGAAGAAAAAGAAACTATTAAAAAAATCGCAGACTTAGCAGAACAAACATGGATCTCAAACGCAGGAATCTTAATAGTAGTTTGTTCAGATGATACTCATCTAGAAAGATTATATGGGGCTCGCGGTAGAGTTTATTCGAGACAGCAAGCAGGAGCAGCAATACAAACTATCCTTCTAAAACTCGTTGATCTAGGCCTATCTGCCTGCTGGGTTGGTTCATATGAAGACACAATGATAAAACATCTTCTTAGCATACCTAAAAATATTCAAATAGAAGCAGTTATTCCCATTGGTTACGAAGATACAAAAGCCCAAAATCCAAAAACAAGAAAAAGAGAATTAGAAAAAGTTCTTCGCTGGGAAAACTGGAAAACAGAAAACCGCCCATACCTCTTCCAAGAGCCACAAGATCCAAAATCACTAAAATAATAACTTCTATATGAGTTAAATTTGATTATTATAACTTAAATACTAACAAAGTCTTCAAATTATAGTTCAACTATATCATAAAAAAGAAAAAAAGAAGGAAAAATCCTTCTTAAAAAAATTAATTATAAAATTCTATTCCCAAATCAGACATTTGAGGTTTTGTAGAAACTCTTTGAGTCTCAATATGCCTCCCCATAATATAAGGGGATTTTACTCCAGTCATTATTGTAATAACTCTAACCTTGTTCGCAAACTCTCTGTTTATTCTAGCTCCAATAATGACTTGTGCATCAGGGCTTATATTTTCTGTAACAAGCTCTCCAACTCCTGAGAATTCCTCTAATTTAAAATCTGGCCCGCAAGTTATATGTATTAATGCTCCAGTAGCGCCCCTATAATCAACGTCCAATAAAGGGTGCGTTAAAGCCTGTCTAACTGCTTCATCTACTCTTGATTGAGTATCTGACTCTCCAACACCAATAACCGCAACATCCCCATTTTTCATTATAGCAGAAACATCAGCATAGTCGAGATTAATCAACGAAGGAAGAGTAATTGTTTCCACAATTCCCTTTATCATTGTACTAACCAACTCGTTAGCTACTGCAAACGCCTGCTCCATAGGAAGATTACCAGCAATGTCAACAAGTCTATTGTTATCTATCAGTATAGCAGTATCAACAACTTCTGTCAATTCTTGCAAACCAAACTCGGCTTTCTCATGCCTCGCCTTCTCACAATCAAAAGGCATTGTAGCTACAGCAATTACCACTGCCCCGGATTCTTTGGCTAATTGGGCAATAACCGGAGCTGCGCCAGTTCCTGTTCCGCCTCCTAAACCAACATCAATAAAAACCATATCAGCACCACTCGCAGATCTCTTTAATTCAGAAAGAGATTCTTTAGCTGCCTCTCTTCCCCTTTGTGGATAACCTCCACATCCCAGACCTCTAGTCAACTCCTTTCCAATAAGAATCTTTTCATCAGCCTTAGTAATACTTAAGTGTAAAGCGTCAGTATTAACACCATAAATAGTCGCGCCACTAATGCCCTTATTAAATAACCATGTGACAGCATTGCATCCAGCTCCGCCAACACCAAATACCTTAATGTTAGCTTTGCCCGCCTTTAATTCCTCAAAATTTATACTGTGAGTCTCAGCATGTTGTAGAGCCTCTTTTGCAAAGTCTAGCACTTTCCTAGAAACCTCCTTTCAACTATTATCATAACCATAATTTTTTTAATAAACCACTATTTAAATATTCGACTATACTACAATGTAATAGAAGAGTGGCAATATTATCGATAAAGTAGATTAAGAATAACTAATCTAACATCCATTTTCTAATTCCGATCACGTCTAAAACACTACTAATGAAAAAAGAAAATAGTCTTATCAGATTTTTTCCAGCAATTCAGCTCTCAATCCCTTTTCCTTACACAATTCAACAAATTTCTTTGCATCCTCGACTGTCCCGGCAACTCCCGCCCCATAATGCATTGGTATTACCAAATCCGGCTTCAACATCAAAGCAACTTCAACAGCCTCTTCAACATTCATTACGTAAGTTCCGGAAACAGGCAACAAAACAACAAACTCAATCCCTTCTTTTCCATATCCAGTCAATTTCTCCATTTCAGGAATTTTATCACTATCTCCAGTATGGTAAACAACAACATCATTTACTTTTACTAAGTAACCTAACCAATTCTCATTTTTAGGATGAAAATCTTTTCCTACATTATAAGCAGGCAACGCCTCAATCTTCACATTTCCAAATTCCAACTCATCTCCTACTTCAACTATCTGCATCTCAACACCATCAATTTTAGTTATCTTACTTTGCGAGTCAGGTGTAACAACCAAAATTGTTCCTTCCTTTACCAATTTAGAAATATCCTTTATGCTACAATGATCATAATGACTATGTGTGATTAAAATAATATCCACTTTGTCAACATTATCACTAATATTATAGGGATCTATCGCTATCCTTTTCCCATTTTCATTACTAATTAAAAAGCCTGAATGCCCTAAAAAATCAATCTTAATTCCTCTTACTTCCATAATCTCTTATCACAATTAAAACTTTTAAACTTAATTATACTCAAATTCTTATCTAAAAATTCTTTTAACATTAATAAACCTTTAACAATCTACCTCTGAATACAAATATACTTATATTTCCCTATCCCAAAACCTAATCTGCCACCTAACTTCCAATCTCTTAAAACATCTTCATATGATCTGATTACATTTCCAATTGGAATATCTTTTCTCCACTGAACAACTGGCGCAGCAGAATCATAAATATAAAAAACTTTTTTGCTATCGCTAAAACCCCAAACAGAAACCCAATGCCCAAAAAATAAAGCCTTCAAAATATTAAATCTTCCATTTCTCCTATAACCATTGCCAATTCTTAATATAACAGGAAGTCCTTTTCTTAAATTATCTTTCAAAATATTTAAGCGTTGACCACTATTAAAATTAATAGAATTTTCTACTTTGGCTTTTACCCCATATTCTTTTAATTTTCTAATGATAAAGTTTGAAGTCGCGATACTATGAAATGGAGAATATTTCTCAGGATTTTTTCTCTCCTCTGGAAGAGGATGTTGAAACTCAGAATACGC
>CAYJSG010000042.1:4466-7810 GCA_964372815.1 Candidatus Woesearchaeota archaeon
CTCATCTTTATCAAATGCACTTAAAACCCCTTTAATAACATATCCACCACAATAAAACAAACCTTGCTTTAAATATTCTTTAGGTTTTCTTTTCAGAATAACTTTCTCTTTCATTTTCACACCAATCCCTCAATCTCTCTCGCAATACTCAACATCTTTCCCTCTTCTCTCTTTCCGCACATTACCTGCATTCCGACAGGAATTCCATCAATCTTTCCAACAGGAATTGAAACAGCACAAATTTCAGCCAAATTTGCAGGAATCGTCAATGCATCAGCCGCGTAAATCTCTTCTGGCTTCATCCTTTTTCCTTCTCCAATTTTCCAAGGTAAAATAGGAAAAGTCGGCATAACAATAAAATCGATTCCTCTAGTAAAAACATTTTCAAACTCTTCTTTAATAATCTCCTTAACATCCAGAGCTTTGTTATAATATCTTCCTTTAAACTCTGCTTTTGTAATCTCGCTTCCTCCAAAAATCCTTCTCAAAACCTCTTTCCCACAAACATCTTCAATTTTTTTCCCATATTTCCTTCCATCAAATCTTCTAGTAGCTGAAAAAAACTCAACATAAACTAAAGGATAATAAGTCTGTACAGCCAGCTCAATATGCTTAATTTCAACCTCTTTAACATTCCATCCTAAACCCTTCATCTCCCTAATTTTCTTATCAATTAACTCCTCTATCCTTTTATCAACTCCTTTTAATCTAACAACTCCTAAATTAATTTTTTTAACTTTCTCTAATTTAATTTCCTTACTATCAAATGTTATGCTATCTTTATCATCCTTTCCTCTAATAATATTCAACAACGAAACAGCATCAAAAACATTTTTAGCCAGAACCCCTATCTGATCCAGACTCATAGCTAAATCAATTAATCCATATCTTGAGATTAATCCATATGAAGGTTTTATGCCAACAACACCACAATGCGAAGCAGGATTTCTAATACTTCCGCCAGTATCACTCCCTAGAGCAATGTCACAAAACCCCGCAGCAACAGCTGCAGCACTTCCGCTGCTGCTCCCGCCAGGAACTCTCCCAAAAGCAGCAGGATTTTGTGTAGCTCCAAAAGCAGAATTCTCCCCACTACTTCCAGCAGCAAATTCATCCATATTTGTCATGCCTATTATCAAACCATCTTCCTCTCTAATTCTTCTAATAACTGTAGCATCATATCCTGCTCTATAATTTTCAAGTGTTTTCGACGCACAATTACAAATCATTCCCTTAACATTAATATTACTCTTAACTCCAATAACATATCCATAAAGCCTTCCTTTCTTTTCTTTCTTATTATCTAAATCTCTAGCTTCCTCAACAACATTTTCATTCAAATGCAAAAATGCATTTATCTTTTTATCTTCTTTTTTTATTTTTTCCAAATATTCTCTTACCTTTTTTTCCACACTTTCAACTTTCATATTTTGTTTCCTTTTTCCTTAATGGAGCATTATCAAAATCTTCCTTTGATAACAAAACATATTTGTAAACTGATTTTATAAGTTCATTGCTTCTAGAAAAATTAGTGTCTCTTTTCTTTTCATAATAAGTATAAAGAATTGTTTTAATATTTTGTTCTTCTAGATTTTTTATTAAAGGAACATTTATCGGGATATTGGATAAGTCCATAGCCAATAAAACATCGACTGCCTTCTGCTTATAAATAAACTTTCCATCAATTTTTAATCTTTGACACCTTCCTTCTCTAACAACAATCTCCTTGTGTCGTTGTAAACTTTGAATGAACTTGTCATATCCTCTTTTTCTTCTTTCTTCCTCCGCAATTGGCGAATCACTTTGAAAAGGAGGAGCATTATAATAAAAAATCTTTTTACAGAATAATTTTTCTTTTTTAGATAAATTTATAGCAAAATCTATTCGATTAAATTTTATAGGTTTTCCATTACCAAGATATTTACTTAATTTATAGATAAATCCCTCATCAAGAAAAACCAAAGTATTATCCATAAAAAATCCTCCTTCTTAACTCGCCAAAGAAACAAAAAAAGGACTCATCCGGCGACCCTTGCGGATCACCGAGGAGCATATTACTAATATTATTATTAATACCTTTATAAACATTACTATGTTCTACTTTACCTTTCTTTATCTTTTCCAAATATGCTTTAACCTTATCCTCGATACTCTCAACTTTCATTCTAAAACAAGAGAATAAAGATTATTAAATATTACTAACCTTCTATGTATATAAAATATCAACTAAACTCAAAAGTCACAAAATACATAAAATCTCTTCCAAAACTACAAAAACAATTTAATCTCACCACTCCACTTTAGAAATCCTCTTCTTAACATACAAAATTTCCTGTAATTCATAAAATTCTAGGCTCGTCTCAAACTGATCAGAAAAATATCTTAACTGATAATCTTTATCATTGCTAGAATCAAATAATTCAATAACCATTTCTTTTGTTTTCCCATGGTCAATCAAAACATAATGAGCATCAACATCATATTCTTTCCCGTCAACTTTAATCTTGTCACCTTTTTTTAAAGCAGAAATTGGTTTACTTCCAGTAACATTTACACTTTCCAATTCACCACTGCCAACGTCACTCAAAACATTCTGCAATTTCTTTACTTCCTCTTCAACATTCTCAATATCATTCTCCATTTCCTTTTCACTCTCTCCATCTTCAACCTCCCAATTATCCTCTTCATCTTCTTCATCAACTACTCTCTTCTTTATCTTCTTCTCCTTTTCTTTCAATCTTTCTTTCCCTTTATTTTTCTTCTTAACTACCATTTCTTTTTCTCCGCAATTATACAGTCACCCCTAACTTCAGGAGCATTAGAAAACATAGACTTCCTAAAGTCATCATCACATTTCTCTCCTTTTCCTTCTTCTCTAAACCCGCCAAGCTCCCTTTTAAAACTTTTTCCTTTTACCTTTCCTACCTTTTCCAAAGCAAAAACAAAGTTATCTAGTATCTTTCTAGCTTCTCTTCTGATTTCTTCTTTTTCCTTCTCACTCATTATAAAATCTCAAGCAAATAATAATATATAAATTTATGTTCGCCTTTTTTAATAAGAAATAATCTTCAAACCAAGAATATTCTCAAAATGTTTAACATTCTTCGTAATAACCTTATTAATATTATTAGACAAATAAATCCATGCAATGGCACAATCAAATTCCTCAATGATCTTTCCAGTTTTTCTAAGCTCGAAAAGTATTTCAGCTGCTTTCTTGCTGGATTTTATATCTAAATTTAGATTTTCATACGAACTAAATAAACCTATCAAGACATATCTTTCAGACAGTGAACTACCATAACCTAACATACTCATGTTGAGGTTATGGCTTCTGACTTCAT
>CAYJSG010000043.1:0-1614 GCA_964372815.1 Candidatus Woesearchaeota archaeon
AAATATTCATTATTAGATGAACAAAAGTATAAAAAATAGCAAATATTCGAAAATTTTAATGGTTCTTTTTATCATATTAGTTATTGTTCTTATTAATACAGACCTTGCCTTTTCAGCTAAAAATTCAAATATAAAAAATAAAACTAGCAAAACAACTAAAGATAAAGCAATTTCACAAACCCCGCAAACTTTAAAAATACAAACCTATAAAGATTATAAACCAGCTTCTCCACCCAAAGAAATAAACATAGAATTTCCACCAGAACCATCTCCAACTCCAGCTTTATATACAACTCAGACTCCTTCTATATATGAATATTCATCAGAAAATAAATTTGAATCAGAAATTATTCTGGAATTAAACAAAAAAACTTTTATTCCTGTTATTATAGAATTAAAAGATAAAGATCTAGATATAAATAACTGGAAAGAATATAAGGGAAAAATAAAAGAAAATCAGGAGCAGGTATTAAACACTTTAAAAAATAATGAATTTATTATCTCCCATATTTACAAAACAGTAAATAAATTTTCTGGAGAAATAACAGAAAAAGGCTTGCAGAAATTGATAAATAATGAAAAGGTAGAATTTATTTATTTAGATAAATTTCTTTACCAGTCTTTAGCAGATTCAATCCCGCTAATAAATGCAGACGATGTTCATAGAATGCAGGTTAATGGCCAGAATATTAAAGGCAATGGACAGGTAATTTGTATCATTGACAGTGGAGTAGATTACAATCATGCAGATCTTGGAGGATGTTTCGGGCCAAATTGTAGAGTTATAGCGGGCTACGATTTTATAAATGATAATGATCATCCAGTAGACTACGACGGCCACGGAACAAATGTCGCTGGAGCTGCCATAGCAAATGGAGGAGTTGTAGGTGTGGCGCCAGAAGCAAAAATAGCAGTCGCAAAGGCATGCCAAAATGGAAGATGCTCTTATTCAAATCTGATTGCAGGTACTGATTGGTGTGTAAATAATGCGCAGAATCTCGGAATCACAATTTTAACCATGAGTTTAGGTGACAATAAAGAATACGATAGCACAAATTGCCCAACTGTGATGAACGATATAATTAATACAGCATATGAGAGAAATCTTCCCTTTACAGTTTCTTCAGGAAATAATGGATTCAAAAATGGAATTTCCTATCCAGCCTGCGCACCAAATATTATCTCTATAGGAGCTACTTATGATGCTGACGTAGGCAGAATAAGGTTTTGCAATAATGAAGACTGTAGCCAAACTTGCACAGACACATCAACAAACGCAGATAAAGTTGCCTGCTTTTCAAATACTTACAATAATTTAGACATAATGGCTCCAGGGAGTATAATCGTGACAACAAAATTAGGTGGAGGTCATATTGCGAGTAGCGGAACTTCAATCTCAACACCAATTGTTGCAGGAACAATCGCGTTGATGAAACAAGTTAATAGAGATTTGAGCGTTGATGAAATACTATCAATAATTAGAAATAGTAATGTTCGTGTAACAGATGAAGGAAATGGTCTTTCATTTGGAAGAATAGATGCATTCCATGCAGTTAATACTCAACCATGTATTATCCCAACAAATGCTATGCGAATAACAAAAAACACTTTCCT
>CAYJSG010000043.1:1714-7769 GCA_964372815.1 Candidatus Woesearchaeota archaeon
CTCAACCATGTATTATCCCAACAAATGCTATGCGAATAACAAAAAACACTTTCCTATGCCCAGGCACATATAATCTTCCTAGAGGCATTTTCATAAATGCCAATGACGTTACTCTAGATTGCCAAGGAGCTAAATTAGTGGGGGATGGAACAGCTTCGAGCAACGGTATATTTGATTTTAATAATAATTTCCTTGTAAAAAATTGTAATATAGATAATTATGATGAGAGTATAGTAACACATGGAAGATCTACAGGAAATAAAATAATAAACAACAAAATCACTAATTCAAAAAGTGGTATAATATTATTTGGCTCGAACAACATTGTAGAAAACAATGAAATATCAAACTCAGAAAGAGGAATTCAGCTTAGTGGAGCATCAAACACTGCCAAAAACAATGTCATAAAAGACAGCAAAAATCTAGGCGGCGATGTAATGGGGGGCATTTTTATATTTGGCTCGAACAGCGTTGTTGAAGCCAATAAAATAATGAATGTAGGTAGAGGCATTGATATAGAAGACACATCAACAAACAACAACATAAAATCAAATGAGCTCTCTAATATAGAAGAAGTAGGCATCTTGCTATACAGCTCTTCTAATTTTATAGATTCAAATAGTATATCCAATTCAAAAGCAGAAGGAATATTTATTCCCTTGCGCTCAAGCACAAACACAATAACAAAGAATATAATAAAAAACAACCAAATAGGAATAAGAATTTTACAAAATTATAATATTATTGACAATAATAAAATAAACAATAACTATTTAGTAAATAATATAGACTTTGATTTAATTACTGGTTTTGGTGAAGGAGGAACAATAGACGTAAAACAAAACTGGTGGGGAACCAATGACCTGGAATTAATAAAGTTCAAAATAAAAGATAAATTAGACAATGCTGGCGTAGAAGCAATAATCACTCCAATTATGGAAAACCCAATACAGTTTCCAGCTAGTAATAGGCCTCCTGTATTAAATCCAGTTGGTGACAAAACAGTAAGAGTTGGAGAAGAAATAATAATAGACCTTTCTGCGACTGATTTGGATAATGATATGCTAAGATTCAGCACAAATGCATTCTTAGCAATGAATAGTTTTACATTTGATTTCAAAGAAGGAAGACTTGTCTGGAAACCAACAGCCAGCGATGTAGGAAATTACAGATTAAGCTTCAAAGTCTGGGACGGCTATCTTTCAGATGAAGAAATAGTTAATCTAAGAGTTGTTAGCCAATCAGCACAATTTATAAGAGGAGATGCAAATATGGACAGCGTTTTAGATATTTCAGATGTAGTAAAAATCCTGCTCTATAAATTTTCAGGAGCGCAATTGCTCTGCCTTGATGCAGCAGACGCCAATGACGACGGCAGGATAGATATTTCAGACGCCCAATATATTACAAATCACCTTTTCAAGTCAGGCCCTGCGCCCAAATCACCTTATCCTGAGAAAGGTTTAGACACTACAGGAGATAATCTAAGTTGCTAAATATCAGATAGAAGATTATGTGCAATTCGATGCACAGAATCATTTAAAGATACAGAAGTAAATTTAGGCAATATTATTGGAGCAAAAAAATTGCTTTATAGAGCATTAAATTTATAGAATTATATCCTTTTAAAACATTTCTATTAAACGAACTTTATAGCTGTTATTATGGGATCTTGTTAGAATAAATTATGGGACACTTTAGTCGCACAATTTGGGCTTAAACAACCCAAAGGACTCGAGCGGAACGAAGTGACCTCGAGAGTTTTTTCTGAAAGAAAAAATTTGGGAAAATCCTGCAAGAATTTTCTGTTTAAGCCCTGTTATCTGTCCTGAGCCGAATGCGAAAGTCTGCAAGACGTGGCAAAATCCGAAAGATTTTGAGTTCGAGACGCCGATTTATTGTATTTAGAAATAATATTTTTTGGGTGGGCAATGTATCAGAGAGACGTGCACTTAATTTTTTACTTCTTTTTTTAGGAAAAAAGAAGACGCTTACTTGCAAATAGACTATTTTATCCTTATTAATTTTGGACTAATCTTTAACATATTCCTAAAGTAGCTAATTGATATCATTAAAGTTTTTGTTTTTATTTCAATTTTTTCTCCAGACCACGGATCATAGATTATTGCATTTTCATCGTTAATTGATTGAAGAATAACAAAATGAGGATAATGATATATTCTTTCTAAGGTGTACATATCTAAATAGATTATTACTGGATTCTCTTTTACCATTTCTTTTAAAAATTTTAAATTGATTTTTTTTGAGTACATATTAAGGTTTTTAGGAACCTCTAATTTATTTAGTATTTCATAAAAAACATCAAAGTCAATATATTGTTCAAATATCAATTCAGGGAACTTTTTAGCTAAATAAACCAAATGGCCTGTTGAGAAATCTAAACGTGTGAATTTTAGCCCTTCAATTAGAATATTAAACTCTTCCTGGCTATCCAATTTTATTCCTTTTTGAGAATCCAAAAGACTCATTAAACAAACAGACAGGCAACTTTCACATGTTTTCTGCTTAAATATATTCATCTCCATAATCTTTTTTAAATTCCAATGTTTAAAATACTTCCTATACTAAAAAAGAATCGGCTAAAACTTTTTTTACTTTTCTATTTGGAATTTCCTTACAAGTTCTTTCTAAAGTGGTTGTTTTGTTTTTCTGATTAAAAAAGGGTGGTGAACGTCTACATTTTTGTTTAGTTAATCTATCTTGAACATTTTTAACAAACTGGACTGAGTGACCTAATTTTGATGCAACTTCTTCAGGAGTTTTTTTTAATCTATGTAATTGATAAAGAACAGGATCTAAAACTGCATAAACACTTCTTGCATCCAGCCCTTTAGGAATTTGCCCAAAGTAAGAATTAACTTTATCGATCCCAAAAGTAGAATTTATCGGATTTCTATCAAGAATATATTTTGGAAGCTTAGTTGTTTCAGCAATATCAAAAACTTGGCTTTTATAAAAATCTGATAGTGGGTAGCATTCTAATCCTGCTCCTAAAACAATTTCCCCTAAAACAATTTCTGTGGCATTTGTTCCATCAACACTACAATGCGAAGTTTTATCTGCATATTCTAATGTCATAAGATTTATTATTCTCGTTGCAAGTTCCCCCGGATATGTCTTAGTTCTTCTAGTAGAAATAACTAATCTCTCACTTAATCCATCAATTTGTCTCATTAAAGGTCTTAAATCCATTTCTTGAGAAGTTATATCTAAGTTAGGGAATATTTCAATAAGTTCTCTTGAAAATCTTCTTCCATATTCTAAATCATCCTTACTCATTCCAAAATAAGTATTTAGAGTCAGTTTTGCTTCTTTGATTGAATCTCTTTCTAATCCCTTTTCCATTGCATTAGCAGTAAGCCAAGAAACTAAGCAAGAATCAATTCCACCAGAAACTCCCACCACTGCCCTCATTTCACCATTATCTTGAGTTATTCTTTTAATGCTGTCTTCAATAAAATCTAAAATAGGTAGTATAATTCTATGAGTATACGCTGTATTTGGAATGTATTTAGAATCCCAATTAATTTCATCTGCTATATTTATGAAACGATACATTTCACTCACTTCAGATTCGCTATTCACTGCCATTTTCATCCCCAAACAGCAATTCTTCTGCCGCACTTACATCAACAGTATTATCAATTTTTAATCCTTTATCTTCTAAAATCTTTCTCACATAACTCGGAACTTTTCCTGTTGCACCTTTTCCAGAAGAGATCGTTATAATTTCTTCATTCATTTTTCTTACCCCCTATTCCAAAAATTGGAATTAGTTTTTTTCCAGATTTTTTGAAATCATCAAACTCATCTTTTGTATAAAATACTTCCTCGGAATATCTTGAAAAGATTATCTCATCCTTAAAATCAAGATTTCCTTTTATTTCATTTTCTAATAATAAATCTACAATAAGAAGAGGTATATTGCAACCCGCTCTCTTGCTTAGGTATATCCATGAGGGAATCCTCGGATTAATTTCAAATAAAAACAATTCTCCAGATTTTATGTCTTTGATAAATTCTAATTCAAATGGTCCTATCCAATTCAGATGTTTAATTATCTTATTGCAGGTATTATCTAATTCTTCAGAATGAATAGTCATGCCACTCCAAGTTGTTCCTTTAGAATCAATTCCAAGTTTCTTCATGATTACTCTCCCAATAACGTTATTTCTTTTATTAGATACTCCAGAAATGGTAATTGTTTCTCCTAAAATAAATTGCTGAAATAATACAGAACCTTTTCCGCCATGCCAAATCTCCCTTATTTTTTGAAAAAATGATTTAGCTTCTGTAATATTATTTGCGATATAAGCATCTTTTATTATTCCCTTACATACCAAAGGAAAATTAAGTTCTTCACAAGCTTTTTCAATATATTTTTCATCGGAGATACTTATAGTCTTTGGCACATTTATACCGATTTTATTTAAATTTGAAAGAAAGGGTTTAGCAGCCATTTTTAAGGATTCTCTGGAAGGAATCAAAAGTTTAATTCCAATCTCTTCTATTTTTAATCTGTATTTATTAAAAAAATAGACTTCCCTATCGTAACATGGAATTAAGATTTCCATTTTAGTTTCATTTATTATTCTTTTTAAGTCTGCAATAAATTCTTCTATGTTTTCTTCACCCATACTTTTAACCAAATATACAGAATCAATGTAAGGTGCAAAAATAGCAGAAGTTAGAGGAGTATCATCTAAACCTATTATAGTGTATCCTTCTTCTTTTAGACAACGTGCTACTCCAAATCCCGGTTGCGGGCTTTCCACATTTTTAAATGCAGTAACACCAATAACTGGTTTTTGATTATTCATTTTTTACCTCCAAGTCGCATTGCATAATATCTTTGTAAGTTTCTTTTCTGCGACATAGATTTATTCTTCCATTGGATGAAATCGAAATCACTGCTGGCCGTTCTCTAATAAATTGCATAGATTGAGATAACTCATAAGCTCCAACAGTTTTTACAATTAAAATATCTCCTTCTTTCAACTTTGGCAATTTAATTCCAGATTCAATTAAATCCACTTGCATACATAAAGGGCCATAAATATCTGTCAATTCTTTTTGTTCCCTAGAAAATACTTCTATTTTGTGTTTTCTATAATATGCGGAAGGAATTATGTTAACTCCCGCATCAATAAAAACTGAATTTATTCCATGAATATCCTTAACCGAAAAAACTTTTGAAACCAAAGAAAATGACTCATCAACCAATAATCTTCCAGGTTCTATAATCAATATGGGTTTCTCTCTTCTATTGTAATATTTGTTTAATGACTCACATATTGTCTTAACAAATTCCTGAAAGTCTACCTTCTCATTCCAATTTTCTAAGTTCTCATTTAAAGGACAAGTGTCTTTACTGGGGAATCCTCCACCTAGATCTATATAATTAAGTTTTATTTTTAGATCCTCAAGTTCTCTAACAAACAACAATAAATTTAATATTGCCTTTTTATAATAAATTGGATTAGAAATATTGGTTCCGATATGCAAATGAAGTCCATTTAATTTCAAACCCTTATATTTACCAGTTATTTCTTTTGCAATAGAAATAGCTTCTCCATTTTCTAAGGAGAATCCAAATTTACTCCAAGGCAATTCTCCAACTTTTGTATTAACTCTAATACCTATATTTATCGTCTTATCAAAATCTTTAGCAATTTTATTAAGATTATCCAATTCTTCCCTATTATCAACATTAATAATGCAAGAATCTCCTACATATTTGATTAACTCGCTGAAAGGCTTATATGGACCATTAACAATAATCTGCTTTCCATTATATCCAATAGATTTGGCAATATAATATTCAAATCCAGAAATAACTTCTGCTAATGCCTTTTCTCCCATAACTAATTCACAAACTCTTTTCAAATAATTTGTTTTGAAAGAATATGCGATTCTAAAATTATCATAATTCTTATGGAATAAATCTTTCACTTGTTTTATTTTGTTAATAAATAAAGACTCATCTAATAAAAATAAGGGGCTTCCAAATTTCTCTATTAAGTCTTCTGCTTTC
>CAYJSG010000044.1:0-7718 GCA_964372815.1 Candidatus Woesearchaeota archaeon
AATGGTCTTGGCACTTTTGGCGATTATGATATGTCTCTCGTTAAAATTGATGCAAGCGGAGGTCTCAGATGGGAGAAACATTTTGGTGGTAGTGGAGGAGATGCTGGACATTCTGCCATACAAACTGCTGATGGAGGGTATATTATTACAGGGCACACTTACTTAGATCAAGAAAACGAGAACTGCGCAGATACAGAGTATGACCTTAAAGGATCTTTCCTTTATATTGTGAAAACAAATGCAAATGGAGAATTAAGTTGGGAAAAAAAGCTCATTTTACCCTGTAATTATATTAAAGCTGTTGGTAATTCTGTTCAGCAAACTGACGATGATAATGATGGAGAGAAAGACGATGGATATATTATTGGCGGATATAGCAATCCTATGAGGTTATTAGAGAGAAGGTGTAGTGGACTTGAAGGGGAAAATAAGTCGGTGGGGGAGTGTATATTTGGAGATTGGTGGGCAGTTATAGAATATGATCGGCCTCAATTTTTTCTTTTGAAAATAAGATCAGAGGGCGGACTGGATTGGTATAGAGGTTATGGAAGTGAGTCTAATGACGATTTTATCAATGCAGTTATCCAAACAAAAGAGGGTTACTTAGCAATTGGCGAAACCAATGTCAATGGAGATATGATTATTCGTCTTATCAAAACTGATAAAGGAGGAATTTTAGGTCCTGTATGGTCTTTTGGTAGTAAAGGAGCAGAAGATCGAGGCTATTCAATCCAACCAACTTTTGATGGTGGCTATATCATGACAGGCATGACCAATTATAGAGTTTGGTTAAAAAAGACGTTCATAGGAGAAACTCCTCCCCTCTGTAAAAATCGGCAAAAAGACGAAGGCGAAACTGATGTAGACTGTGGAGACTCATGCACTATCTATGGATTAACTTGCGAAATAGGAAAAAATTGCTCTAAAGACTTTGACTGCAAAAGTGGATTCTGCAATGTAACTCAGCAATGTTCAATTGATCCTTGCAATAATAGACAAAAAGATGAAGGAGAAGAGGGTATCGATTGCGGAGGGAGTTGCACTCGACAATGCCCTAAACGCGATGATCAACCAACTGAAGCAAGTCTTCTCCAGTTAAATTCACTAAACAGCTCAGAAACTCTCAACAGTTTTAATGACCAAAATGATTGGTGGGTAATAAAAGGAGATGAAATAAAACAACAAGGCTGCCTTTCTCTTCTATTAAATTTCACTACATTATCACAAAACTTTGATCTTAAAGTCTTTGAAGAAAATAATTTTGAAACACCATTGTGTAAACCGCCTATTACAAATGAACTAACAGAAGTCTGTCATATATCTGCCTCACCAGGCAAATCTTACTATAGTAATATTTCTGCTGTTTATGGAATCGGGTCTTATACGATTAGCAACAATTTTTCTGTTGGGGTTTCTCCGGGATCTGTCAGGAATCTCCGGAAACAGAGTAGCAATAAGAATCTCATTTGTGTAGAATGGGAAAAACCTCTTGTAAATGGATGCGATATTCAGTATAAGGTAACTGATATGATTGGTAATCAGGCTTTATCTTTTCATACACAACCTCCGGCTATTAATTTCTATTGCAACACCAGTTTACCTTCTGGGACTGATGTGACGTTCATGGTTGAGGCTTGTAATGCTCTTGGCTGTTCTTCTCCAGAGAATATTACGCTACGAACCGAGCCTGGAGTAGGAGGTTGTCCTGGAGCTGGAGCTCAAGGTGAAGGGGGAGCTGTTTTTGAGTCTTGTCCGCTTCCAGATCCAGAGATCACTTCTGTACAAACCTCTATCACCAAATTCAACAATAAAGAGAGCGTCCTCATTAAAGGAAGAGTAAAAAATCAGGCAGGAGTTGAAAGCACTAAGGTCAATGTGTACATTTATCCTCTATTGGGAGACTCTCCAATCAACATATTTACTTCAGCAACTCTTGTTTCAGATTTCCAAAATAAAACTTTAGCATATTTTGAATATCTATGGACACCAGAACCTTTTCCCCTTGATCAAAAATTTGTTATTCATGTGATTGCAGAAGACAGAGGAAAAAAATACGAAAGTATAGGCACAATAAAACTAAGCACATTAAAAGACAAGAAGATTCTGATTGATCCAGGGCACGGACTGATTGATAATAATGGTGTCTGGGAACATACGAGGCCTTGGTGCGAGCGATACGATAACCCCAAAGACAGATTCGTTGATTGTTTTATTAAAGATTTTGGAGAAGATATTGGTAAAGATCCTCCTGAAGGATTTGAGAGCGGTTTAGTAACTAACGAAGGAATAATCACAGCGAAAATAGCTTTAAAATTAAAAGAGCTTTTAGAAGCAGAGAAAGCCTTTGCATTTTCTACTCGAGAACTTTCACTTCCATTTAGCATAGGCCGCAGCGGTAGACCGAGGATGGAAGAAGGTGCCTATGAGTACTTAATTAATGTTTTAGAAGAGAATATAGCTGTAAATGGTAATAATCCAAAGAATAAAGACATCAATGTTCGCTGGCAATATGCAAATAAATTAGCACCAGATTTTTTAATTGCAATCCATACAAATGCTATAGTAAATAATACTAATCCTATAAATAGAAATTCATTTGGATCAAGGTTTCTTTATTATGATACAGGAGATAAGGAAATTGCCAAAATAATAAGAACCCCTATTCTCAAAATATTGTGGAATATTGACAGTGTAAGTAATCCAGATCAATATCTTGCAAATACTAATACAGCACTCCAAAGATTAGCAACTTCTCCAAGCGGTTATGTTGAGGTCGCTTTTCACGATAATTATAATGACCACCTTCTCCTTACTCAACAAACGTTTATTGATAAAGCAGCACTTGGAATATTCACTGGAATCAAGGATTATTTTATCAAAACAGGCCAAGTGAGAGTACAAATCCTTACTCCATTCACAATAGCTTACTCACCCTTCAGAGTCGTTGTAAGTGTAGCCGATGGGTTTGGCAATCCAACCAGCTTTCTCAATGACGGAAAAATTAACGAGAGCAATTTTGAAGTTTATCTCACCCTTCCGGGAAAAATTCCAACAGCAGAAGATAAACAAGAAATACTTTTCATGAGAGAAATTTCAACAGGGTTCTATGAGTTTATTATTGATACTGATGCTCTACCAGGAGAAACTCTCGACCTTTATATCTCTCTTATTGATTCTCAACAACCTGAAGGCCAACAGCTTGGAGATGTTGCAGTTGCTCCAGAAGCAGTGTATGTTTCAGACCCGGAAGGAAAACCTGTGGTAAGTTTGATTTCGCCTCCCGAGAATACGAGAGTGAGTGGGAAAATAAGGTTTGTGTACAAAGTGAATGATGACGGAAGAGTTGAAAATTGTTCTCTTATTGTGAATGATGAAGTAAAGCAAACAACTCATCAAGTTTCAGAAAACACAGAACAGGTTTTTGAACAAAACTTAGCTGATGGAAGTTATACTTGGCGTGTGGAGTGTGTAGACAATTTCAATCTTGTTGGGGTATCTCTATCTTTCAAAGTAATTATTGAGGCTGAGACTTTCATTAGAGCAGACTCTAATACAGATGGAGAAATTGATATCTCTGATTCGATAAAAATTCTTCTCCATCTCTTTAGAGGCAGTTCACTAGAATGTAAAGATGCAGCTGATGCAAATGACGATGGCAGAGTTGATATTTCAGATCCACAATATTTATTGAATTATTTGTTTAAGGGTGGAGTATCCCCTCCAGAACCTTATCCTTCTATTGGCAATGATCCTACAATAGATAAATTAGGATGCGAATTTTATAATCCGCTCTTGGGAGGAGGTGACGGAGGCGCTGGAGCAGGATCTAGCTTGTCTGTAGAAGATGCAATAATACAAGTTAAGAATGATAAGAGCATTGCTCAAGATATTAAGTCTAAGACAATTAAAATTCTTGAGAAATATACTAATAAATGCTCTCTAAATGGAGATGTTAATCAAGATAAGAAAGTTGATATTAAAGATTATTATTCTTTGAATTCTTTTCTAAAAGGGGAATACGGAATTGATAAGTGTAAATGTAATGCCGATGTAAATGAGGATGGGAAAATAAATAAAAAAGATTTGTCTTTGTTATATAAGTATATTAAAAAACCCTCTCGCTATAAACTTCAAATAGAAGAGCAATGTGAGAATATCTAAAGTTTTTTACATTAATTCTATTCTTAATATTTTTACGACCTGTTCTTACTTGAACTTTAGTTGATAATGTATATGGAATTCCTGTAATTTACATCTAGTCTTTTATTATTGTCTAAGTCTATTGCTTTAAAGATTAAAAGATGAGTTTTGCTTTGCGAGTTTGTATAAATAAGGCCAATTTCTTATTTTCCTAAAGAGAATGAGAGAAGCTAGGATAATACGGAAGTTTTTTGAGTTTGTAGCGTAAATTAAAGTTTCTTCTGGAGTTGGTGGTTTTCCGTATATCTGATAATCTTCAATAGGAAGAACTTTTATTGGGGAATATTTGTTAATTATTTCTATATGATTTGTTCCTTTAAACTTGTTTTCAAATGAAATGTTGTAAACGCGCTTTCCTTCTGAAGTCCTTTTTGTTTTAACATAGCTGTTTTTTCTTAACCTATGAACATAATAAACTGCTTTTTGTTTTTTAACTTTTAGAAGCCTTGCTATAGATTCTATTGTATGTGTTCCCTTTAATTTTTTTAATAGTGTTTCTGTTTTCATAAAGTTAAATGTTGTAGAAGTTACATTTAAACTTTTCTATTTTTTAGTTTTTTGAAGTTAAATGCCCTAAGATAATTAAATTGTATCATCTAGACAAATGTTTTATTAAAGCGCGATATTCTCTTGATTCAAGAACCGATTTTAGATGTTTATTTTGTTCTTTAGTTAAAAAGAAAATGTTTCCATCACCTGTAACGTTAATAGCATAAAATCTTTTTGTGTTTTTATATCTTCTAAAATTCTATTTAAAAGCGTTATTAATCCAGTTGAATCGGCGTAATCGCCATAAAATCTCAATTTAGCCTCATATTTTTTATTATTAAAAACTGTTTTTATAACTGGTTCTTCATCTGGATATTTACCTTCAATTTCAAACTTTATACCTTGTAAAATACCATCAGTAATTCTAATTAACTGTTGAATTAATCTCCCATAATTTTCCTGACAATCATCGATACATTCGGGGTCAAATAAAAGAGCTTTATGTAACTCTACTAAATACCCTACACAAATTATCTTTATCGCTTTAGATTTATTTCCTGTGAAATATCTCATCCCAAATGCGAGCTTATTAACTATTCTTTTATCTATAGACTCAATTAATCCAAATTCTACAAATCCATTCAGAATATTTGTAATTTTTGGTGTAATATTTGAAATTATTTTTTTATCCATATGAACTAGGTATTGCATTGATTATTAAATTTATTGATCGTGAATCAAAAAGACATAAACACAAGTTATAAGTTATAAATAAAGTAAAAATAACGGCCATTAGAGAAGATACATTTCAACTCTTAAGGGAATCAAAAAAGAGGAAAATATAAAAGGCTAATTTTTGTTTATTTTAGTAGAGGAAAGAAAATGTATGATGCTCAACAAACTGAAAAGGATATATTAGTGTTTTGGGAGAAGGAAAAGATATTTGAGAAATTAAGAAAGAAAAATAAAGGAAAGAAAAAATGGAGTTTTATAGATGGGCCGATAACTGCGAATAATCCGATGGGGGTGCATCATGCCTGGGGAAGGACATATAAAGATTTATTCCAAAGATTTAAGGCAATGCAAGGATTTGATCAAAGATTTCAAAATGGATTTGACTGTCAAGGATTATGGGTGGAAAGAGAAGAAGAGAAAGATTTGGGATTAGAAAGTAAGGAAGATATTGAAAAATTTGGAATATTGAATTTTGTTAAAGCTTGTAAAAAAAGGGTTGAGAAATTTTCTAATATACAACAAGAACAGTCAATAAAATTAGGGCAATGGATGGATTGGAAGAATAATTATTATACTATGACTGATAATAATAACCTGCATAATTGGCATTTATTGAAAAGATATTTTGAAAAAGGTTGGTTGTATAAGGGAAAGGATGCTGTGCCTTGGTGCTGGAGATGTGGGACTGCAAGTTCTAAACATGATATTGTAACTGAAGGATATAAAGAAGTGACTCATACTGCATTGTTTATGCAATTTCCTTTAAAAGAAAAACCAGATGAATATTTTTTGATTTTTACAACTACTCCCTGGACAGTACTGGCTAACGTTGCAATTGCTGTGAACCCTAATATTTCTTATGTTAAGGTTGAGAATCAGGGAGTCAAGTATTGGCTTGCTAGAGCACGGTTACAAGAGTTGGAAGGAGAATATGAGATAGTGGAAGAAAGAAATGGCTCTGCTTTGGAGGGAGTTGAATATATTATGCCTTATAGAGATTTAGAGGTGCAGAAGAAGTCTCCTCATAAAGTAGTTCTGTGGGATTTGGCTTCTGAAGAAGAGGGAACTGGAATTGTTCATATTGCTCCAGGATGTGGAACAGAAGATTATCAATTAGGCAAAAAAGAAAAATTGCCTGCTATTTCACCCTTGAATGAAAGCGGATTTTATAGTGAGGAATATGGTGAATTTAGTTTAGAGAAATATTCTGAAGTAAATAAAAAAGTTTTGGAAGATTTAAAACAAAGAAAATTTATTTATAAAACTGAATCGTATAAACATAGATATCCACACTGTTGGAGATGTGGCAAAGAACTTGTTTTTAGATTAGTTGATGAATGGTATGTAAAATGTTCAGAAATAAGAAAGAAACTTATCTCTGAAAATAAGAAGATAAAGTGGTATCCTGAATATGGAAAGATAAGACAAAGAGAATGGTTTAAGAATATGAGCGACTGGCTTATTTCCAGGAAGAGATATTGGGGCCTGCCTTTGCCTATTTGGGAGTGTGGTTGTGGAAATATAGATGTGATTGGAAGTATTGAGGAATTGAGGAAAAAAGCAATTGATAAGAAAAAAGTTGATGATTTGCCCGAAATACACCGTCCATGGATTGATGAAATTAAAATTCAGTGCTCTAAATGTGGGCGGGATGTTAGTAGAATTCCTGATGTCGGTGATGCATGGTTGGACGCAGGGATAGTGCCTTTCTCGACTTTAAATTATATAAATAATAGAGATTATTGGAAAGAATGGTTCCCTGCTGATTTTATTTGTGAGAATATGCCTGGACAATATAGAGGATGGTTCAATGCTTTAATGTGGGCGGGTGTTAGCTTAACTGGACGGGCTCCATTTAAGTCTATTCTTGGATTTGAAACTTTAAAAGATGAAAAGGGAGAAGAGATGCATAAGAGTAAAGGAAACGCTATTTGGTTTGATGATGTTATTGAGAAAATTGGAGCAGATCCTATGAGATTGTTATATTGTCTGCAAAATCCTGGCCAAGAATTAAGATTTGGATTTAATGTTGCAAAGGAGCCAAAAAATAATTTAAATATTTTATATAATATTAGTAGACTGATTAAGAAAGGTGAAAAAACTGGGAAGTATTCTATCGAGGATAAATGGATACTAAGTAAATTTAATTCTTTAGTAAAGAAAGTCACTGAAGAATTAGAAGGTTTACATCCACATATTGCTTGTCGAGAATTACAAGAATTCTGGCTGAAGGAAGTTAGCAGAGGATATATACAAATTGTTAGAGAGAGACTGGCTGAAGATAATAAGGGTGT
>CAYJSG010000045.1:0-7461 GCA_964372815.1 Candidatus Woesearchaeota archaeon
TATCTAGTTTTTGCTTTAGGAATTTAACATGTTGAGGAATTTCTACGAAATTTACCCTGACAATGTCATTTTCTTTTATTGCCTTTACTCTAACTTTTGCTGGGGGCTTTTTTGTTCCTCTAAACCACAAATCGTTATTGAAAAAAACGTCCAGCTTTACTTTTTTTAAATCCCTATCTGGAATTTTCATGTGCTTTGCTATAAATCTTCTTATTGTTCTTATAGCAATTCTCATTCTTTCATATCTAGGCGCTTTTAACCATGCTCTTCTTAATGGAATAATATATTCTCTTTCTAAAGTTGATTTTTGATCTGCCATTTTATATTTCTATTAATTCCATATTATTTAATAATCCGGTTAGATATGAACTTGACTCTTCTAGTTTTTGGTTGTCATCTGATATTAATCTTAAATTTCTTCCATCCGATTGAGCTATTACTCCGGTTGGTAAAAGACAAAATGAACTCTGTCTATTAAATAAATCTGAATCAGAGATTTGTGGATTGTTTGTTAGTAGTCTATTAAATAAATAATTGAGAACATAAGATGATTCCCAACCAGCTCTTAAGTCTAAAATTGTATATTCTTTTTGTGCCATTTTATCCTAGATGTTGTTTTTTAACTCTCCTTGGTTTAATTTTTAGTTTAGTTTTACGCCAATGTCTTCGATGAGCTGTAATTTGAGAAGGGTGGATTTTTTTTCCCATTCCAAATTTTCTAATTACTGCCCAAAAAGGTGCCCATTTTGTTTGTCTTGTCTTGACTGCTAGATGAACTTTTTTTGGATAGTGGTATGTCATTTCGCCAAATCCTCCAAGAAATTTTTGCCTTTTTCTGTTAATTTCCTGCCTTTCTTTAATTCTTTTGATTTTTCTAGAAAGCTGGCTTTTTCTGCTTGTTGTAAAATTGTCCTGATTATTTTGCCTCCTGCTTTTCTGAATTCAGGAGGCTGCATACCTCTGTCTTTTCTGCCGCCGTATCTTGTTCTTAGTCTTTCAACACCAACAATTCCTCTAATATAGACTTGTCTTAATATACTTGCTACTCTTTTAAACCAGAAATCCGGCTCGTTAATTGGTCTTGCTCTGTTTGTGCTTGATTTAACAAAATTTACCCACTCCGGAGCTTTAAATTCTTCTATTTTTTTTAGAGCGTCTGCTAAGAGCTTATTAAATTTTTCAGGATTGATTGACCTTATGTCCACCATTTTACTGATTAATTGAAGTGAAAAACCAGGTTTATAAGGTTTACTTCTTTCGATTTTTTTCCTTGTTAGATTGTCGTCTTAAGATTATTGTAAAACCGAGAATTTTATAGTTACAATAATAGTCCACTTTTTGTGTAATATTTTCTGCAATAAGTTTTATTTTTTCTCTATCTCTTTCTGCAGATTTTAATACTGTAATTCTTACCTGATTACGTATTTTTAGGTCTTGGTTTAATGATTTAATCGTACCTTCTGTTAAACCTTTTCTGCCTATTTGGAATTTTGATTCAAATATCATTTTTATTTTTAATCTTTATTCCTCCTGATGGTAGTGCTGATAACAATTCTTCTTGTGAAAATTCCTCATCCAGGTTAATTTGTATTTTAGGAAGAATTAGTTGTTTATCTATTTTTCCTGGAATAATTTTTAGAAGAATATCTTTTTTTATCTTTACTGTGCTTTCTGGAACAGCCCTTAGCCTTGCTTTTTGTTTTGTTAGAACCAATTCCAGATTTACAAGCGTTTTTTTAATTGGCGGCTTGACTCCCCAAGTTCCTATTTTCATCATTTTTGTTTTAAATAATTGAAAAAGATTAAAGATGTGAACTTCTGCTTTTTTTTTCTTTTCTTTCCAAGCACGGCTGAATGAGGCTGTGAATATTGCACACTCTCCGACGTCTGTATTTTTTATTAATTTCTTATCTGCTAAAATAAAAGCAAATGGGCTTCCAGGATCTGCAGTATGCATGCCAATAAAATCTTTTTTCGTTGTTTTTAGCCTTCTGATTAATTCTTCGTTCTGTAAGGCGTTTTTTCCACCAACAACTAGTTTATTAATTGAAGTGAAAAACCATCTATATCTTTGATAATCTTTAAATTCCATGGAAAATGAAGAAAATAGAGGTTTTTAAGGGTTTCGTGGCTTTGAAAGTTTGCTAATTTCTCCTAACACATCTGACCAGGATTTTGCCCTCTGGATTTTTAGATGTTGAATTTTTTGATTCCATGGAAAGTCATAAAGTAAAACTTGCATTCCGGATTCTGCACACTCCATGGATGTTTCTGGAGCATCTTCAATTATAACTGGAATTTCTAATTTTTTACAAAGGTCTGATTTTTTTACATGATTAGTATTTAAAATATCTTTAGCCCACTGATTAGTTAAATAAACTAATCCAATCTAATGTTTTTTCTAATACATCTAGAGGGCGCGAACTCACAATAAATAAATCATATTGTCTATTTAAGAACGTTATCGCTTCTTGTGAGCCAGGAATAGGTTTAAGGTCTCTGAAATAATCTGTTTCGTAGAAACGTATACTATTTTAATTATTTCTTCTTTCGCACAATCAAATAATTCCCACCAAGCATATTTTGCTATTTGCCTCTTTGTAAAATCTGTTTTATAAGAGGTATTGTAAAATTTGAGAAAACTATCAGTATAATCTACTAACACTTCGTCTAAGTCTATTGCAATTTTCATATAGAACTCTTAGAAATTAACTATAAAAATATTTCATTTATCAAATTGCAAATCGCATAGAATATCTATTGATTAACCGACAACAACTATATCAAAAAGATCGTTTGCATATTGTTGTCCGTCTTTTGTAACCTCTATATTATAAGGAACTATGCAGAGAGGAGCTGTTTCTGGAATAGAAAATCTAACTATATTGTACCCTAGCTCTCCTGGACCCAAAGTTATTGTATTAGTCCGTCTTGACTTAATCCATCTTTCCGCATCTGATTTAGTTAAGCCCTTACAATCTTCTGCGATATCTGCTGCTATTACTTTATAATTGAAGGTACTTGATTTAGTTGTTCCTTTCTCTATATTCTTTATTGTAAATGCAACCCCCCAATCATCTCCCTGGTCAACTTCCGCTTTTGAATCCGCAAGATATACTACTGTCTTCTTCCCTTCCTCATTAAAAAGTTTTCCTATTTCCCCTTTTACTTTATCATTGATAGATTTAACATTATAAATAGAACTTGTAAATATATTTTTCACCAATACTAAGCCTAGAATAAGCATTGACATGGCAAGCACTATTATGACTATAGTTCCAATTGATAGTTCTACTGCTGCTTTTTTATTGTTTATTTGCATTGGCAATTTGATTTTGAATTTGTGATATTAATTGGGGGTTCTTTAATGCAAATATAGTCACCACAATAATTGCTACTATCCCTAGAATTATACCTATAATACTTAAGATTAATCCTGCTTTCGACCATTTATTCTTAGATATCTTTTTTTGTTTAAGACTAAAAAATAGACCTATGATTCCTAGAATTATACCGTTGCCTCCAGAGATAACTATGCTTAAAATTCCTAAAATTACTGATGAAATCCCAAAGCTATTATCTTTTATTTCCTCTTTTGACATATTAAATTAAAGAGCAAGAGTTTTATAAATCTTATGGAAAGATTAAAAATGGCGGGATAATTAAGATTATATGGATAGTATAAGAAACATAGAGACTTTAGAACTAAGCAAGTATATTAATTCTTTTAGAGAATTGTTAATTGGAAAAGGGTTTTTTGAGCATTCATTATATTCTACAGTAGATTATAAGCTTGAGAATACACCGTACTTTAAATTAATAGATGGTTTATTTTTACGATATGGTACAGAACCAGATGTGTGGGAAGTCGGGCGAGATTTTGATAAATTCTTTTGGATAGGCAGTTTGTTTAGAAATGAGAAAAATCTTACAGAAATCCATAATTACGAGTTTAAGGTTTTAGATTATTATATTAAAAATGGTTCTATGGACGATGTTCTTGACATTTTTTGTCAATCATTAAAAAAGGCAGAAGAAAATATGCAACTTAAAAGAAGGCTATCGAAATTTAATTTTCAACACATTTCTTATAAAGATCTTATGAAAAACAAATTAAAAAAAATTCGGAGATGTTGGCTAATAGTGACTGATTATCCTAAAGAAGAATCTTTTTATGACTGTTCGCCTGATATCGAATTGACAACTAAATTCGAGATTTTTTTCTACAATAAAGACAAATTGATTGAGTTAGCATCTGGAGGATTGGTTGGAAGAAATATTAATAATTATATGTATATTAAAAATGAAGATGATTTTGTAAACAGGGAGGTTTTTGATAGAAGATTTATGGGGCTTGGTTTTGGACTTGAGAGGTTGATATACTTATATTTTATGCGTTAGATATTAAAACTTAATAAAATAAAGATTATTATGAAAAAGAGAGTCGAATTTAGACCAGCCACATTAAATGAGAGAAAAGAGTTTTATCAGAATGAATTTGATATCGAAAAAGTTAAAGGATGGTTTATTAATAATGGAATGAAATTGCCTCAACTGTGTGCGATTGATGCTGGAACTGAAACAGGAATTATTATTGATAAGAAATTAAGAGGTAATTTATTATACTTTCCTTTTAATGAATTAAATAGAAAAATAATAAAGTATATTCCTGAAGATGTCTATTATTCCAGAAATTATTATTTAAATCCTAAAAAAGTTTTGAGAACATTAAAATTTGATAAATGGAAAAAACAAGAATTTGTTTTTGATATAGATTCGGACAACATAAAATGTAAATGCTCTAACGATGAAGAATTGTGCGAGAATTGTATTAATAAGGCTTTTATCTGGGCCAAAAGAATGAAGAAAGAATTAAAAAAAGAATTCAGAAATATTACGATGGTTTATTCTGGAAGAGGATTCCATTTACATATTCTGGATGAAGTAGTTTTCTATTTAAGTTTAAAAGAAAGGAACATATTAACAAAAAGATTTTCCAAATATCCGATAGATCCATGGGTATCGAGAGGATATATTGATTTGATTAGGCTGCCTTATAGTTTAAATGGACTAGTCTCTAGGAAAGTTATTACAATAAATAATTTAAAATTTTATAAAAGAAAAAGTTATCCGAAATTTTTGTTAAAATAATCTAACCGCGCTTTCTTTTTTTACCAGCGTACCTTTTTTTCTTACCTTTCTTTGGCGCTTTTCTACCAGTTCTTTTAACAGATTTCTTCTTTTTTTTAGGCATTTCTTTATTACCTCTTTTATTATCATATGTAAACAAGTTATATAAATTTTTTGTTTTTTTAATTTTAGACTTAAATGGAGATGGAGGGACTCGAACCCCCGACATGGCGAGCTTCAATCGCTTGCTCTCCCCCTGAGCTACATCTCCACATATTGAAAAGAAATAGTTTGCTTTTAAATGTTTTTAGAAACGCCATCTAAATTAAAATGTGAGTTGGAGTAGGCCAGATTCTGTCAAACTTCATTGTGGAATAGTTTGTGCTGACATCTGTCTAAGCAAGCGGCTAAGGCTCTTGCATCAGCGAAGTTGGCCGTTTCATCAATTCTTTCATTTCATAGCTTCCCGCATAGGTTCATAGCTTCTTGAAAGCTATATCGTTTCTGTTCCAGAGCTCTGCCTCGCGACAATTCATTTTTATGAATCGCTACTTCTTTGCTAATGTCTAGCAAAGGATGTCTGGACCTTCCTCAGACTTAGTTTTGATAAAAAAACTCGTCAATCTAATGACAAAGCCCGAAGTCAGCTCCCCAACTCACAAGAAGTTAAGATAAAAAGGATTTATAAAGTTTGCTAATTTAAATTTATTATGAAAAAGGGGAACGTTAAAAAATCTAAAGATAGATTCATTAGTTTAGAGACAATCATATTATTTTCCATATTTTTAGGAATTGCGCTAGTTTTTTATATTTTATTAAATGCAGTCAAAGGAACAGGATTTGGAATTTCAGAGATTATATTTTCTCTCACCTTTGCTATTTTTATCACAGGACTTTTAATTTGGACTAGGAATTTAACTATGACAAACGCCTATTTGGGAACTTTAAGCGGGCTGCTTATAGTTATAGCTTTTGGGTACGCTTTCTATTTAAAGTATCGGGGAAAATATTCAACAATTTTTATGATTATAACTGGATTAGTAATTTCAATTTATTTTGGAAGGAATTTTCTTAAGTATAAAGGAAGAGACGGTTATGAAGAAGAGGAGTAATAAACTACTCGGAGTTTTATTTTAATTAATATGATCAATAGTATAAAAATAATTATTTATCATAAATTTATTGATAAAATCAAATCAACGAGGGGAAAGGCAATTAAAGATACAAATTAATGAGGCTATTAGTAGCTGCGTGCTGAACTCCTCGGGTTCTTGGAGTGTACACACCAGCTCTATCAACGTCATCTTCTATGACGGCCTTAGTTGTCTCGTCTTGCGGGTGGCTTCGTCCTTAGATGCTTTCAGGACTTATCCATTGATGCGTAGCTGCCCAGCCTGCTCGTAACAACTGGTAAACCAGAGGCACCCGAGCACCGTTCCTCTCGTACTAGATGCTCGTTCCACTCAGACAACAACGCGCCTAGTAGATATCATACAAACTGTCTCACGTACATTCTCCATGCTTATTTATTTGCATTGGTGTGGACTATACCTTCACCCTTCATTTGAAGGGGATCAGCGTGTTACCTATGCTTTTGATTAGCATAAGTCTAGATTTTTCGGAATTGACGATTCCTATCTCTTTGTTTTAAGAGAAAATCTAAGTCTCTACAGGGGTTACAATTTAATTATGTAAGAAAATTTAATTCGTTAGTTGAGAAATGAGGTAATATGCACCTAAAGCTAATCCAAAAACTTCAATACTCTGAACTACTCCCATGCTTATTGTAGCACGTAATAGTTCATATTTTATTTCCGGATCTATTTCTTTTACTTTTTGCTTCATGTCAATTTTTTTACCTACTCTCTCAAGATACCATTCATTACCTAAATACGGAACCAAGTACTCTCTTGGTCTGGGATTTAATTCTTCAAGATCTATTTCTAGACTCATATTAAAGGAAACAATCCGCACTTTATATAATTATTCTTTCTTACTTTTCTTGAACCTTCCCTCGGTATTACCATCTTACTTACAGTTAAAAATAAAAAGGTTTCACCGATATGAGCTGATTTTATTTTTCATAACATTGCTGTTATGCAACGCCGTGTTTTCGATAGTTGCGATTTGGACAGGATTCGTTGCTTTATTTTTGACGTTCTTAACCCAGCTAACGATCCCTTTTAATGCGTGAACTCCGACACCCTTGGCTGCTTGTGCACAGCCAGGATAGGAAGAGCCGACAGCGATGTACCAAACCGCGCCGTCAATATGAGCTATCGGGCGCGACAAGCCTGTTATCCTTGGGGTACCTTTTCTGTCACACACGAG